>NZ_JAXOJP010000017.1:0-91442 GCF_036663795.1 Parasphingomonas halimpatiens
GATCATGTCGTCTCAAAATGTTGCGATGCCTGGAATTTCTTCGCCAACGACCTCGCCCGCGTTGCTTCTGTCACAACGCGAAGCTGGGCACAGGTCAATCTTTAAGGCCGTTGGTATGAGGCAATGGGGATGATGCAGCGTTTGCTGGTCAGCGGCCGGGTGCAACGTGTCGGCTATCGCGACTGGACGGTGCGCAACGCGCGCGAACTGGGCCTGACCGGCTGGGTGCGCAACCTCAGCGACGGACGCGTCGAGGTGCTGGCCGACGGCGACGAGGTCGCGCTCGGCAAGCTGCTCGACGCACTACGCTCGGGACCACGCCTTGCCGAGGTCGAACATGTCGAGGCCTTGTCGGTCACCCAGGAAAAGGCAGTGAAGGGCTTCACCAAGCGCTTTACGGTCTAGCGTCGCGGCTTGACGAACCGCAGCGCATATTGGTCGGTATGGCCCTGCACCTTCTTGTCGAAGATCGGCAGGCTGTAGTCGTCGGTGCCGCGGTGCAGAAACGCGCCCTCGGCGACGAGCTTGAAGCCGACGCTGGTCACTTCGCGAATGACCTGGGCCTTTTCGATGCGGTGGAGCTTCGCGATCCCAGCGTCGTCCAGCCCGGCCGGCGCCTCATGATCGAGCACCATGAAGGTCCCGCCGGGCTTCAGCGCGGCGAAGACCCCGCGATCGAAGGCGATCGTGTCGACGACGCCATATTGGGCGATCTTGAGATCGTGATAATTCTGCGTCACCCACGCCAGATCGAGCGGCTTGGGAAAATTGACCGTGCCGAACGGCCGCGCCGACATGGTGACGTTGCTCATCTTGCCGTCGGCCAGCAAGGCCAGATCGGCCTTGTACGAGCTCTTCCACACGACATTCTCGATGCCGTAGACATGGCCGGACGGCCCCACTACGTCGCTGAGCATGCGGGTAAAATAGCCGCCACCGGGATAGAATTCGCCGACCACCATCCCGGGCTTGACGCCGGCAAAGGCTAGCGTCTCCGCCGGCAAGCGGTTGGCGTCGGTAGCCCGCTCATCGCTTGGCCGCGACGGATCGGCGACCGCGCGCGCGATCACCGCGGGAATGCCATCCGACGCGGCGAACAGCGTGACCGGGGTGACGGCCAGAACGGTCGCCAGGATGGCGGCGGGCAAACGACGCATGAACGTCCTCTCCTTCTGCAGGCTCACCGGCGCTCCAACCGCGCCGCCTGCTTTTCAAAGGCAAAATCGTCGAAAGACGCTCGACGAATCGCAGGGAGATTAGATGCCGCTGTGGTCGATGCAAAGTCCCGGCCGCGACGGTTCGCATCGCGAGGCAGTGCTAAGGTCAATCGACCGCAATATCCTCATGCCACAGCGCCGGCTGCTCGGCGATGAAGCGCGCCATCAATGCGGTGCAGGCGGGGTCATCGACAATGTCGACATGCACGCCACGCTCACGCAGGAAATCCTCGTTGCCGCCGAAATTGGCGTTCTCGGCGATCACGACGTGGCGGATGCCGAACTGCACGATCGTCCCCGCGCACATCATGCACGGGCTGAGCGAGGTGTAGAGCGTCATGCCGGCATAACTGGCCTGGCGGCCGGCATTGCGCAGGCAATCCATCTCACCATGCGCGATCGGGTCGCCCTGCTGGACGCGCTGGTTGTGCCCCTCGCCGATCACCTCGGCACCTCGCGCGAGCACCGAGCCGATCGGCAAGCCGCCCTCAACGTAGCTCTGGCGGGCGAGTTCGTAACAGCGCGCGACCAGCTCCGGGCGAACCGCGAAGCCGGTCGCGTCGCTCATCAGCGCGTCAGCTTCTTGTACGCCAGCCGCGTCGGACGATCGGCCGCATCGCCAAGGCGGCGGCGCTTGTCTTCCTCGTAGCTTTCGAAGTTACCTTCGAACCACTCGACATGGCTGTCGCCCTCGAAGGCGAGGATGTGGGTGGCGAGACGATCGAGGAAGAAGCGATCGTGGCTGATCACCACCGCGCAGCCGGCGAAGCTTTCAAGGGCTTCTTCCAGCGCGCGCAGCGTCTCGACGTCGAGATCGTTGGTCGGTTCGTCGAGCAGCAGGACGTTGCCACCCTCCTTGAGCATCTTGGCGAGGTGGACGCGGTTGCGCTCACCGCCCGACAGCTGGCCGACCTTCTTCTGCTGGTCCTGGCCGCGGAAGTTGAAGGCGCCGACATAGGCGCGCGTGCCGAGCTCCTGCTTGCCGAAGCGGAAGATTTCGAGCTTGTCGGAAATCTCTTCCCAGACATTGTTGTTGGGGTTGAGGTCGTCGCGGCTCTGGTCGACATAACCGAGCTTGACCGTGGTGCCGACTTCGATCGTGCCGCTGTCGGGTTGTTCCTGGCCGGTGATGAGCTTGAACAGCGTCGATTTGCCGGCGCCGTTCGGGCCGATCACACCGACGATACCGCCCGGCGGCAGCACGAAGTCGAGATTTTCGAACAGGAGCTTGTCGCCATAGGCTTTGGTCAGGCCCTTGGCCTCGATCACCTTGCCGCCGAGCCGCTCGGGCAGCTGGATGAGGATCTGCGCCTTGCCGACCGAGCGATTTTCCTGCTTCTCCATCAACTCGTCGAACGCGCGGATACGCGCCTTGGACTTGGTCTGGCGGGCCTTGGGGGTCTGGCGCATCCAGGCGAGCTCGTCGGCGATCGCCTTGGCCTTGCCCTGCTCCTCGCGTTCTTCCTGCTCGAGCCTCTTGACCTTCTTTTCGAGATAACCCGAATAGTTGCTCTCATAGGTGTAATAGCGGCCGCGATCGAGCTCGAGCACCCAGTTGACGACGTTGTCGAGGAAGTAGCGATCGTGCGTCACGAGGATGACGTTACCGGTATATTCCTTGAGGTAATTTTCGAGCCACTGGACGCTCTCGGCGTCGAGATGGTTGGTCGGCTCGTCGAGCAGCAGGATGTCGGGCTTTTCGAGCAGCAGCTTGCACAGCGCGACACGGCGCTTCTCGCCGCCCGACAGGTTGGTGACCGGGCTGTCGCCGGGCGGGCAGCGCAAGGCCTCCATCGCCTGTTCGAGCTGGCTGTCGAGCGCCCAGCCATCGGCGGCGTCGATCTTTTCCTGCAGCTCGCCCATCTCGGTCATCAATGCATCGAAATCGGTGTCGTCCTGCGGGTCGCCCATCTCGGCGGTGATCGCGTTGAAGCGCTCGACCATCAGCGCGACCGGGCCGGCGCCGAGCTTGACGTTCTCGATCACCGTCTTGTCGGGATCGAGCTGCGGCTCCTGCGGCAGATAACCGACCTTGATGCCCTCGGCGGCCCAGGCCTCGCCGACGAAATCGGGGTCGATGCCGCCCATGATCTTCATCAGCGTCGACTTGCCCGAGCCGTTCGGCCCGATGATCGCGATCTTGGCGTCGGGCAAGAACTGCAGGTGGATGTTGTTGAGCACCGGCTTGGGCGCGCCGGGGAAGGTCTTGGTCAGGCCCTTCATGACATAGCTATATTGAACGGCCATCTTCGCAGCGCTCCGGGAGATTTGAATGTCGGGATGTTTCGCCCGCGCATGTAGTGGGCGCGAGGCCGATTGGCAAACCCGTCGCGGCACCCTAGTCAGCACGGGATGCGCACATCTCCCCTGCTGGCGGCTACCGCCCTCCTCGCCCTTTCCTCCCCCGCACTGGCTCAGCGCACGATGCCGACGCCGGTCGCGCCTGACCCGCGAATCGCGGCGCTGCGCGACAAGGCACTGAGCGACGACACCGCCTATGCCATCGTCGAGAGCGTCACGACCGAGGTCGGCCCACGCCCGGATGGTTCGGCCGCCGAGGAACGTGCCCGGACCTGGGCGGTGGCGAAGATGAAGGCGCTGGGGTTCCAGAATGTCAGGATCGAACCGTTCACGCTGCCGATCTGGCAGCGCGGGATCGAGACCGCCGAGGTCGTTGCCCCCTTCCCCCAGCCGCTGCGGCTGACCGCGCTGGGCAATTCGGGTGCGACGCCGCCCGAAGGTGTGACGCTGCCGGTGGCCTATTTCGCCAGCTTCAACGACCTGCTGCTCGCACCAGCCGGCAGCCTCGCCGGCAAGATCGCCTTCGTCTCCAACGCGATGCAGCCGACCCAGGACGGATCGAGCTATGGCAGCCAGGGCATGGCGCGCTTCGTTGGTCCGAATATCGCGGCGAGCAAGGGCGCGGCGGCGATCGTCATTCGCTCGATCGGCACCGATCACGGGCGCGGGCCGCATGCCGGCAACACCAATTTCGCCCGCGGCGTGACGCCGATTCCCGCCGCCGCGCTGTCGGTGGCGGATGCCGAAAATCTCGAACGTATCGTCAAGCTCGGCAAGCCGGTGACGCTGCACCTGACGCTCACGCCGAAGCAACTCGGCGAGGGTCCGTCGGGCAATGTCGTCGGCGAACTGCCCGGAACCGACCCGGCGGCGGGCGTGGTGCTGGTCGGCGGGCATCTCGACAGCTGGGATCTCGGCACCGGCGCGATCGACGACGGCGCCGGCATCGCCATCACCGCGGCGGCGGCACGGCTGGTCCACGCCGATGGCAAGCATCGCCGGACGATCCGTGTCGTATGGTTCGGCGATGAGGAGACCGGCGGTTTCGGCGGCATCGCCTATGCCAAGGCCCATGCCGGCGAGCGCCATGCGCTGGCCGCCGAATCGGACTTCGGCGCCGACCGGGTATGGCGTTTCAACGTCAACCTGCCGGACAGTGCCAAGGCGGTCGGCGATCGCCTCGCGGTCGCGCTGGCGCCGCTGGGGATCGTGCGCGGGACGGCGGTGGCCGGAGACGGCACCGATGTCGAGCCGACGCTCAAGACGGGTGTCGCGGCGATCGATCTCAACCAGTCGGGGCTGCGCTATTTCGACTGGCACCATACGCCCGAGGACACGCTCGACCGCATCGACCCGGCACAGCTGGCGCAGAACGTCGCGGCGTGGACGGCGATGCTCGCAATCGTCGCCAATGCGCCGGAAGAGATCGGTCCCGTAACCCCGAAACCGTGAACCGGGTGGCGGCAACCCGGCGGGATTGCGACAATTTGATGATTGACGGGTCTGGGGAGCACGCTATTTGCCTGCGCTTCGCGACGGCACTCGGGTCGGCCGCGATAATCCTGTTTGGGAGCTCCTGATGAAGAAGATCGTTCTTATCGCTGCTGCCGCCGGCCTGATGTCTCTGGCCGCCTGCAACAAGTCGCCTGAAGCCGCCGCCGTTGAGAACAACGCGGACATGATGGCCAGCAACCTCGACATGACCGCCGACAACATCGTCGCCGGTGCGGACAACGCCGCCGACGCGATGACGTCGAACGCCGCTGCCGCTGCCGACAACATGCATGCCGCTGCCGACAATGTTAAGGCCGCTGCCGACGCCAAGATCGACAACATGAAGTGAGCCGCTTGCCGGGCGCATGTCGCCCGGCTGGTTGCTTCAAAACGAGGGCGCTCCTGCGGGAGCGCCCTTTTTTGTTGTCACAGCGTCAGGCACGAAGCGATCAGGCCTTTCGCGCGCGATCGCGCCGTCACCACGAGCAGCATGCAACACAAATAGCTGACAGGAACGATATCCCGCGGCGACGCGACACCACGCTCTGCCAGGGGACCGCCGCCCGACCGTTTAGCGGCCGGGCGGCAAACTTGCATCAGAAGCGATAGCTGGCCGAAATGCCCCATTCGCGCGGCCGGCCATAGCTCACTTCGGCCAGGCCGAACGAACTGCTGGCGTTGCCCGATGCCAGGTACAGCGCGTTGGTGAGATTGGTGACGAAAGCGGAGAACTGGATCGCATCGCCCGGCAACGCATAGGTCAGCCGCGCATTGACCAGCACATAGCCCGGCTCGGTAATGAGCGGGGTATTGGCCACGTCCTGGTAGATCCGTGAGTACATCGTGATGTCGCCGCGCAGCGACAGGTTGCCATTGCCATTGAAGTCGTGGCTGATCTCGACGCCCGCCGTGGCGGTGAATTTGGGCGTCTTGACGAACTTGCTGGCGAGCGTGATCGGCAGGATCTGGGTCGGGCCGAGGCCCTGACCGACCGAGGTGTAGCGCGCGTCGAGATAACCGAGCGAGGCATTGGCCTTGAACCATCGCGCCGGCCGGGCGATCAGCTCCAGTTCGAAGCCGTCGATCTTCCCCGCCGCGGCATTGGCGACGAAGTTGAGCGGGGTCTGGTTCACCGTCAGCTGGATGTTCTTGTAGATCGAATGGAAGCCGGCAAGGTTGGCGGTCAGCGTATGATCGAGCAGATCGGCCTTGATCCCGATCTCATAGCTGTCGAGCGTCTCGGGCTCATAGGCGGTGACCTCATCGGCGCTGGCGAGCGGGCGGCCGTTGAACCCACCCTGTTTGAAGCCCTTGGAAAAGCTGGCGTAGAGCAGGATGTCGCGGTTGGGCTTGAAGTTCACGCCGACATGCGGGGTGAAGGCCGACCAGCTTGCCGCACGCGTGACGTTGATGAACTGGACATTGTCGCGCTGGCGGGTGTTGATCGAGATGAAGATCTTGTGGTCCTTGTTCCAGCGACCGCCGACCTCGATGTTCAGCCGGGGTACGATCTCGAAGCTGGCCTGGCCGAAGAACGCATAGCTGTAATTGTCGGTATAGTTCTGGATGAACACCGCCGGCGTGTAGGGCGGGGTCAGCGCGGCGGGTGGCTGGAGCCCGAGCGCGAGATCGGCGCGGGCGATGTCGGACGCCTTCTCCTTGAAATAATAGCCGCCCAGGACATAGCTCAACCGGTCGTCGACCGCCTTGCCGGTCAGTTGCAGTTCCTGGCTGAACTGCCACTGCTTGTCGTCGTTGACGGTCTCGCGGAAGGTGAAGGGTGTGTTGTCGCCGTCGCGGTTGAACCCCGCCTTCATGTCGCGATAGGCGGTGATCGACTTGAGCTCGGCATTGCCGATGCCATAACGGATCACGCCCTGCACGCCCCACAGATCGAGGTCGTTGCGGTTGCGGCCGGTGGCATAGGTGGTGAACGGATCACTGGTGATGAAGGACGCGTTGAGCGTCTTCTGCCCGTTGGGCGCTGTAATGCCGAGACCAGGCGCGATATAGGCATTGTAGTTGGTCAGGAACGGCGTGCCGGTAATGCCCGGTGCGTTGGCGACCGCGATCAGCTTGGATGGCGCCGAATTCTCGCGTGCCCTTGTATAGTCGCCCGAGATGTCGATCGTCAGATCGTCGGTCGCCTTGATGCGCAGCTTGGCACGCAGCGAATCGGCGTTGCGGTTACCCTCGGTGCCGCCGTCGAGCAGCCGCTTCACATAGCCGTCGCGGTGAACCGTCGCGCCCGATATGCGCAGCGCCACGCGGTCGGAGACGATCGGAATGTTGACGTAACCCTTCACATCGATACGATTGAAGCTGCCATAGGTCCCTTCGATCTTGCCCGAAAAGCGCGTCGTGTCGGGCTGGCCGGTGGTAATCAGCACGGCGCCGCCCACGGTGTTCTTGCCGAACAGCGTGCCCTGCGGGCCACGCAACACCTGCACGCTGTCGAGATCGACCGCGTCGAGCACGCTGCCGATCGAGCGGGCATAATAGACGTCGTCGACATAGAAACCGACGCCCGGGTCCGAGAAGATCGCGAAGTCGTTCTGGCCGACGCCGCGGATGAACACGGTGGCGTTGTAATTGCCGCCGGACAGTGCCGCGGCGCCATCGAAACGGATATTGGGGGTATATTTGGCAATCTGGTCGAGCGTATCGACACTGCGGCTGGCCAGCGCCTCGCCGCTGAACGCAGTGACGGCGATCGGCACGTCCTGCAACCGCTCGGACTGGCGCCGCGCGGTGACCAGGATATCGCCCTCGGTGGTAGTGGCGTCGGGCGTGGCGGGGTTGGCTCCCGTCGTTTCCGGGCCGGTGGGCGTCGTCTGGGCCTGGGCGGCGACCGGCAGAATGGCGAGCAGCGCGGCTCCGGCGAGCAGCCGGGCGATAGATGGTGTCGACATGATTTCCCTCATTTGATCCTCCTCAACAATGCCCGCTTGTTTCGCGGTTCGACGGACGCGCCCTGGGCGTTGAGCGCCCGCAATTTGTGAATCGTGTGCTGGAAGGCCTCGCGCTCTTCCGGCGTAAGGCCTCCGAAAACGGTTGCGTCGTGATGGAGGATCGCCGCCTCGACATCAGCGCGCAGCGCGACGCCGGCGGGCGTCAGGTGCAACGCATTGCTGCGACGGTCGCGGCCCGGTTTCCGCTCGACCGCGCCCAGCGCGACCAGTTCGTTGACGGCGGCCATCGCGCTCGCGCGGTTGATACCAAGCGCCCGCGCGAGCGCCACCTGGTCGCAACCCTCATGCTCGCCGATGAACACAAGCGCCGTCGCCCGCCCGGGCGTTACCCCCAGCGGGGTCAGAAAATCCCACAACAACCCCATGGCGAGCAGATCGAGCCGGCGCAGCTGGTACCCGACCTGATGGGCGATCACGCCAAAAGCATCGTCACCGAAGCGGGCGCGCCATGCCATTCCCATCCCCCCAAAAAAAGCGGCCGCACAAGTCGCACTGTAACATAACAGTACGCCTGCCATACTATTATCGCAAGACGTGATCTGACACCTTTGAGCCGCGCCAATTAGGAGGCGCGCTGGGCTGCCGCTCGTGGGAGGCGTGCCATCGAGATCATGATTTTCGATGATAACGGGATGATGCGCGCCACCGCGCTATCGAAAGATGGACCCCATCGCCTCGCGTCCGGACTTAAGTCCTTCTCGCTCTTTGACAAAGGCGTCACTCCGGACGCATCTTGGCGGGGCCGCATTGACCGCGCCGCCCGGGAGAAGAGCCCATGGCCCAGCACGTCGAACACAACCGCATGGTGCCAGCCGATTCGTCTCCATCGCTGCCCACCGGCGGCCCAACTCCGGCAACGACCAAGGTGAGGCAACTACTACGCACCGGCGACGAACTGAACGGACAGCCGCCGGTCACGGGGTTGCGCGCGCTCGGCGAAAAGCTCGCCGCCCGCGCGCCCGCCCAGCGGCCGGCGGCAGCGGCGATCCACTCAAAACCCGCGCACGAGCTCGCCGCTGCCCGGGCCGACGACGATCACCCGATGGCTCGCGAAGCGGACGCCGCGAACCGCCCGCCGATGCCGCCGCCCGCCGCGCCGCTTGCCCGACCCGTCGCCGTGTCGCGTTTGGGTGGAGCGACGGTCGTCCAGCGCGTGATCGGCGATAATGGCGACGGCAAAAGAGTCGTTAATAACAAAACACAAATTCAATATATTGCAAGAAAACATCTAACGAAGAACGCCTACACCCTGGAACCTGTGATTTCCGGCACGAAAATCTACAATATATCGCCGCGGAACAAATCATACGACCTGGTCAGCGGCGAGATATCTCCCGAGGGATCCGGACAGGACGACGCGTTCACGATCGACAATGACAATGCCCCCCAGCAGGATCTCGAGCCGATCAATCTGTCGGGGGAAAAAAACTATGACTTTGCCTTCCGGCTCGATCCCACGTGGCAGGAGCGCGTCGGCGAGCGTCGCAAGCGCGTAACCGCGCCCGTCTTCGAGGCGCAGGACGACGACCCGCAATATCTCAAGATGCTTCACACCGTCTATGCGCAGTCGGAGGCGGAAAAGTCGGTCGTCGACAAGACGACCTTCGGTCCCGGCAAGGGAAACCAGTTCCCGTACTCCCATCTCGGGCTCGGTCTGACCGTGCGGCTCGACCGGACGGGCGGCGAGTCGACGCCGCTCAAGGAGCAGGATTCCGGGACAACCGTGACACCTCAGGATTCGCTCACGCCGCCATCGCCTTCGCTGCAGGCCCCCACGCTGGATATCACCGACGCGCCGACGAGCACGCTGCAGGTCCCCGACAGCGATTCGCCTGTAACCACGACGAAGGCGCCCAGGCGTGGCCGAGGAAAGAAGAAGGACGCAGCAAAAAGCGAGCCGAAGGGCGTGCGCATAAACCCGCGCGTGAGCCGAACGGGCGGCAAAGACCTGAAAACCGAGGAACTGGCAGTCCTCATGGCGCACCATAAGGACAATGAAGCCAGCTTTCTTGCCGGCCTCCAGGGAAAGCCGCGCAAGGACATCATGGACGAGGAGGCGTATAACGACGGCGTGGAAGCCGCCGCCACCGTGTTGATTTCCGACATCACCGATTTCCCGGGCAACAGCGCGCTCACGGAGCACCTGCTGGGCAAGGTCAAGACCGAGGAGGATTATCGGCAGCTTTTCGTCGGCGGTCGGGGCGGCGAACATTCCTTCGGCGCCCTGCCCAGCCAGAACCGCGCCACCAAGCTCGAAACCTCGTTCGAGCGCAAGAAACCCTATATGACGATCGGCAACTTGCTCGACAGCAAGGAAGAAAACCCCTTCGCCATTTCCAGCGCGACCTCGAACCTGGGCCAGATCCGCAAGGTTCACTCCATGCTCCAACTGGATCCCTCGCTCTTCACGACCATGGCGGCCGAGCGCGAGGCTGCGGAGAGCGACGCGGAGAATGAGCAGGGCACCGCCGAGCCGCCGAAGAAGCGCAGGAAGCGCGACCGGAGCAGCACCGCACCGAAGCAGCCGGTCGCGAAGGAAGACCTGTCGCATTTCATCTCGGCCAAGATGATGCAGGTCCATGACAAAAAGAGCGCGGAGGCGACCGAGGACGGATTGGAGATCTTCTCGGACGGCGAGGACGACGTCCATCGCGAAGTCGACCGGATCACGAGCTTGCCGAGGAGCGTGGCCGCGACGCGCTATGCAAAAATGCAGATCCAGATCGAGAAGCTGCAGCGCAAGCAGCAAGCGCTGCTCCTACGCTATCCCGATCTCGGGCAGGACCCCGTCGCCCCGACCGGGCAGATCGAGATCGAGCAGGAGGTCGATACCGGTGTCGACGACGATCTTCCGGAGGTGACGTTGGGCAAGCGCAAACGCACGCCGCTGGCCACCACCAACAATGCCGAGACGCCGGTCGATTTCCTGTCCAACCCGCAGGGCGAGGGCGAGGGCGAGGGCGAGCTACAGGTCGACGACGACGAGATGAAGAGCTGACCAGCAGGTGCGTCGCCTTCACCGCCCTGCCCGCTTGTGCCTTTCAGGCATTCCTCACTTTCCCGCCACCGTCGGAAAAGCGTTATGGTCGGGGAGACAGGATTCGAACCTGCGACCCTCTGGTCCCAAACCAGATGCGCTACCAGGCTGCGCCACTCCCCGAGGTCGATGCGGCGGTTAGGATGATGCGGGGCGGATGGCAAGCGCGATGGCAACATCGGGCGAAATGAGCGCGGGACCCGATTGCACAACGTGATGCTCGCAGCGGCCGACTCACATCGTACCGGCCGGTGCAGCAGTGCCACTGATGGCCCCAGCGCGCGGTGGGCCCGGCAGGACTTGAACCCGCAACCTAGCCGTTATGAGCGGCCAGCTCTAACCAGTTGAGCTACAGGCCCCCCGCGCGTCGCAGCGGGTTAGCGGATGGTCGGCGTCGCTGGCAAGGCCGCACTCGCCGCGATTAGTTCATCGAGCGCGGCGGCGCGGACGCCGCGTCGCGCGAGATCGGCAAGGATGCGATCCCACCAGCGGTGAAAGGCGGCAAGATCCGCGGCATCGCGAACATAGGGCGTGTTCCCGGGCACGAGCGATGGCGAGTGGAACGAGAAGTTGAGCACGCGCACGCCCTCGCCGACCGCCACCGCCACCGCCTCGAGCGCGTCGTCGAGCGGCATGTCCTCCGGGGTGAGCGCGACACGCGACAACAACCCGGCGCGCGCGAACAGCCCCCTGCCCTTGGGTATCGCGCCGAGCCACGCGTAAAGTCGCCCCCCGCCCCGTGCGGCGCGACCCGTGAATACCGTGGTGAGCGGCAACTCGACGATGTCGCCGACGCGGAACGCCTGATTGCCGATCGCCCCAAAATCGGGGCCGCCATCCCGGGCATAGCTGTAGCGCGCGCGCATCGAGCTATCGATGCGATAGCCGCGCGCCGCGAGCAGCGACAATGTGGCGGGGCCGATGCCATAGCGCCCAGCCCGATAGACGCGCGGCGCGGCGCCGAACGCCGTGGTGATGGCATCGCCGAGCGCATCGAGCTTGGCCGCCTCGAGCGTCACCGGCAGATTGCCGGCATAGCTGTTGGCGGGCGACAGCGGCTCATCAAAGGGCGGGTTGACCCAGGCGTGCAGTTGCGTGCCGATCGCCGACACGCCGTCAGCAAGCGCAGCACGCAGCGCTTCGACCGCGCGCGGATCGGTCGCGATCGGATAATCGACCATGAAGGTCAGCGGCACGCCGTGATCGGCGAAGCGACGGTGTGCCTCGGGGAGCGCCGCGACCGCGCTGGTGCCGTGCGTATCGCGGCTCAGCGGGGCGTGCCAGTCGAACTCCTCTTCGGTATCGACGAACACGGTGAAACGCGTGCCGAAATCGTCGGGCCAGACGACCAAGGTCGCGGGATCGGGTGGCGGTACGACGTACCCCGTTTCAGGCGCTGCCGGCGTCGCCACGATCAGTTCGAGAAAACCTGCTCCACCTGCGGCAGGAAGGCGGCGGGGAGCCGCAAAGTCAAGCGATCCTCGCCGATCGTCAGCGTGCCGCCAAGTTCGGTCGCGAGATTGCGCGCCAGGCGCAACGCGAAGCCGGTGCCGAGCAAGGGCGCGCCCTCGCGCTCGGCCTCGACCTCGGCATCGATCGTCAGCAGCTTGTCCTCGGCATAGGCGCCGAGCGCGCGCGGCCGGTCGAAACGCAAGGAAACCGTGCGGTCGCCCTCGCCGCCCGCCACGATGGCGATCCGTTCGTCAGGGCTCGCCGAGGAGACCAGCGTCGCCGCCAGGCGCGCGATCAGGCGCTCGACCGCGCGATCGTCGCCGGCGATCGCCATGCCATCGGCACCGGGGTCGATCGCCAATGTGGCGCCGCGCAACCGGGCAAGCGGCATGAGATCCTCACCGATACGCGCCAGCAGGGGCGCAACGGGAACGTCGGCGGCGCGCAACTCGAGCGCGTCGGATTCGATCCGCGCCGCCATGTCGATGTCGTCGATCGCACCGAGCAGATCGTGCGTCTGATTCCGGATCGTGGCGGCATGGACGCGATAGGGTTGCGGCACCGGGCCGAGCAACTGCGACTCGATCATCTCGGCAAAGCCGGCAATGGCATTGGCCGGGGTGCGCAGTTCATGGACCAACTGGCGCAGCGCATCGGTCGCAGGGTTGCGTCCCTCGCGCGCCGGCTCGGCCATCTCGTCGGCACGCGGGCGTCGCGCCGTACCGCGGTAACCGGTGAAGCGACCGCTCGCGCGATCGAATACGGGCACGCCCGAGATGCGCCACTGACCGGCCGCATCGGATTGGCCCTCGACGACGAGCCGGGCGTGAGTGAAGCTGGCACGACGGCGAAAGGCACCGGCGGCGACGCCATCGACCTGCGACCCGTGCGGCAGCGCCGCGAGGTCGAGCGACAGGCCGATCAGCGGCGCGCGTGCCGCGCCTTCGATCCAGCGCACCACGCCTGCGGCGTCGGTTTCGAAGCGGAAATGCTCGGCCGGCGCATGGTCGAGCACGAACAATTCGGGCTGCACTTCCGGCCCCGCGCTCGGCAGCGGCATCGCCGGTCGGTCTTCGCGCTGGCGTTGATAGGCATCGATGCGGGCGACGAGTTCGGCAATCTGGAAGGTACCGGCGGTCGCCTCGGGCGGCGGCATCGGCGGCATCGGCGGCGCGGCGATGTCGACGATCGCCGCCGTCGCCGGGGCGACGTCATGCGCGGGGTCATGTGCGGGCGCCACGACCGTCTCGCTCGGCGCCGGTGTGTCCTGCACGACGCTATCGCTGGGCCGCACGACCTCGACCGCGGCTTCGCTGCTGCGGCGCAACGCTTCGGCAACCACGGGTAACCCGCGCGCAACGCTGGCGATCGACACGAAACTGGTGGCTGGAGGTACGAGCGCCGCCGCCGCCTCGGGTTCATCGACCCGAGCGTCGTCCCCGGCCGCTGCTCCCGTCGGCGCCCGTCCCGTGTCGGGCTCGAACGCCGGCACGGCCTGCTCGCCGATCAGACGCGCATCCGCGACGATCGTCGGCGCCGCGTCAGGATCGCTGGCGATCGGGCCGACAACATCGGTCCAGTCGATCGTCAATGGTTCGGGCGCAGGCGTCAATGCCGCGATCGGATTGACCGGCGGGGCGGCCTGTGAGGTCAGCGTGTCAGGTGCGGTAACCACCGGTTCCGGCACTGCGACGGGCGCATCGGGCAGCGCCGCCGGCGAATCGGTTTCGGGCGCAGCGACCTCGGAGGCGATCGGTAATGGCTCAGGCCCGGGCGTCACCGATTCGACTGCGATATCCGTCGTCGCGGTTTCCGGCGCCAGGACCGCCGCCAAAGGCTCGATCGGCGAGGACAGCACGAAATCGACCGTGCCGAAGCTTTCCAGCGCGCGCCGCACCTCCGGCGCGAGATCGCGGCGATGGCGAAGGATCGAGCGCGTCGTGGGAGTCATCGCCGGCAGCATGGCGACCCAGTGATGCGCGGGCAGCGAAACGACTCGCAGCAGCGGCGCGGCGACGGCGATCTCGTCCTCGACGAACAGGCGCACCAGGGCTGCCGGTGGGTTGGCGCCGGCGATCGCGCGCGCGCTGGCAGCGCGCACCGGGGGCGCGACCATCGGCCGAATCGCCCGCAAGCGCTCGATCGTCGACGACGTCGCGAGGACACGGCCGCGTCCGACCAGATCGACAAGTTGTCGCCAGGCCGACTGCGCGCCGAACGGCGACGAGATATCTGCCGCGAGCACCGTTTCCAGACTGTCATCGAAACGCACGGGTGCGGGGTCCTCGGCCCGACGGCGGCGAACCCGCGTCGTAATAAATTCTTAACCGGTTCCGGCCCCGGCCGGAACCAATCTTTTTGGCACGTAGCATTGTGGGACAATTGCGTTCGCTCGCAATTATCTTATGCTGAACGGGCGCGCTTCGCCCGAAAAAGCGCTGCGCCGGGGAGCTTCACGTAATGGCCTTCGACACGATCGACCGTCGCATTCTCGAATTGCTGCAACGCGACGGCCGCATGACCAATGTCGATCTGGCCGAACAGGTCGGGCTGACGGCACCGCCCTGCCTGCGCCGCGTCCGTGCGCTGGAGGAGCGCGGCGCAATTCGCGGCTACCATGCCGACCTCGATGCCGCGGTGATGGGCTATCCGATCACCGTGTTCGCCATGGTCAGCCTGCGCAGCCAGGCCGAGCACGACCTCGCCGCCTTTGAGGAGCATGTCGCGACGATCCCCGAAGTGCGCGAATGCCACATGCTCAACGGCGAAATCGACTTCATCCTCAAGATTGTCGCCGGCGACCTGAAAAGCTTCCAGGACATCCTGATGACGCATCTCACGCCGGCGCCCAATGTCGCGAGCGTCAAGACGTCGCTGACGATTCGCACCGCCAAGGCGCTGCCCGGGGTCCCGGTGTCGATCTAATAACACAAAAAGGGGCGACCGCGCGGCCGCCCCTTCTGTTATCCCATGGGACGAACGATCAGGCCGCCGGCGGCGAGATCAGGAACGTCGTCCAGAGCTTGGCGATGTCGGCGTTGGGCGACGTCTTGACCGCGGCAAAGGCGGCCTGCGCCTCGGCCTTGTTGCCAGCCAGGGTCAGCGCGATACCGAGATGTACATTGACCGGATCGAGATCGATCCCGCCCTTGCCGATCGCCAGCTTGTACATCTCGATCGCCTTGGCATAGCTGCCTGCACCGAGATAGGCATCGCCGGCCTGCCTGGCGAGATCGCCGGTGGCGGCGGAGGTCGCAGCCTTTTCCTGCGCCGCCAGCGGCTTGTCGGCAGCGATCGATGCCTTGGCCTCGCGCAGGACCTGCTCGGCCTCGGCATCGCTGGCGGTGATGACCTTGGCGGCCCGGCCGTCGACGATCACCGTCTGCGCCTCGTTGGGAAGGCCGATGCGCTTGGCATAGGCGGCATAATCGAGCCATTCGCGCGGGCCTGCCAAGCTGCCCGACGCCTTCATCAGGCGATAGAGATCGACGCGCTGACGATCGGAGAGGCGCTTGGCGCCGGCGCCGTTGAAGCCGAAGGTATAGATCGCCGAGCGCCAGTTTTCCTTGGTGCCATAGGCGGCGAGCCACGCGCGCGTCCAGGTGTCGGTGCCCGCCATGTCACCGGCCTTGAACAGCCGCGAAATCGCGTAACGATACCACGGCTCGGGCGCCTTCTTGCCGGCAGCTTCCTCGGCCTTCACGGCATCCTGCATCACGGTCATCCCGCCGGTGACGTCGCCGCCCTCGACCTTGGCGCGGGCGATGTTGAGCAGCAGGTCGGCATCGGTGTAGCCGAGCTCGCGCGCCTTCAGCCACATCGAAGCAGCCTGGGCATATTGCTTGCTATTGTAAGCGACCTGACCGCGATAATTGTAGAAAAGCGGGAGCTTGTCCTTGGGCGTCTTGGGGTTGGCGATCAGCGCGTCGAGCGGGGCGCCCAACGGCGCGTCGCTTTGCTGGGCAACCGGCAAGGCCTTGATTTGCCTGCCCACCAACTGCAGCCGCAGCGTGGCGACGATATAATGCTCGTCGTCGGTCTTGGCCGCGGCATCGGCGGCGGCGAGGCTCGCCTCGACCTTGGCGAGATCGGGCGTGGCGGCGGCGAGTTCGGTCTGTGCGGCCAGCGCCGGCGTCCGCACCGCGGCGGACAGCACGGGCCCCTTCGCCGCTTCTTCCTTCTTCGCAAAAGCCGGCGCGGCGAGCGAAATGCTCCCAAAGCCGACCAGCAATGCCGCGGCGATCGCGGTCGATGAAACCTTCTTCATGGCGGAACTCTCCTCATCAGGCGCCGGGCGCCAGCGTGCCGCGACGCTCTAGCCATGCCGACGGCGTGGTTCAAGCGACGCGATGGCCGTGGCGATGCGAATGCCGCCGCGGCGCTGAACCGTGATTGAACGAGGCGGACGCCATCGCGCAAGCGCGACGGGTGATCATGGCAGCCAGATGACGGATATTTCATGTCGATGCCACCAACGGGACAAGCGCGGTGCGACAAGGTCGGGCGCTCGGTAGAAGCCGGGGGGTTCTGAGAGGACGCTTCTATGACACGGACGATTTCACTTCTCATCCTGGCCGGGGCGCTGATCGCCGCGCCGGCGATCGCCGCAAATCCGGCGCCCAAGCCGACGCCGACAGCCACCAAGCCCACGCCCACGCCCAGAGCGACGCCAAAGCCGCGCGCGACTCCGGTGGTTAAACCCACCCCGGTTGCCAAGCCGACACCCACGCCCAAACCCACACCTGCACCGAAGCCGACACCCGCGCCGAAGCCGACCCCCTCGCCCAAGCCCGCCCCGACGCCCAAGGCATCTCCGCGGCCAAAGCCGGCGCCGACACCCAAGCCCGCTGCCGGCACAACCACCACGACCGCGGCCGGCCGGATGGTGACCACCACGACCAAGACGGGCAAGACGATTACCTATAATTGCTCGAAGGCAGGCAACGCGACCAAGACCGCCTGCAAATAGCCCGCAGCCTGCCCGCATTGCGGGCGACATGCGCATCACGACATCGGCGCCGCGTTCATCGCGCGGCGCCGTTTTCTTTGACGGCCCCTCGCTCGACGGTTAGCCGGCCGTTATGGAACAGCAGGACAAACAGTCGGCGGTGGTGATCGGCGCTACCGGCGGGATCGGCGCGGCGATCGTCGCCGCGTTGCGCGAGGAAGGCGCCTTCGCCACGGTCCATGGTCTCACTCGCACGGCGACGGACGAAAATCACCTCGATCTCGAGGACGAATCGAGCATTGCCGCCGCGTCGGCGCGGATCGCGCGCGGGCCCGCGCCGGGGCTGGTGATCGTGGCGACGGGCCTGCTGCATGATGGCGAGCGCGGGCCCGAAAAGTCGCTGCGTGACCTCGACCCCGCCTGGCTCGCGCGCAACTTCGCGGTCAACGCGATCGGCCCGGCGCTGGTCGCCAAACATTTCCTGCCCCTGATGCCGCGCAGTGGACGCAGCGTCCTTGCCGTGCTGTCGGCACGGGTCGGCAGCATCTCGGACAACAAGCTCGGCGGCTGGTATGGCTATCGCGCGTCCAAGGCCGCGCTCAACATGCTGATCCGCACGCTCGCGATCGAGGAGAAGCGCCGCAACGATCGCGCGATCGTCGTCGCCTTGCACCCCGGCACGGTCGACACCGGACTGTCGCGCCCCTTTCAGGGCAATGTCCGCCCCGGCACGCTGTTCACCCCTGATCGCGCCGCGCTGCAATTGCTCGACACGATCGACGCACTGCGCCCGCCCGACAGCGGAAAACTGTTCGATTACGAAGGAATAGAGGTAGCGCCATAAGGCGCGGCGAAGCTATGTCCTTGCCTCGGCCTTTAAGGGGACAGGCATGATTTCGCTGTTGTTGATGCTCGCCGCGCAGGCGCAATCGCCAACCCCGACGGAAGCGCCGATGACGGTTGAGCGCGCGATGCGCTGCGCCTCGGCCACACGCCAGGTCGCGCGCGCCGCCGGGACGCTAGCATTCGCCGATGGCGTTCGGTCGGTCTATTTCATCATGATCGCCGCGCGCGAGGCACCCGGTCACGAGCCATTCTTCGAGCGTGTGAAGTCCCTCACGGCGACGATCGGCACTTATCCAGTTGCCGCGAAGAGCGCAGCAGACATCGCGGCGACTTGCCTCAAGGAAGAACCTCGCGCCGGCGGCGCAGCGTCCGGCACCCTGCCGGCAGGCGCGGCAGAGCGCGACGAGATGTGTGCCGGCACGATCGCGCTGCTCGACGGCCTTGCCATCGGATATCGAAACAGCTCCGGTGACGGCGCGCCCGCGGCACGTTGGGAGCCGGTGCTCGCCACATTCGTGCAACGGCTCGAGCGATCCTCCAAAAGCAACGCCGAGGCCGGCGACATGTCGGTGATACTGGGACAGGAAACACAATTGGCGACGCGGATCGGTTCACCCGAGACGGTCGCCAGGATGTGCGAGACAGCGCTACATTGATCCGCGCCGCCCGCGTGCGCGCGTACGCGTACGCGCGAGGGGTGGCTATTTCGCGCCGGTGGGGCTAGGACTGTCTCCATCCCGTAACATAGCTGAAAGCGCTTATTTTGACCGACGAGATCGTCCTCGCCGACCCTTCCGATATCTCCCCCATCTCCATCGTCGAGGAGATGAAGACCAGCTATCTCGACTACGCGATGAGCGTGATCGTCGCCCGTGCGCTGCCCGATGTGCGCGACGGCTTGAAGCCGGTGCATCGCCGCATCCTGTATGCCAGTCAGGAAGGCGGTTTCGTCCCCGGCCGGCCGTACCGCAAATGCGCCAAGATCGTCGGCGACGTGATGGGCAATTATCACCCGCACGGCGACAGCTCGATCTACATGGCACTCGCCCGCCTCGCGCAGGACTGGGCGATGCGCGTGATGCTGATGGACGGCCAGGGCAATTTCGGATCGATGGATCCCGACATGCCGGCGTCGATGCGCTACACCGAGGCACGACTGACCAAGGCGGCGATGGCGCTGCTCAGCGACATCGACAAGGACACAGTCGACTTCGCGCCCAATTATGACGGCTCGCGCGAGGAGCCGACGGTGCTGCCGGCGCGCTTCCCCAATCTGCTGGTCAACGGCGCGGGCGGCATCGCGGTCGGCATGGCGACCAACATCCCGCCGCACAATCTCGGCGAAGTGGTCGATGCCTGCCTCGCCTATATCGAGAATGGCGCGATCACCACCGAAGAGCTGATGGAGATCGTGCCGGGCCCGGATTTCCCGACCGGCGCGATCATCCTCGGCCGCACCGGCTGCCGCAACGCCTATGAGAGCGGGCGCGGCTCGATCATCGTGCGGTCGCGCTACATCATCGAGGAAGCGCGCGGCGACCGGCGCTCGATCGTGCTGACCGAAATCCCCTATCAGACCGGCAAGAATGCACTGGTCGAGAAGATCGCCGAGGCCGCCAAGGACAAGCGCGTCGAGGGCGTCAGCGACATTCGCGACGAATCGAGCCGCCACGGCGTGCGCATCGTCATCGACCTGAAGCGCGACGCGACTCCCGAGGTCGTGCTCAACCAGTTGTGGCGGCACACCCCGGCGCAGTCGAGCTTCCCGGCCAACATGCTGGCGATCCGCGGCGGCCGCCCCGAGACGCTGACACTGCGCGACATCATCGAGGCGTTCGTCAAGTTCCGCGAGGAAGTGATCACGCGGCGCTCGAAGTTCGAGCTCGCCAAGGCGCGCGAGCGCGCACACATCTTGCTCGGCCTGGTCGTCGCGGTCGGCAATCTCGACGAGATGGTGCGCATCATCCGAGGTTCGTCGAGCCCGGTCGTGGCGCGTGCCGCACTCGCCGCGCGCGACTGGCCGATCGCCGAGATCCTGCCGTACATCCGGCTGGTCGAGGCGATCGAAACCGAGATCGCTGGCGACACCTACCGCCTGTCCGACATCCAGGTTCGCGCGATTCTCGACCTGCGGCTCCACCGCCTCACCGCGCTGGGCCGCGACGAGATCGGCGACGAGCTCAAGACGCTGGCCGAATCGATCGCCGAACTGCTCGCGATCCTCGACGATCGCGCCAAGCTCTACGCGGTGATGAAGGACGAGCTTGCCGCGGTGCGGCTCGAATTCGCCACGCCGCGCAAGACCGAGATCGCCGCCGCCGCCGACGGGATCGAGGACGAGGATTTGATCGAGCGCGAGGAGATGGTCGTCACCGTCACCGTGCAGGGTTACATCAAGCGCACCACGCTCGACACCTTCCGCGCGCAGGCACGCGGCGGCAAGGGCCGCGCCGGCATGGCGACCAAGGACGAGGACGCCGTCACCGAACTGTTCGTGACCAGCACGCACACGCCGGTGCTGTTCTTCTCGACCCACGGCAAGGTCTACCGCATGAAGGTGTGGCGCCTGCCCGAGGGCGGCGCCGCGACGCGCGGCCGGCCGATGATCAACCTGTTGCCGCTGGCCGAGGGCGAGAAGATCTCGACCGTGCTGCCGCTGCCCGAGGACGAGGCGGAATGGGGCAAGCTCCATGTCATGTTCGCGACGGCGCGCGGCAGCGTGCGGCGCAACTCGATGGACGCGTTCACAAACGTGCCGTCGAACGGCAAGATCGCGATGAAGTTCGAGGGCGAGGATGAGGGCGACCGGCTGATCGGCGTGGCATTGCTCGACGAGAAGGACGACGTGCTGCTCGCCACGCGCGAGGGCAAGGCGATCCGCTTCGCCGGCGACGATGTGCGCGAATTCCAGAGCCGCAACTCGACCGGCGTGCGCGGCATGACGCTGAAGGGCGACGACGAGGTCATTTCGCTGTCGATCCTGCACCGCGTCGGCACCAGCCAGGAGGAGCGCGAGGACTATCTCCGCTTCGCACCGTGGAAGGGCGAAAAGGAAGGCGACGAGCGCGAACGCCAGATGAGCGACGAACGCTTCGCCGAACTCGAGGCGAACGAGCAGTTCATCCTGACGATCTGCGCCAATGGCTATGGCAAAATGTCGAGCGCCTATGAATATCGCCGCATCGGGCGCGGCGGCCAGGGCATCACCAACATCGATAACATCAAGCGAAATGGCCCCGTGGTCGCCAGTTTCCCGGCGACCAAGGTGCACCAGCTGATGCTGGTCACCGACCAGGCCAAGATGATCCGCATGCCGCTGACCTCGCTGCGCGTCATCGGGCGCGGCTCTGCGGGCGTGAAGCTGTTCGACGTCGCCGACAATGAGCATGTCGTCTCGGCGGCGCGAATCGAAGCCGAGGATGAGGTCGAGACGGAAGCCGTCACCGACGCTGCGGCCGCCCCGGACGACGTATCCCCGGCCCCTGTCCCGGACGAACCCGAGAGCGAGGCATGAGCGAGCAGCCGACCACCGCCTATAAGGTGCTGACCGGCGACCAGATGGCGACGCTCGAACGCAACGCCAGCTTCGCTGGCGCGCCGATCGACCTGGCCGATGGCTATATCCATCTATCGACGGCGGAGCAGCTGACCGAGACGGTCGACAAGCATTTCGCCGGGCAAGGCGATCTGCACGTCGCGGCGGTCGATCTCGAATCGTTGGGCGACGCGGTGAGATGGGAGGCATCGCGCGGCGGCGCGCTGTTCCCGCACATCTATGGCGGACCGCTGCTGCTCGAAACCGTCATCGCCTATGGCCCGCTCGAGCGCGAGGCCGATGGCACGGTGAAGCTGCCGGTCGCCGGCTGAGCGGGCGGATGGGCGATGTCGTCAATCTGCGTGCCGCCCGCAAGCTACGCAAGCGCGCCGAGGCATCCGCCCAGGCCGAGGCCAATCGTGCAAAGTTCGGACGGACCAAGGCGGAACGGCTGGGCGACACGACCGAATTGGCACGCCGTGAAAAGCTGCTCGACGACGTGCGCCTTACCAGTGATGACGCGTGAAGATTGAAACCGCGCGCCGGTACTGACGCCGACGCACGTCAGGTCGCGGCGGGTCGTCGTGCCAGCCGCCACGCCATGAAACCGAGCGCGGCGGTTGCAGCGAGCAGCAGCGCCCACAAGGCGATCCGACGGACGGCGTCGCTGTCGCCATCACCGGTTATCAGCTGCAAGGTAGCCGGCGCCGCCGATGGCGCCGTAGCGGCGACGGGCAAGCTGCTCACCTCGCGTGAGCCGCTTCCGGCCAGGACGCTGTCAAGCGACAGGTAGGTGTCGGGCTGTGCCGCGCGGCCCGCGACCAACAGCAGCGGCGCCGGACCCGATGCGACGAAGACGATCTCCGCCGGCGCAAAGGCGAAGCGGAGCCGCGGCGATGCTACGAAGCCGGGTCCTTTGCCGTCCGCCGCGATTCGCCAGTAGCGAAAATGCGCGTCGTCGAGCGCTATCGGCTCCCCTACCCGCTCGCCATCCTTGGCGGCGAGGCGAAAGACCGTGCCGGCACCGATCGGTTGCCAGGCCTGCTCGGCGCTGTCGCGGCCGAAGATCCGCACCGGCAGCAATGTCCCGATGCCGGCCGGGACGATCTGGAGTGCCGCGACGGGGGTGGCGAAAGGTACGGCGAATGCGATTTCGTGCGTGTCGGTCGGCGGCGGGGGCATCGCCTCAAGCATGAGCGGCGCCGGATCGCGTGTCGTCGTTGCGGCGAACAGACCGGAGCGCACGGTGACAGTGGATGCAGTGTCCCAGCTTACCCTGATCCACCCCGGAGCGGCATCGTGCAGCGTAATTTCGGGCTTTTCCGCCATCCCGTCGGCGCTGCGAAATGCCACGCGCTGCCCGATCGTGCGCCAATGCTGCAGGTCGCCGCTCGCCTCGACCACGAAGGTGACCGGGCGCGACGCGGGCCAGTCGGCGTCGAGGATCAGCGTATCGCTCGGCTCGCCAAGGTGTCGCGCATCGAACAGCACCGCGAGCGTCGCGGTCCTGCCCTCGCCGCCCCCGGCAGCGAGCGAAACCAGCCGGGGCTGCCCGCGCGCATCGAGCCGGACCGATACACCGGTGACGCGCGGTGTGTCCGCCGCCCCGATGATCGGCAGCGCGGGCAACCGCGTTTCACGTCGCGCCGTCATGGCAGGCGCAGGCGCCCGGGCAATCGGCACCGCCCCACCTGCGGAGTCGAACAACCGTACATCCGCGAGATCAGAACTGCGCGATCCCGCGAGGATCGACAGCGGCAAGGCAAGCCGCTGCACCGGCGCACCCGCCACCGGCGTGACGCGCAGCTGCACCGGATAGCGCGTCGGTGCATCGTCACCCGCCGCGCGGGCTGCGCCCGTCAGCGCGAACACTGCCGCCAGTACGATCAGTCCCCGTCTCATGCCGGCACCTCACCCTCTTCGCGACGTGGCGGCAGCGGTGCGACATAGCCGACCACCAGCATCAGCGCGCCGACCACGAGGAACGCAACGATTCGCGCCGCCCCGCCGGCATTGGTCAGGTCGACGAGGGTCAGCTTGGCGACGACGAGGCCGAGCAAGGCCGCGCCCGCCATCCACAGCACGCGCAGGCCGCGCCGATGCGCGATGATCGTCATCCCCAGCGCGAGCAATGTCCACAGGATCGCAAGACCCGTCTGGACCACGAAACTGGCCAGCAGCGCCTCGGGGCTCCAGCCGACCCCGAGCCAGTGATGCGCCAGCCGCAGCCAGATGGTGTTGACGATGACGAAGGCGAGCAGGGCAAGCGCGACCAGCACTTCGCGCCCGGTCACCACCGCCGATGCGGACGGCGGCGGCACGATCTGCGCGATCGCGCGGCGCCAGCCGAACAGCGCCGCCAGCGCCAGCCCGAGCGACAGGTCGACCGGGTTGAGCAGCGGGACATAGGGCAAGGGATCGGTCACGCCTTCGGCAAGCAGCGCGGTGACGAGCGCGCCGCCGAACACCAGCATCGCCAGTGGCACGGCGGCGATCCAGTAATAGGCCACCGCGTGGATATCGAACGGCCAGTGGCGCGTCGCGCCGCGTCGCGTTGCCGCCGACAGCACGGCCAGCGTCGCCACCGCGCTGACGAGGAAAACGACGCCGGCCCAGGAGCTATGCCACAGGCCGGCGCGATCGACTCCGCGCCACAGGCAATCGGCCAGCATCGCGGTCGCCAGCCAGACGCTGCCGACATGCCCGATCGTCGCGAGCAGCTGCTGCGCCGCGCCCGGCGCGGAGCGGTCGTTGCGGTTGAGCAGATGGAGATGCAGCCCGAGTGTGACGAGCCAGATCGCCCAGCCCGGCGAATCGAGCACGTGACGCCCGGTAGCAAGCTGTCCCAGCAGAGCGACCGCCAACGCGACGATCGTCACGCGACCGGGCCATGTCGCCACGTCCCACACACGACGCCGGCCCAGCGCCGCCCATCCCCAGGCACTGGCGACGACTGCAAGCATCACCAACAAGCCCTGGATGGCCGGCGCAAACACCGACTCCGGCGCAGCGCCGACCACCAGCGGCGGCAGCGCACGCAGCATCTCGACGATCCATGCCGCGCACCAGAAGGCGAAGCCCCACAGGAAGACCGGCCGCCCAAGCGCCGCTTCGACGCCGACATCGCGCCGCGCGAAAGTCGAGCCGCTATGCGCCAGCGCACCGCGCAGCCACCATGCCGTGGCGAGCGCGGGCAGCGCGATCAGCATCGTGCCGGTGAACGCCGGATTGGCGAACGGGTAGCGCGCAATATCGGGCCCGACACCGAACAGCAGCACCAGCGCGGCGACGCCCTGCAATGCGAGCCCGAACAGCCTTGGCTTCCAGCGCGCCTGGCGCATCCCGACCCAGAAGGCCCCTGCCCCTTCGAGCGCCCAGGCCGACGACGTCCAGCGGGCATCGAGCGCCAGCGGCACGGCGAGCGTGACGAAGCCCACGCCGATCGCCAGCATCGCCTCCTGCAATGTCCGCAACCCGGCATCGCGGCGTCGTGCGGCAACGCTGGCCAGGGCGAGATACAGCGCCGCGAAGCCGATCGCGGCGAAGGCGCTGCCATAGGGGCGATCATGGACCAGCCCGACCTGCAGCCCGAAGCCGGCAATCGCCGGCCCGAACAGCAGCGTCGTGTCGATCACATTGCCGCGCTGCCCCGGCGTCGCACGGGCATAGAACATGCCGGCGAGCACGTAGATCACAACCGACAGCGCGAGGAAGAATTGCGCGACAGGATAATCCGTCGGCTGGAAGCCGGTCAGCCCCCACAAGGTGGCGATGCCGAAGGTCGCGAAGAAGCCGAGCAGGCTGAGCCCGCGCCATGTCCGCCGTGCGGCGACGAACAGGATGGCGAGGTTGAGGATCGTATAATAGCCGAACAATGCCGCCGCGCTGCCGCCCTTGTCAGCCAGCAGCAGCGGCACGGCGAAACCGCCGGCGGACGATATCACCGCGAGGCTCTGCGCATTCTGGAGCAACGCCAGCGCACAACCAAGCGCCGAGACGAGGATCATCAGCGCATAGGCCGGGCCGACCGGCATCACGTCGAAAACGCGCGCCGCGGCAAAAACCGTCAGATAGATCGTCGCCACCCCACCGCCCTGCAACGCCAGCCCGAAGCCGGCACGCCGGGTGCGGGTGCGAAACCCCACGACCAGCAGCGCGATGCCGATCGCGACCACCAGCGCCAGCCGAACCTCGATCGGGAACAGCCCGGCCGCAGCCGCATAATTGGCGAGAAAGGCGAGACCGATGAACAGGATCACCAGCCCGACCCGCACGATGGTATTGCCGCCGAACAGCCAGCCGCGCAGCAGGGCGCCAGCCTCCTCCGCCAGGTTCGGCCGCCCAGCGCCTTCCGGCGAAGCAGGCGCAGCCGGCCGCGTCACCGCCATCGGTGCGTCGCGTGGCACGGCCATCGCCGCGACCGGGGGGCGCTCCGGCGCTGTTCGAGTGGGCCGTTCGGCTACCGGCGCCGGCGCGGTGACGACCGGCGCGGCATTTGCGTGGCGCAGTTCCGCGATCTCGTCGCGCAAGGCCTGCGTCGCGCGGCGGATCTGCGCGCGTACCGCGACCGCCAGCAACGCGCCCGCGCCGCTGCCGAGGATCGCGCCGGCGATGAAGCCCCAGCTTTCGAAATCGGCCATGATCCAGCCGATCAGCGCCCCGACCAGCAGCCCCCACAGGATCATGATAACAACGGCTCCCGGTCGCACCGGTCAAGCCGGTGTAGCGGAGCTTGCCGTAGTGCGTGGCGCCCGTCGAGCGCGGAATCGATGGCGACGCACGCACGGGGCCGATGAAGCGCGATCAGGCGAACAGGTCGACCACGTCCCAACCCTCGCCGATCGCATCCATCAACAGCGTGCGGTGGCAAACCGCCGGATCGCGCTCGAAACACAACAGCGCGCTGGGTTTTTCCGCGGCCAGCGCCAGCATCTTCGCCCCCTCGGCCTGCGCCTCGGGCAGTTCGAGCTGACCGGCATAGACCGCCTCAAGCGTAGCGCGGTCGCCCTTCTTGGCCGCATCGCGCCCCGGCTTGGGCGTGCCGAGCGCGCGCAGATGGACATAGCCGATGCCGATTTCGGCCAGTTCGGCGGCAAGCGGCGTCTTGGAGAAACCCGGTCGGCGCGACAGCGGCAATTGGCGCACGTCGATCACCTGCTCGGCGCCCGCCTTGGTCAGTGCGGCGAGGAACTCGGGTACCGTCGCGCCCTCATACCCAATCGTAAAAATGCGTTTCATTGCGCCTCCCTGGCGAGCGCCCGTCCGGCGCCCCAGGCGATCAACGCCTGACCGCCGAAATAGAGCGGCCAGATCAGCAACGGCGGCAGCGCCGAATCGTGCAGCACATGAAAGCGCGAGAAGATCAGCAGGTCGGACACGGCGAACATCATCGCGCCAAGCGCGACCTGGTGGCGCGGCAGGCGGCTTGCCCAGGCAGAGCCGGTCATCGCGCCCAGTCCGCAGGCATAGACCAGCACGCCAAGATCATGCGTCAGCAGCCAGGCGACGAGCGGGATGACCAGCGCGATGGCAATGCCGATCGCCTGCCCGCCGGGGCGGCGATGCGCGCGGTACAGCGTAAAGGCGAGACCATGGCTGGCAAGGAAGGCCGCCCCGCCCCAGGTCTGCGACTGTTCGAGCAGCGCGTCGCCGAGCGCGCTGAACGCCAGCGCGACGGCGAGCAGCCGCCCCGCACCGTTGCGCGCGACCAGCAGTGCCCACAGCGCCAGCAAGGCGACGCCGAGCGTCTTCCACACCACGAACCCCGCGCCGTGCGTCAGCACATGCGACATCGGCCAGAAACTGATCCCGGCGAACAGCGCGCTGACCAGCAGCAGGGGTGCAAGCGTCTTGGCGTAAAGTTCACGATCCATCCGCCAGCGATGCCGTTTGACGGCTCACGACGCAAGGCGGGCGGTTTCGATTGATACGAAACATTGTGACAGCCGCGCTTCCCCGATAGGGCGATGCCATGGCCGATCCGCGCATCATCCATGTCTCGCTCGACGAACGCACCATTTTGTGGCGTTCGGCCGATATCGAGCAGGAACGGCGAATCGCGATCTTCGACCTGATCGAAGGCAATCATTTCGCGCCGCAGCGCGAATATCCCGATGGCTATGGCGGCCCGTTTCGCATCGCGCTCAGCGTCGAGGAAGGCCGGCTGGCGATCGCGATCAATCGCGAGGATGGTTCGCACCTCGAAACCTATGTCCTCGCAATGGGTCGCTTCCGCCGCCCGATCAAAGATTATTTCGCGATCTGCGACAGTTACTATCAAGCGATCCGCAATGCGACGCCCGCGCAGATCGAAACCGTGGACATGGCGCGACGCGGCATCCACAACGAGGCCGCCGAATTGCTCAGGGAACGGCTGGAGGGAAAGATCGAGATCGACTTCGATACGGCGCGGCGGCTGTTCACGCTGATCTGCGTCCTGCATATCAAGGGCTGACCGGGGGGTGGCCGTGCGACGCTGGACGCGCCGTTTCGGGCGCATCGTTCCGCTGTTGATCGTTATCGGTCTTGCGCTGGTCGTCGCCTGGAGCTTCGCGCTCAGCTGGCGCCCGGCCTCGGCGAATTTTCCGTTCCAGGGCGTCGATGTCGACGAGCGGCACGGCCCGATCGACTGGTGGACCGTGCGCGCCGGCGGCGCCGATTTCGCCTATGTGCGCGCGACCTTCGGCGGCACCGGGCGCGACGCGCGCTTTGCCGCCAACTGGGCGGACATCTATGCGACCGGCATGCGGCGCGGCGCGCTGCACGTCTATTCGATCTGCAATCTCGCTGCCGATCAGGCCAATAATTTCAACACCACCGTCCCGCGCGTCGCCGACGCGCTGCCCGCGGCGGTGCAGATCGATTTCACCAAGGGCTGCGAATCACGCCCCGAACAGCATGTCGTGATCGACGAATTGCGGCGCTTCATGACGATGGTCGAGCAACATACCGGCAAGCCCGTGCTCATGAAGCTGACACGGCGTTTCGACGCCGCCTATCAGGTCAGCGCGGCGATCCCGCGACCGGTCTGGGCGGTGCAGGACTTCTTTCCGCCCGATTATGCCGCCAGACCGTGGCGCATGTGGCAGGCAAACGACATGCGACGCATCGACGGCGTCGCGGGCGCGGTAAACTGGGACGTGGTGGCACCATGACGATCGACGATTTCACACGCGACCGGCTGATCACGGCGGCGCGACATGCGGCGAAGAACGCCCACGCCCCCTATTCGCGTTTCGGAGTCGGCGCGGCACTGCTATTGTCGGACGGCACGACGATCACCGGCTGCAATTTCGAAAATGCCAGCTACGGCCTGTCGCTGTGTGCCGAGACCGTCGCGCTGGCGACCGCCAATGCCGCCGGACGCCTGGCAGACGTGCTCGCGGTCGCGGTGATCGGCGGGATGATCGACGGCGACGGCCATGTCACGGGCACCAAGCCGGTCGGCCCGTGCGGCCGTTGCCGCCAGGTGATCAACGAGGCGGCGCAGATAGGCCAGCGCGACATCATCGTGTGGTGCGCAGGCGCCGAGGGCGATGCGGTCGAGCGCTATCTGCTGTCCGACCTGCTGCCCCATGCCTTCGGACCGGCCGACCTGGGCGTGGTGTGAGTCGCCGCGTACGGCGCCGGCGCGGTTGGTCGGGATGGCCGTGGCTCGCGCTCGCCGCACTGGTAGCGGCAACGGTGTGGTGGCTGACGCGGACTGCGGCGGGCGACTGGCACCCCTCGACCATCCTCTATCCGCGCCAGGGCGTGGACGTCTCGCATTATCAGGGCGCGATCCGCTGGTCGCGCCTGCCCGATGCCGGGGTCGATTTCGCCTATATCAAGGCGACCGAGGGCGGCGATTATCGCGACCCGACCTTCGCCGATAACTGGGCCGGCGCAAAGGCCGCCGGAATCGAGCGGGGCGGCTATCATTTCTTCAACCGCTGCCGCCCCGGCGCGGTGCAGGCCGCCAATTTCATCCGGGTCGTGCCGCTCGAGACCGATGCAATGCCGCCGGCCATCGATCTCGAATTTCTCGGCAATTGCGACACGCCGGTGTCGGTCGCGGCGCTCCAGCGCGAACTGGCGATCTTCATCGGTCTGGTCGAACGGCGCTACGGAAAGCCGGTGATCCTGTATCTGACCGACGAATTCGACCGCACCTACGGCATCAGCAAGCGCTTCGATCGGCCGTTATGGCTACGCAGCATCCTGCGCGAACCGCGTTTCGGCGCACGGCGCTGGACCCTGTGGCAGGCGTCGAGCTTTCGCCGCCTCCCCGGTATCGACGGCCGCGTCGACTGGAACGTCGCACGGCGTTGAGGCCGGCGCTTGACTCGGCCCGCGCCTCCCCCGCATCCGGGCAGCGACGACGACAATTTCGAAGGTAGCGCCGATGTCCATCCTGTCAGACCGCTGGATCCGCGAAGCGGCACAGACCCAGGGCATGATCGAGCCCTTCGTCGAGAGCCAGCGCCGCGACGGCTGCATCAGCTATGGCCTGTCTTCCTACGGCTATGACGCGCGCGTCGCCGACGAATTCAAGATCTTCACCAATGTCGATTCGGTAATCGTCGATCCCAAGGATTTCGACTCGAACAGCTTTGTCGACCGCAAGACCGATTGCTGCGTCATCCCGCCCAACAGCTTCGCGCTGGCGCGGACGGTGGAATATTTCCGTGTGCCGCGCGACGTACTGGTGATCTGCCTCGGCAAGTCGACCTATGCGCGCTGCGGCATCATCGTCAACGTGACCCCGCTCGAACCCGGCTGGGAGGGGCATGTCACGCTCGAATTCTCCAACACCACGCCGCTGCCCGCCAAGATCTACGCCAATGAAGGCGCGTGCCAGTTCCTGTTCCTCAAAGGGAACGAACCGTGCGAGACGAGCTATGCCGATCGCGCCGGCAAATATATGGGCCAGCGCGGCGTAACGCTGCCCAGGCTGTAGGACTATCCGCGACACGCGGTCGCGAGGTTCGCCAGGCTCCACACTACCGCCGTCACCCCGGATTTGCTCCGCGGGCCACGGTGCAACATGCCAACCGCCGTCCTGCGTAGCGGAGCCGTGGATGCCGGAACACGTCCTGCATGACGGACCTCCTTAGACATATGGTCCATCGACACCGCCCCAAACGAAAAGGGCGGCCCCGAAGGACCGCCCCAAAACGCGAAATTCCGAGGGAAGACTCAGAAGTCGTTGGCGTATTGCTCGTTGCCGACAAAGCCGAGCTTCTGAATGCCCGAGCGCTTGATCACGGCAAGAACCTGATCGACCTTGTCGTAGCGCGCCTGCGGATGCGGCTGGAAATGCAGCTCCGGCTCGGGCGAGATGCCCTTGGTCTGGTCGAGGAACTGGCGCAGCGTTACCAGATCGACCGGCGTGCCGTTCCACGTCACGGTGCCTGTCGGGTCGATGAACACGGTGTTCTTCTGCGGATCAACCGGCGGCTTGACCGCATTGGGGTCGTTGATCGGCAAATCGACCTTCACCGCATGCGTCTGCGGCGGAATGGTGATGATGAACATGATGAGCAGCACGAGCATGACGTCGATCAGCGGCGTCGTGTTCATGTCCATCATGGGCGAGCCGTCGTCGCGGCCTCCGCTCATTGCCATATCTTATACTCCCTGCGTGCCTGGCACGCTGTTGTCACGCTGCGTGGCGAACCACGCGATGCTCAGCAAATTGTCGTTCAAAGGCAGTGACGGCCGCGCGGCTTCCAACACAGAGGCCGCGCGAACCATCGTCATTCTCCGGGAATTTCGCGCGCCGGCGGCTGCGAAATGAACCCGACCTTGATGAAGCCTGCGCTCTGCATCGTGTAGATCGTGCCACCGATGCACTGGTAAGGCGTCGCCACGTCGCCGCGGATATGCGCCTCGGGCAGGTCGTCGGCAGTGATCGCACTGCCGAACCGCCTGATGTCGGCCTGCATCTTTGCCAGTGCGCGGTCGTACAGTTCCCTGTGGGTGACCCGGGTCAGATTCCAGTACACCGCACAGCGCCCCGAATCGTCGAGCGTCACCGACAGGGAGACGTTCTCCGGCTTGGTCGTCGTCGGATCGTAGATCACGTCCGGCAACTTCAGTTTGATGTTCTGGATCACCACCGGAATGGTGATCAGAAAGATGATCAGGAGCACCAACATGACGTCCACCAGCGGCGTCGTGTTGATGTCCGACATCGGGGTTTCGGCGGAATCTCCGCCTACGCTCATTGCCATGTAGAGGCATCCCTATCCGTGTCATGCGCGCGCCCGGACCAACCCGGGAGCGAAACCCGGGACCGCGGCGAACCGCGGCCCCGATGGTACTTACTTGGCAGCGGTCGTGGTGGCCGCGGCAGGCTTCGGCGCAGGCGCGCCCTTGCGCACCGGTGCCGCCGGACGAACCGCGCCGTTCGACGCGAGATAGCCCAGCACGTCGTTGGAGAAGGCCGAGAGGTTCTCGGCGATCGCCTTGTTGCGACGCTGCAGGAAGTTGTAGGCAAGCACAGCCGGAACCGCGACGACGAGGCCGAGTGCGGTCATGATGAGCGCCTCACCGACCGGGCCGGCGACCTTGTCGATCGACGCCTGACCGGCCTGACCGATCTTGATCAGCGCGCGGTAGATGCCGAGCACGGTACCGAACAGACCGATGAACGGTGCGGTCGCACCGACGGTCGCGAGGAAGGCGAGACCGCCACCGAGCTGGGAGTTGATCGCCGCTTCCGAGCGCGACAGCGAGCCGTGCAGCCAGTCATGCGCTTCGACCGGGTCGGTCAGGCGCGAATGCTGGTCCTGCGCCTGGATGCCGTCGTCGACGATCTGCTTGTAAGCCGAGTTCTTCTCGAGCTTGGCAGCGCCCTCACGCAGGCTGTTTGCCGACCAGAAGGAGGCGCGCACGCGCTTCGACTGGTTGATGATCTTCTGCTGCTCGAACATCTTGGTGAACAGGATGAACAGCGTGAAGAACAGGAATCCGCCGAGCACGATCGCCGTGCTCCACGAAATGAACCCGCCCTCGTTGAGTGCGTTCATGAAGCCGTAGTTCGCCGCAGCGTTCGCGCCGCCCGCGGCCAGGATGGTGGTGAACATGAGTTTTGCTTCCCTCTAGATTCAAATGGCTAAGTGACGAGGACGGGCCGCCGGGCCCGCCCCCGTGTCAATTCAGTCGGTCGGCAGGACCCAGCGCACCGGCAGCGTTGCCGAACCCGTGGTCGGGTTGCCGGCATCGTCCTTCGCCGGCGTGTAGCGCACCTTGCTGCGTGCGATACGGCACGTCGCATCGTCGAGATCGCTGTTGCCGCTCGACGAGGTGACGGTGCAGGCCGTGACGCGCCCATCGGTGCCGATCGTCAGCGCGGCAACGACGCGACCCTGCGCCTCGGCGCGGATGGCCGCGGGCGGATAGGCTTCCGGACCGAAGAAACGGCCGGGATTGCCGATCACACCGGCGCGTTGCGACACGACCGGCTTGGGCGGCGGCGCCGGCGGCGCTGGCGGCGCCATCGGCGGCGCCGGCACGGCGACGGGAACCGAGACGATCTGCGGCATCGGTGATTGCACCGGCACGTTGACCGGCGGCGACACCACTGGCGGGGCCTTCATCGGCTGGTCCGGCGGCGGGGGCGGCGGCTTGTCAGGCGGAGGGGGTGGCGGTGGAGGCGCCACGTCAAAGGTGTTGAGCTTATCCTGCACCGCCTTGGTGAACTTCGACGTGAGCCCGGTTACGAAGGCCCATGTCAGCAAGAACACCAGGATGGAGACGATTACCGTCGCCACTATCCGGCTGCCAGCTACATCGCGATCAGCATACGCCATTAAGGTATGAAACTCCTTCTGTACCGCATGGTGGTCCTGAACCGCTCGCCCCGCCTTGTGGGTCGGCGCGATCGGTCAGCCATGGGTTAATGTATCCTGGTCAGGAGGAACCTCTATCGCCGTCCAAACCGTGAGGCAAACGCTTTGTCTCGCGCAATAATCGTACATTTGGCGAACATGGGCATTATTTCTGTATAAAATCGGCACGATCCCCTAATGGATGAGCATGATTAACGTTCCCAAAGCCGCTCTCGTCGTGCTGTGCGCCGGGATCGCCGCCGGGGCGCCGGCCCAGCAGCGCCCCTCGTCTCGCACCGATTCGGTGCTACCCATTTCCGCCCCGCTGCCAGCACCACCTTATGCCGACTATGCCGATCTCGTGCTAGCGGCGCCGCTGGTGATCGATTCGACGATCCACGGCACGAGCCGGCTCAAACCGGTCGAGGCGCCCGACCTCGCCCCCGGCAAGGCGCGCCTCTATGTCGAGGTCGACGTCACCGCGCTGATTCGCGGGACCGAGCCGTTGCCGCCGCGAATCGGCTATCTGCTCGACGTGCCGGTCGATGCCAAAGGCCGGCTGCCGGCGTTGAAGAAGCTGCGCGTGTTGCTGTTCGCGCGACCCGCGGGACCGGGCCAGGTCCAGCTCGTCCGGCCCGACGCGCAGCGCAACTGGACGCCGGGCGGCGACGAGCTCGTGCGGCGCATCACGCGCGAGGTGCTCGCCAGCGACGCGCCGCCGCGCATCACCGGCGTCGGCCATGCCTTTCACACCGCCGGCGCGCTGCCGGGCGAGGGCGAGACGCAGATCTTCCTCACCACCGAAGGCGGCCGGCCGGTGTCGCTGTCGATCGATCGCGCCGCGGACGGCACGCGCAACTGGAAGGTCAGCCTGAGCGACATCGTCGATGCCGGCGCAGGTCCGCCGCCGCGCGACACCCTCTTATGGTATCGGCTCGCCTGCACCCTGCCCGCCGCGCTGCCCGCGACGAGCCTGGAGGGCGCCGAGCCCGCCGACGCGGCGATCGCGCGCGAGGATTATAGTTCTGTCCGGCAAGCGCTGGGCCGCTGCGACCGGGGCGGCGCGCTTTAGGCTTCGAGCACGATCACCTGGCCCGTCGTCGAACGCGCCGTGGCGAGGAAGCTGGCGGCGGCGATGACATTATCGTCGGCAGCGCCCGCCATAACGTCGAGGGCATTGATCCGGCTGCCCGGCGCAAACTCGATCGCGAGCGGACCGAGCGCGGCGTGCAGCATGGCCCGGTCGATCGCAGCGACGTCGGGTTCGATGACCAGCAAGATCGTTTCGCTCGACGCCGATGCGGCAGCGCGGAGGCGGTGCAGCACCGATTCGACCGGGTCTCCGCCCGCAGCCGTAACGAGCACGGCCACCTCGCCGAGCGCCGCCGCGACATCGGACGCGCTCACCGCCGGTGCCGCACCAGCGTGATACCGATCGATTCGCCCTGTTCGGCGATCGCCAGCTTGACGATCTTGACTGCGACGCGGCGCACGCGTCTGTCCTGCAGCAGCAGCGTCTCGGCAATATGGTCGGCGACACCCTCGATCAGCGTGAAGTGCACGCCTTCGGGGAGCGCGCGCGTCGCGGCATGTTTCAGATCGAGATAGTTTTTCGAGGCGCCGAGCGGGGTGTCGGGCGCGAAATGCGGCGGGCAATCGAGATCGACCGTCAGCGAGATGCGCAGCGGCTGAGGCAGGTGCGTCTCCTCGGAATAGATGCCGGTGAGCACCTGCACTTCGAGGTCATGCACTTCGAGTTGTAATGAATCGTCCAAGCCGGGCCCTTTCACGCGGTCGCGGCGCCTTAGCAGATGCGCGCCGCCACGAAAGGGGCGCGTGAATCAGGCCGCGGCGCTGGGCCGGGCTGAGGCGCGCTCGTGCCAGCGCGCGATGGCGTGGCAGCGCTCCGGCAGCATCAGCTTGGCCGCCCTGGCGAAATCGATCGTGACCAGCGCCGAGATATCGGCAAAGCTATAGGCATCGGTCGCGATCCACTCCCGGGTCGCGAGATGCCTGTCGAGCGCCTCGGTGAACGCCTCCCACATGATCATGCCGCGCGCGGCGAGTTCGGGGATCTGCGGCATGGTCGGCCATTTGCCCGGCGCGCCGCGATCCTTGAAGTTCTCGCGCGCGTTGCGCAGCGCATAGACGGCGGCGGCATAACCGTCGCTTTCGATGCGCCGCGTCCAGGATTCGATCCGGCCGATATCGAGCGGATTGTCGCCGAACAGCGTCGGCGCCGGCTGCAGTGCCTCGAAATAGCGGCAGATCGCGGCCGATTCGCAGATCACTTCGCCGCTGTCGAGTTCCAGCGCCGGCACCGCGCCGCGCGGGTTGATCGCGAGATACGGGTCGCGCAGTTGCTCGTCGGCACGCAGATCGACCATCACGCGCTCGACCGTAATGCCCTTTTCGGCGAGGAAGATCCGCACGCGGCGCGGACTCGGCGCCCAGGCGGCATCATAGAGCTTCATGGCACGATTCCCGTTCCGCTTGCGTTCAGCGCGACGAACGCTAAAGCGCGCGGCCCCGTGCGTCCATGCCCGGGCCTCTCAAAGGAAACCGGAGTGATCAGTTTCGTGCCGCTCGCCACCATCGACCCGCCCGCGATCGAGCAGCTGCTCGACCGCGCGTTCGGCGCCGACCGGCACGGCCGAACCGCCTATCGCATCCGCGCGGGGATGCGACCGGTCGACGGGCTCAGCTTCGCTGCGCTGGAAGACGGCGCGCTGGTCGGCACGATCCAGTGCTGGCCGGTGCGCTTCGCCGGCGCGGACGGGCGCGACGTCGCGCTGGCGATGGTCGGCCCGGTCGCGGTCGATCCGGCGCGACAGCGCGACGGGATCGGCCGGATGCTGATGGAGCGCGCGCTCGCCGCCGCCGAAAGCTCGGGCGCGGCGCGCGCACTGATGCTGATCGGCGACCCGGAATATTATGGCCGCTTCTTCGGCTTCACCGCCGAGCGTACCGCCGGCTGGCAGGTCCCCGGACCGGTCGAGCGCCACCGCCTCCTGGCGCGCGGCGACGATGTGCCCGCGGGCGACGGGACGATCGGCCCGCGTTTGCCCGCGCTGGCCTGATCTCAGATCATGCGCTGGAGCGTCCGGTCACGGAGCACCAGCGCATGATAGAGCGCGCCGGCGACGTGCAGCCCGATCACCACCAGGAAGATGATCGCGGTGGTACCGTGGATGTCGCCCATCGAACGGCCTAGCGCCGACCCCTTGGCAACCAGCCCGGGCAGCGGGATCACGCCGAACAAAGTAACCCGCCAGCCGCGCGCCGCGGCGTTTGCCCAGCCCATCAGCGGCAAGACGATGAGCAGCGCGTAGAGCAGGAAATGCACCGCGCGGGACAGCATCTGCAGCGCCGGCGACAACGTCATCGGCGGTGGCGCTGCCTTGTGGCTCAGCCGCCAGCCCAGCCGGACCAGCGCGACCGCAAGGATCGCCGCGCCGATCGACAGGTGCCAGGCGATCAGCCCGAGCGGGGGCGTGCCACGCTCGATCTCGGGCATCGTCCAGGCGACGGCGAACTGCGCGACGACGAGCAGCACGACGATCCAGTGGAGCATCCGTGCCGGCAGGGTGTAGCGGCCATCGGCCAGTGGGTCGGGCATAGGGTAGTCCCTCTTCGATGGTGAGACAACGACGCGCCGTCGCATGGCAGCCCGCATCGCGCAGTCCGCGCCGCCAAGTCCATCCGTAAAACAACGCATGCTTTACGCCTTGGTTCACACCGCCTAACCGCAGGGCATGCCGATGACCCCTCCCCCCGACCTCGCCGCTTTGTCGCTCGCCGAGGTGGCGCGGCTCGTCGCCGAGCAGAAACTGCCACCGGTCGAGCGCTGGAACCCGACGCATTGCGGCGACAGCGAGATGCGCATCGCGCGCGACGGGACGTGGTTTCACCAGGGTTCGCCGATCGGCCGGATCGAGATGGTGCGGCTGTTCGCGACGATCCTGCGACGCGAGCCCGAAGGCGGCTATGTGCTGGTCACCCCGGTCGAGAAGCTCGACATCGCGGTCGAGGACGCGCCGTTCGTCGCGGTGGAGGTGAAGGCCGAGGGCGAGGGCCGCGAGGCGCGGCTCGCCTTCCGGCTCAACACCGGCGAGTTGATCAACGCCGATGCGACGCACCCGCTGCGCTTCGAACAGACCGACGACGGTCCGCGGCCCTATCTCCATGTACGCGGCACGATCGGTGCCGGGCTCGAGGCGCTGGTCGCACGGCCGGTTTATTACGAGCTCGCGCAGATCGCGCTGGCCGGCGACGAGCAGCCGCCGGCGGTATGGAGCAACGGCGTCCGCTTCGCGCTGGAGCAGGCGGCATGACGCTGGTCACGCGATTGCATGAGGCGCTGCACAGCGTCACCGGCGACGAGGTCGTGCTGCTGACCGGCGACCACCGCGAGCTCGACCCGACACCGCTCGCCGAGCCCGCCGCCGCCGCGGTGCTGATCGCGGTGACCGACCGCGCGGCGCCGGGCGTGATCCTCACCCGCCGTACCGATACGTTGTCGCGCCATGCCGGCCAGGTCGCCTTTCCCGGCGGTCGCGTCGACCCGGGCGATGCCGATGCCGTCGCCGCCGCGCTGCGCGAGGCCGAGGAGGAGATCGCGCTGCCGCGCACCGCGGTGACGATCATCGGCACCGCCGATCGCTATCGCACCATCACCGGCTTCGAGGTCACCCCCGTCATCGGCGTCATCGCGCCCGACCTTGTGTTCGTGCCCTCGACCGGCGAGGTCGCCGAGGTGTTCGAGGTCCCGCTCGATTTCGTGCTCGACAGCGCCAACCATATCGAGGCGAGCGTCGAATTTCAGGGCCGCAACCGGCATTATTACGAGATCAGCTGGGGCGGCCACCGCATCTGGGGCGCGACTGCGGCGATGATCGTCAACCTGTCGCGGCGGCTGCGTTGGGCACCGTGACGCAGCTCTCTACCCTGCCTGACGCTACCTGGCGCCACCGCGCCGGGCTCGACCGGCTATGCGCGGTGCTCGGCGCCGGCGAGGGCCGCGTGCGCTTCGTCGGCGGGGCGGTGCGCGATACGCTGCTCGGCATCGACGTGGCCGATATCGATCTCGCCACGACGCATGCGCCCGATCGCGTCATCGCACTGCTGCGCGGCAACGACATCAAGGCGGTGCCGACCGGGCTCGCGCACGGCACGATCACCGCGGTGCTGCCCGATGGCCCGGTCGAGGTGACGACGTTGCGCTGCGACGTCGAGACCGACGGCCGCCACGCCACCGTCGCCTTCACGGGCGACTGGCGCGAGGATGCGGCGCGGCGCGATTTCACGATGAACGCGCTTTATGCCGACCCCGTATCGGGCGAAATCTTCGATTATTTCGGCGGGCTGGCCGATCTCGACGCGGGCGTGGTGCGCTTCATCGGCGACCCGCTGCAGCGCATCGCCGAGGACCACTTACGCATCCTGCGCTTCTTCCGCTTCCATGCCCGCTTCGGCGACGCGATCGACCCGGCCGGGCTGGAGGCCTGTGCGACGCGCGCCAACGACCTGATGGCGCTGTCGCGCGAGCGCATCGCCGCCGAACTGCTCCGCCTGCTCGTCGCGCGCCACGCCGTCGCGGTGGTCGCGGTGATGCTCGACGAGGGCATCTTCACGCCCGTGCTGCCCGAAATCGCCGATCTCGCGCGCTTCACCCGCACCGCTGCGCGCGAAGCGGCGACGGGCATCGCCCCCGATGCGATTCGCCGCCTCGCCGCGCTGCTGCCGGCCACGGCGGTCGACGATGTCGGCGCGCGACTGAAGCTGTCCAACGCCGATCGCAAGCGCATGACGAACGCAGCCCAACCGCTGCTGACCGAGCGTGCGTTCGAGCTGCGCTACCGCCTCGGCATCGCCGGCGCGAGCGATCAGTTGCTGCTGTCCGACCTGCCCGACGACGCCGTTGCTCAAAAGCTCGCCGCCATCGCGGACTGGGATGCTCCCAGCCTACCCCTCACCGGCGGCGCGCTGGTCGAGATGGGGGTGCGCAAGGGGCCGGACGTCGCGCGGCTGCTGCGCGCGGTCGAGGATCAGTGGATCGCGGAGGAATTTCCCGACGCAGCCCGCGTAGCTCAGCTCGCGGCGGCGGCGGTCGATGGCTGGCGGCGCTCGCAGAACAGCTGATACGCCGCCTCGGCCTCGAGCGGCCGCGAATAGATATAGCCCTGGCCATAGGTGCAGCCGAGCGCGGCGAGCGTCTGGCCGAGCTCGTTGGTCTCGATCCCCTCGGCGGTTGTCTTCATGCCCAGCGCCTGTGCCAGGCTGAGGATCGCACGGACGATGGCGATCTTGTCGCGGTCGGCGAGCATGCCGGTGACGAAGCTGCGGTCGATCTTGAGGATGTCGATCGGCAGGCGTTGCAGATAGGCGAGGTTGGAATAACCGGTGCCGAAATCGTCCATCGCGATCGTCGCGCCGACATCCTTCAGTGCCTGCATGATCCCGGCGATGCGGTCGGGATCGGTGACCAGCGCGCTCTCGGTCAGTTCGAGCGTGAAGCGCGAGCCCGTCAGGCCGTTTTCCGACAGCGCGCGTTCGAGCAGCGGGGCGATGGCGTCGCGCTGCAACTGGATCGCCGACAAATTGACCGCGAGCTTGGCGACGCTCTGTTCACCGAGCCGCGCATCCCAGGCGGCGAGCGTGCGCGCCGCCTCATCGATCGCCCAGCGCCCGAGCGGAACGATCAGCCCCGATTCCTCGGCCACGGGGATGAAGTCGCCCGGCATATATTCGGTGCCATGCTCGTCGCACCAGCGCGCGAGCGATTCGAACGCGACGATCTGCCCGGTGGCGAGGTCGCAGATCGGCTGGTAGGTCAGTCGCATCTGGCCGCGCTCGATCGCGCGGCGCAGCGCCGTCTCCATGCCGAATTGCTCGCGCGCAATGTCGAACGCCTGGATCTGATAGGCCTCGGCGCGACCGCTGGTCTTGGAGCGCTTGACCGCAAACTGGGCGTGGCGGATCAGCTCCTCGGCATCGTCGACCTCGGCCGCACCGAAGGCGATGCCGATCGAGCATGATACGCGGATCTCGAAATCCGACAGGCGGAACGGCGTGGCGAGCGCGCCCTGGATGCGCTTGGCGACATGCTCGGCGTCGCTCGGCCCGTCCTCGAGCTTGACGAGGATACCGAACTCGTCGCCCCCGGTGCGCGCCAGCACATCGCCGGCGCGCAAGGCGCCCTTGATGCGGCGTGCGACCGTGATCAGCAGTTCGTCGCCGGCCATCGAGCCGAGACAGGCATTGACCCGGCTGAAGCGATCGAGATCGAGCACCAGAACGGCATAGCATGGGCGATTGGCGGTCACCGCGAGCAGCCCCTCGAGCCGGTCGCTGAACCCGGCGCGGTTCGACAGGCCGGTCAGGCTGTCGGTCATCATCTCGCGGCGCAGATTTCGTTCGGTGCGGCGCTCGCCGGTCTCGTCGACCAGCGTGACGAAGCAGCGGCCGAACGGATTCTTGATCACCCGCGCCAGCGTGACGCGGTAATGACGGCGGTCGACCGCGTCACCGACCTCCCAGGTGAAGTCCTCGCGCAGCGATTCGCCCTCGATGAACGCGGCGATGCGCGGGCCGATATCGGCGATCAGCGTCGATTGCTCGGGCGTCGTGCCGAGCCCGGCGACGCGGAACGGCTTGTTGGTCGATTCGAAAGTGAATCGGCGCTGGTGCCAGGTGATGAGCAGTGCGGGGATCGGCAGCAGGTCGATCGCGGTCATCGCCGCCTCGACCGACGGATAGCGCGGGGCCGCCGCCCCGGCGGGAGCCGGAGCACGGGGGGCGATCAACGCGCGGAGCTTGGTTAGCGCCATGCAATCCCGGCTCTAGCCCGATTTCGTTAAGGTCCGCTGAAAGGCGGCGGCAAAATCATGGAGTTAATCGCGATCGTTGCGGCGCGACAATGACCGCCGCGAGCGATACGGGCGGCGGCATATGATACGGTAAGCAGAGCAAAAGGTGCCGGACGGGCGTGTCATACGCTTGTCATCGCTACCGCTATGTCCAACAGTTTTCGTGACTTTCCCGATCGTGCATAGCGCGGGTCAGTTAATTATTCGGGTGTATCGGCATAGCATATGCCAAATAAATCGTGCCGCGGGATCATGCTTCGCGCGCGATGGCACGCAATCCGGACCCAATTCCACTTGACCTTGTCAGCGTAAAAGTGCGCACTATCTATCGAGTCGTTCGCCGCCTGTGGCTGCATGACATAATAATTGCGTGATCGACCCGCTGCCGCGAGCGACTGGCCCCACCCAGGTCGCTCCGCAGGACGGGCGCGGCAGCCTCCCCCGCAACGCCGCGCCCGTCAGCTTTTCACCGGAAAAAACAGCGCCGTTAGAAGCGCCGCCCTTAGAAACGCCGCCCTCAGAACCGCCGCCCTCAGAACCGATTGTCGCGCGGAAAGCCGTTGGGCGGCATCCGCCCGGCCGCGCCGCGCGCCGCGCGCCAGGCCGTCAGGTCGGTCTCGGTGCGCGTGCGGCCGCTGTCGCCGCCCATCGCCCAGCTCAGCCCCTCGGTGAAGACGAAGCTCACCGCGTCGGACAGGCCGCCGTCGCGATAACGCTGCAACTGCACCCCCTGCCCGCGCGCCAGCTCGGCAACCTCGTCGAGCGGGAACACCAGCAACCGGCGATTGTCGCCGATCACCGCGAGATAGTCGGCGCCCGGCGCGATCGGCCGCACCAGCTTGAGCTTGGCGCCGAGCCGCGGCGTCACCACCGTCTTGCCCTTGCGCGTCTCGGCGATGGTGTCGGCGCTGCGCACGATGAAGCCGCGTCCGTCGCTCGCCGCGACGAGCAGCTTTTCCGCGCGGCTCGCCGGCATCAGCGCGACGATGCCGACATCGCCGTCGAGATCGATCATCAGCCGCACCGGTTCACCAAAGCCGCGCCCGCCGGGCAGCTTGTCGGCGCCGAGCGTGAAGAAACGACCATTTTCGGCAGCGAGCAGGATCTTGTCGGTGGTCTGCGCCGGGAAAGACAGGAAGGCGGCGTCGCCGTCCTTGAACTTCAATTCGGCGGTCTGCGCGGCATCGAGATGCCCCTTCATCGCGCGGATCCAGCCGCGTTGCGACAGGATGACGGTGATCGGCTCGCGCTCGATCATCGCGTCGATCGGGATGTCGCGCGCCGGCGCGGCTTCCTCGATCGTCGTGCGGCGCTTGCCCAGCTTCGTCTCCGCGCCATAACGCTCGCGCAGCTTCGCAAAATCCTTGTTGAGCCGCGTGCGCTGCCGCGCCTCGCTGCCGAGCAGCGCCTCCAGCCCCGAGCGCTCCTCCTCGAGCTTGTCGCGCTCCTTGCGCAGCTCCATCTCTTCCAGCTTGCGCAAAGATCGCAGCCGCATGTTGAGGATCGCCTCGGCCTGGCGGTCGTTGAGCGCGAACTCGGCGATCATCACCGGCTTGGGCTCGTCCTCGGTGCGGATGATCTCGATCACGCGGTCGAGGTTGAGATAGGCGATGATATAGCCGGTCAGCAGTTCGAGCCGGTCGGCGATCTTGGCGAGGCGATGCGATGTACGGCGCTGCAGCACGACGAACTGATGCTCGACCCAGGCGCCGAGCGCCTCCTTCAGGCTCATCACGCGCGGCGTGCGGCGCGCGTCGAGCACGTTGAGGTTGAGGCTGACCCGGTTCTCCAGGTCGCTCATCTTGAACAGGCTCTCCATCAGCATCGTCGCATCGACGGTGCGCGCGCGCGGCTCGATGACGATGCGGATCTCGCTGTCGGATTCGTCGCGGATATCGGCGAGGATCGGCAGCTTCTTGTCGTTGATGATGCCGGCGATCTGCTCGATCAGCTTGCCCTTCTGCACACCGTACGGGATCTCGGTGACGATCGCGTTCCACGTGCCGCGCCCGAGATCCTCGACATGCCAGCGCGCGCGCACGCGAAACCCGCCGCGCCCGGTGGCATAGGCCTCGGCGATGGCGGCGGCGCTGTCGACCACCAGCCCGCCGGTCGGGAAGTCGGGGCCGGTGACATGTTCGAGCACCTGCGCGATGCTCGCATCGGGCTGATCGACCAGCAGGATCGCCGCGCCGAACAGCTCGGCGGCATTGTGTGGCGGGATGCTCGTCGCCATGCCGACCGCGATGCCCGACGCGCCATTGGCGAGCAGATTGGGGAAGGCGCCCGGGAACAGCTCGGGCTCCTGCTCCTCGCCGTTGTAGGTCGGCTTGAACTCGACCGCATCCTCGTCGAGCCCGTCCATCAGGTCGATCGCGACCTGCGTCAGCCGTGCCTCGGTGTAGCGATAGGCGGCGGCGTTATCGCCGTCGATATTGCCGAAATTGCCCTGCCCGTCGACCAGCGGATAACGCAGCGCGAAATCCTGCGCGAGCCGCACCATCGCGTCATAGACCGACTGGTCGCCATGCGGATGGTACTTGCCGATCACGTCGCCGACGACGCGCGCGCATTTCTTGTAGCCCATCGTCGGATCGAGCTTGAGCAGCCGCATCGCCCAGAGCAGCCGGCGATGCACCGGCTTCAACCCGTCGCGCACATCGGGCAGCGAGCGCGCGGTGATCGTCGAGAGGGCGTAGACGAGATAGCGCTCGCTCAGCGCACTGTCGAAGGGGGCGTCGAGGATGCCGATGGGCGGGTTGTCGGGAAGGTCGGTGATGTCGGATGCCATGGGGTGCGGTTAGTCGGGTTTGGGGGGGATGGGAATATCTGGTTTCCGGTGCGCCGCCGCGCGCGGCGTGAATTCCCGGCCTTCTGCCGAGCGAGCGCCACCGAGCCGCGTCGGATCGTTGGCATTATCTGCCATAGATGCTATGGCAAGCTCGGATTGAGGAGCACGGAAATGCCGACGCGTAACGTGGTGCTGACCGATCGTCATGAGCAGATCATCGACAGTCTCGTCGGTTCGGGGCGCTACCAGAATGCCAGCGAAGTCCTGCGCGACGGCTTGCGCCTCGTCGAGGAACGCGAGCAGCAACGCGAGGTGAAGCTCGATCTGTTGCGCGACGCTGCGCGGCTGGGCATCGCCGACATCGAAAACGGCAACTACCGCACCTTTGCGAGCCGGGACGCGCTATCCGACCATCTGGGCTCGCTGACCGAGCAGGCCGTACGTCAGGCGGCCGACTGACCGTCATGGCGCCGGGGACGTGGCAGGTCCGGCTGACCGCCGCGGCCGAACGCGACTACCAGTCGATCCTGAGCTGGACCGCCGAACAATTCGGCGAGGCGCAGGCACGCAACTATGCCGCGATACTCACCGCAGCGATCCTCGCCCTTTCCGACGGACCGGACGTGCTGACCGCGAAACCCCGCGACGATATCGCGCCCGGCCTGCGCATCCTGCACGCCGCACGCTTCGGCCGCCGCGCGCGCCACATGCTGCTTTATCGGGTCGGCTCGGACACGGCGATCGACGTGTTGCGGATCCTGCATGATGCGATGGATGTGGAGCGGCATGATTTGGGTGGGGATGGGTGATGTGTGGGTTGGTGGCGTGACAGGCCATCGGCGGCGCGAACGACGCGCCAGCCGACGCGTAGGTGCCGCCGTTGCAGGATACCACCCGCCACGCTATATGTATCGACTAAAGTCGATACATGGGACGCGTCATGAAGGTCCAGGTGAAGAAATGGGGCAACAGCGCCTCGGTGCGCATCCCCTCCGCGATCATGGCCGCGGCGTCGCTGCATATCGATCAGCATGTCAATGTGCGTGAGGAGGGCGGACGCGTCGTCATCGAACCCATCGCCGCGCCTGCTTTCGATCTCGATACGCTGCTTGACCGAGTGACGCCCGAAAACCTGCACGACCCGGTCGATTTCGGTGCACCGATGGGCAATGAGCTTTGGTAGCGGCCGGTTATGTGCCCGATGCGGGCGATGTCGTCTGGCTGGATTTCAACCCGCAGACGGGCCGCGAGCAGGCCGGCCATCGACCCGCCTTGGTCTTGTCACCCGCGCGTTATAACGGGCTGACCGGCCTGATGGTCTGCTGCCCGATGACCTCGCGCATCAAGGGGTACCCGCTCGAGGTTGTCGACAGTGACGACCCGCCGAGCGCGATCCTCGCCGATCAGGTCAAGAGCCTCGACTGGCGCGCGCGGCGGGCAACGCGTAAGGGGACTGTGTCGCCGGCAACGCTAGCCGAGGTAAAGGCGAAGCTGGGCGCGCTGCTCGGCCTTTAGATCCGGGATTTTTGCTCACTGATCGCACGTCGGCGCACTCCGATCGGTGCGGCGATCCTCGCCCTTGCCGAGGGACCGGACGCGCTGACCGCGAAACCCAGCGACGATATCGCGCCCGGCTTGCGCATCCTGCACACCGCACGCTTCGGCCGCCGCGCGCGCCATATGCTGCTTTATCGGGTCGGCTCGAGCACGGTCATCGACGTGGTGCGGATCCTGCACGATGCCATGGAGTTGGAGCGGCACGTTCCGAGCGGGGACGGGTGATTTGTTGGTTGGTGATCACCATTCTAGCAAGATATTGCGCGGCACGTAATTTTCGCCGAAACGCCTGAGATCAGGAGTGGGAGACCGAGTAGTGGCGGCAGGTGCGTGGAGCGAGGCGGAAACCACGCGTGCGCTCTACCTCTATTTTCAGCTTCCCTTTGGCCAGTTGCATCGGCGCAATCCCGAAATCATGGCACTGGCGAGCGCACTCGGCCGGTCATCGTCATCAATCGCGATGAAGCTAGCGAACTTTGCCAGCTTGGACCCAAAGATCCGAGAAAGCGGTCGCGCTGGACTGGCTGGCACCTCGGCGCAGGATCGGCAGATTTGGGCTCATTTCGAAAATGATTGGACGGGGCTGGTCATGGAAGCGGAGGCGCTCGCGTCCGAGCCGCTAAACGGCGGCAGCACGCTGAAGGAGGCTGCCACACCGGACGCCTTCGATCACTTCACAGGACCAAGCACTACCACGGCGATGATCGTGCAACGCAAAGGACAAGACTTCTTCCGGCGGGCCGTGCTGGCAAATTACGAAAGCCGCTGCTGCGTCACGGGCATCACGGAAATCCGTTTGCTCAACGCTAGTCACATCATGCCGTGGAAGACTGACGAAAAGAACCGGCACAACCCGCGCAACGGCCTTTGCCTCTCGGCGACATTCGACCGTGCGTTCGACCGTGGCCTTATGGCCGTGGATGAGGTCGGCAGAGCCCGCTTCTCGAAATTGCTGTTGAACAGTCCAAGTTCTGAAACCAGAATGTATTTTGAGCCTTATGAGGGACGTACTCTCCTACCCGCCACGCGGTTCGACCCCGATGTGGAATTTCTTAGGATTCATCGAACAACCCTATTTGATCGAGTTCACGCCAATGCCTGACGCATCCGCAACCCCGGTCACCGCGTTCGAATATCTCTATCGCGACGCTTCTAACTATAAGAGCCACAGCCAAATTTATTTGAGCGGCCGGCTTTCGGACGCGGATCGAGCGCTGATCGTCAGGAAGTTGCAAGACGGCGAATTCTTCGTCGCCGAGCAGGTGGGCATCCCTCCGCTTTATGAAGCGCTCTATGCGCTAAGCGATGGCCCGACCGATGACGATCACGGGTGGCACGAGTTTTCTGCGTTTGTCGATGTGCCATCGCCGGTTGACGGTCCATTTTGGGGTACTTCGGCAGAGTTCGTATTCGCTTTTAGCAAGCTGACGAAATGGGACTCACAGATCTCCGAGGTTTCGAGAGTCTAACTCTACCGACTGAGCCGGCCGCTTAAACTTACCCGGGCAACGGGGGGCATTGGAGACATTCGCCCGCCCTACACGAAGTCGAGCAGATCGGCAGGTCGTCGTATGGCGCCTCAAGGAGCGCGCCAAGGCGGCGGTGCGCAGTGCGATCCAGCAATCCCTTGATTCGCTGCCGCCACCCTATGTCGATGAAATCTGGCACGCCAAGACGGCACGGACGTACGAATGGGTTTTCGATCACTACGCGGGTGGCGAGGCATAGCGCCTGACGGATCGAGCCTGATTCAGTTTCGGACATATTGGGTGTTGGTGGGACTATGATTAGCTCCCCGACTCACCGCTGCACCGCCCCCTGGCTCGCGTTCATGCACCCAGCCCATGGCGCCTCTCGGCAAGCCTGCGCATGCGCAGATGCGAGCGTGCTGTCCTCTTGTTATTCTCTTGATCGCGCCTTGTTATTCATGAACAAGAGAACCGCCCGCATCACACTGAATGAAAGAGGTTTTTTCTGCCTCGAGACCAGCCAGCAGCCATCAAGAAAAAATCGCACATTTCCGTTAACGGAAGGCCCCGAGAACGCAACCCAAAGCGCCCCTCGACGCTCGCGCGTTGCTGCTGTAATTCCCTGCCGGGCCAAGACAATAAATGTAGAAGTCCCTGCCAAATTCCCTGCCATGATGGTGTTGGCAGGGAACCCCTGCCCCTCACGCCGCCTGCAACACCCCGCGATACGCCGCCTCTTCCATCGCCCTGCCCGCGCCGAGCGCGACGCAGCTCAGCGGGTCCTCGGCGATCACCACCGGCAGGCCGGTCGCGTCGGACAGCACCTTGTCGATGTCGCCGAGCAGCGAGCCGCCGCCGGTCATCACGATGCCGCGGTCATACAGGTCGGCGGCGAGCTCGGGCGCGATCTGCTCGAGCGATTGCAGCACCGTCTCGACGATCTGGCCGACCAGCTCGCTCAGCGCGGCGGCGACCTCGCCCTGCGTCACGGTGATCTCCTTGGGCATGCCGTCGACCAGGTCGCGGCCCTTGACCTGGATCGTCGTGCCGATGCCGTCCTGCGGCATCCGCGCCAGCCCGATCGCGAACTTGACGCGCTCGGCGGTGCCCTCGCCGATCATCAGATTGTGCTTGCGCCGCGTCGCATTGGCGATCGCATCGTCCATCCGGTCGCCGCCGACGCGGGTCGAGCTGCTGAAGGCGAGGCCGCCGAGCGACAGCACCGCGACCTCGGTCGTGCCGCCGCCGATATCGACCACCATCGTCCCGCTCGGCGCGGTGATCGGCAGGCCCGCACCGATCGCCGCCGCCATCGGCTCCTCGATCAGCTGCACCAGGCTCGCGCCGGCATTGGTCGCCGCCTGGCGGATCGCGCGGCGCTCGACCGCGGTGGCGCTCGACGGGATGCAGATCGCCACCTCGGGCCGGCGCGGCAACCGGCTCGCGCCGCCATGCACCTTGTCGATGAAGTGCTTGATCATCTGCTCGGCGACATCGATGTCGGCGATCACGCCGTCGCGCAACGGGCGGATCGTGCGGACATTGGCCGGCGTCTTGCCCATCATCAGCTTGGCCTCGGCGCCGATCGCGCGGACCTTTTGGATCCCGCCGACCGTCTCGATCGCCACGACCGACGGTTCGTTGAGCACGATGCCCTGCCCGCGCAGATACACCACGGTGTTCACCGTCCCCAGGTCGATCGCCATGTCGTGCGACGCGCGGGTGAAAAGGCGGCTGAAAGAGCGCATCGGAAATCAATCATTTGGACGTGGGGGCGTCGACGCACTCGGGATGTGCGGGTGAAGCGGGGGGCCGGTGGCCTACCGGCTGGCGGTTACCGCACGGCGGGTCAAGCGCGCTTGCGCCGGGACGATGCTGTGGCGCGGTGGCGGGCCGGGGCGGCAGCGCGCCGCGCCCAACGAAAAGCCGGGCAAGGTCTCCCCTGCCCGGCTCCCGTTCATGTCATGCCGGGGCGCGTCGCGCCGCCGGTGTCGGTCTTCGCGTCAGAAGCCGAACGAGAGGCGTGCATAGCCGAACTGGCCGGGCACGTCATAGGTCGTCGGGTCGAAATTGGCGCTGTCGCAGGTAAAGCAGGGCGGCGGCGCGCGGTTGAACAGGTTGTTGACGCCCAGCGTGAGGCGGATGCGGTTGTTCATCCATGCGGGCGAGTAATAGAGCTGTACGTCGCCATAGAACACCGCGCCCATGGTGTGGACGCCGTCACGCTCGGCCACCTTGCTGATATAGCGCGCGGTGAACGAGGCGCCGTACCCCAGCGTCGACCAGTCGATCGTGTCGTTGAGCTTGAAGCGCGGATAGGCCTGGTCGGGGCTGCCGCGTTCGGTGCCGGCAAGCTTGAGCGTCGGCGCGTTGAGATCGGCCGGCGGCAGCACGTCGTAACGCAGCAGATAGGCCGCATTGACGTTGAGCCCGATCGAACCGCCCGCGAAGGTCGGCGAGCGATAGACGAACGACGCGTCGAGCCCGTCGGTGTTGATCGCGTTGAGGTTGAGCAGCCGCCCATTGATGCTCGAGATCGTGCCGCTGGCGGTGCGACGCACCGCGGCGCAGCTGATCGGGTCGGCATTGAACGCGCAACGCGTCAGCGTCAGCGTCGCCGGGACCGAGTCTATCGCGTTCTTGAGGCGTATATTATAATAATTCACCTCGAGGCTGAGCGCGCTCGCCCAGCTGCTGCCGCGCACCCAGGACGGGCTGTAGACCGCACCCGCGGTCCAGGTCTTGGCGGTTTCCGGCTTCAGCGCGGTGTTGCCCTGCGAGAACACGCCGAGTTGGCCGCCGGTCGGTTCGGCATAGCTGCCATTGGCCGGCACGCCGTTGGCGATGCAATTGGCGCGGACGGTGGCGTTGGTGGCGAAGAAACCGCCGGCGGCGCTGGTGCACGGATCGTTGATCGTCGCGTCGAAGCGCGACGGGCCGGCATAGAGCTCACCGATGCTCGGCGCACGCAGGCTCTGCGCGAAACCGCCGCGGATCAGGAAATCCTCGACCGGCTTCCACAGCCCCGATGCGGTGAAGGTGGTGTTGCTGCCGAACGACGAATAGTTCGAATGGCGCACCGCGCCGTCGAATTCGAGCTTCTGGAAGAACGGCGTGTCCTTGAGCAGCGGCACGCGCAGCTCGCCGTACAGCTCGTCGACATTGAAGCCGCCAGCCGCCGGGCTGGTCGGCACGTCGGCGCCGAGGCCGGCGACGATGATCGGGTCGGGCGTGTAGCTGGCATGCTGGTCGCGATGCTCATAGCCGACCGCGATGCCGACCGCACCGGCCGGCAGGTCGAACAGATCGCCGGTCAGGTTGGCGGTGAAGTCCCACAGCCGCTGCGAGCTCTTGTCGCGCTCGTCGAAGGTGACGAAGTTGAGCATCGCCGGGGTGATCGAGCCGACACCGCCGACGGTCGTGCCGCCGAAGATGTTGAACGGCACGCACGCGCCGGTGCACTGCGCCACCGGGCCGAGCGCCTGCGCCAGCTTGGCGGCATTGACGTTGCCGGTGAACAGCTGGTGCGCATCGTTGATGCCGTACACGCCGTTGACATCCCAATACCATTTGTGATCGCCGATATGGAACGAGCCGTCGAACGTCGTGGTCGCCGACATCGTGTCGACGTCCTGCGTGAAGATGCGCTGCCCGCCCTCGACGAAGCGGCGCGCGATGAACGAATAGTTCGCCGGGATGCCGTTGGCGCCCGACGACAGCGTCACGCCGAACGGGTTGTACGGGTTGGTCGCGTCGATCGAGATGGTATCGAGCAAATTGCCGTTGCCGGCGTCAGGCCCGACAAACAACGGCAGGAAGGCTGCCTCGGTGCGCGAATGGCGGTGGTTGTAGACCAACTTGACGCGCATGTTCACGGCGTCGCTCAGTTCCTGCTTGAAGTTGAAGAAGCCACCGAAGCGCTCCGACGGGGTCAGCAGATAGTTGAACGGCGCGAAGTTGAAGCGATCGGCGCTGGTGAACGCCTTGAAATCGGCCGGCGTGGTGGTGCGGCCGATGACCGGCGCGGTCAGCGTCAGGTTCTGGCCGAACACGATGAAGCGACCACGCGGGGTCGCGCTGCTGCACCCGCCGACGGCGTCGGTGCAGCTGGTCTGGCCGGGATTGGGATATTGCGAGATCGAACGGTCGGCGGTCTTGACCGCTTCCTGCTTGGTGTAGCTGCCACCGAACACCAGCGACGTGCCGGTCGATGGCGACTGGATGCCGTAGCTGGCTTCGTAATTCTGCGTGTGGCCGTCGCCCTGGCGATAGCTGCCGAACTGCGCCGAGGCGCGCAGGCCCTTCTGGCCCTGCTTGGTGATGATGTTGACCACACCGGCGACCGCATCCGAACCATAGAGCGGCGAGGCGCCCGATTGCAGTACCTCGACACGCTCGATCATATTGACCGGCAGCTCGTTGAGATCGACCGAGGCCGGAATACCGCCGGCGGCCGAGCCGTTGACGAAGCGCAGGCCGTCGACCAGCACCAGCGTACGCTTGGCGGCGAGATAACGCAGGTCGATTTCCGCCGACCCCGAGCTGACGCCCGTGCCGTCCGGCGGGCCGCCGATATTGCCGGCATTGTTGACCTTGGTGTTGAGGCCGCCGGCCGCGCTGGGGATACGCTGCAGCACATCGGCGATCGCGGTCAGGCCGGTCTTGGCGATCGCCGCTTCATCGACGGTAACGATCGGCTTGTCCTGGTCAACTGGCGAGTGACGGATGCGCGATCCGGTGACGACGATGTCGTCTGCGGCACCGCTGTCGGTCGCCTGCTGTGCCTGTGCCGGCACCGCACACAATCCCGCGGCGAGCGCCAGAAAGGCTACACCAGTCGATTTCCCCAGTTTGATATCGCGCATCAATTCACTCCAGCTGAATTATGCTTTCGCGACACCCCCTCCGCTTGAGCCGGAAGTGAAACAAATATGTTACAATAGGCAAGGGAGATATGACCGGTTCGTAACGATCTTACGGCCAATGTGTCATATCAGTAACATACTGCGCCGATCCGGACCGGATTGGAGGCACGGCTAAACCGGGCTGGGCAGATCGCGCGCCAGCTCGGCGAGCAGCCATTCGCGGAAGCGGCGGATCTTGGGCACGGCGCGTCGCGCCATCGGCGACACCAGCCAATAGGCATAGCCGCGCGTCGAGACCTGCGCGAAAGGACGCACCAGCTTTCCCTCGCGCAGGTCGTTGCGCCAGAAGAACGGCGTGAGCATGGCGATGCCCTGCGCCGCCATCGCGGCATGCCCCTCATGCGCCTGCGAATCGAGCCGCACGCCCGGACGCGGCGGGCCGTCGGGCACATCGACCCCGGCCTCGCGCAGCCAGTGCGTCCACCACGGATCGTGCGGGCTGATCTGCGGCAGACGCAGCAGATCGGCCGGCGCGACGATCGGGCCGTGGCGGGCGAGGAAGTCGGGGCTGCACATCGGGGTGAAGTCGACCGGCACGAGCAGGTCCTGCGCCAGTTCCGGCCACGGCCCGCGCCCGGCGCGGATCGCGACATCGACGTCATCGGCGGCAAAGTCGGTCAGCGCGTCGCTGGTCAGCAGCCGCACCGCCATTTCGGGATGCGCAATCTGGAAGCTGCCGAGCCGCCAGGCCAGCCAGGTATTGGCAAAGGTGTTGGAGGTCGACACGGTGAGCAATCCCTCATCTTCCGCGCGGATCCCGGCAAAGGCCGAATCGAGCGCGTCGAAGGCGCGCGCGACCTGCGGCGCGGCGCGCTTGCCCGCCTCGGTCAGCACGACGCGGCGTTTCTCGCGGCGGAACAGCGCCACGCCGAGCCGCTCCTCGAGCAACTTGATCTGATAGCTGACCGCCGCCTGCGTCATGCCAAGCTCGCCCGCAGCGACGGTGAAGTTCTCGTGCCGCGCGGCAGCCTCGAACACACGGACGGCGGACAGGGGCGGAATGCGGCGCATGCGCTATCCATAAGCCATGCTTGTGACCTGCGTCCAACGCTTTGTTGGCGCCGGCGCGGCGCGCGCGGCATGACGGTGGCGCAACTACAACCGGAGTTAGAGCGATGCGCGACGATTATCTCGACCGCTCCTGGGCGGACAACCATCATCATTTCACCGGCGGCTTCCATAAGCTGATCCGCGCCTTTGGCGAGAGCATGGAGCATCTCACCGCCCAACAGTTCGACGCCCCGTGGCGCAAGCGCGCGCGGCGCGACGACTGCCCGACCTGCTAGCCGGTCCGTGCTCCCGGCGCTGCGGGAGCACGCGACTTTTGTGGCGGCGCGCGATAGGCGGAACACGATGCTCCGTCTTGCCTTCCTCGCTTTTGGCGCCATGACGATCGGCACGATGCCGAACGACCCGCCTGCGCTGCTCGACTGGGGCGACCTGCTCGGCCGCCCGCGACCCGCGCCCGACGCGACCCTGTCCTATGGTGGCGACGCGCTGCAGCAGGTCGATGTGTGGCTGCCCAAGGCCGCCGGGCCGTTCAAGACCGTGCTGATGGTCCATGGCGGCTGCTGGACCACCGACATCGCCACGCGCGACCTGATGAACTGGGTCGCCGACGACCTGCGCCATGCCGGCTATGCGGTATGGAACATCGAATATCGCGGCGTCGACCGGCCCGGCGGCGGCTATCCCGGCACCTTTGCCGATGTCGCCGCGGCGGCCGATGCGCTGGCGAGCAATGCGACGCGCTTCCATCTCGATACGTCGCGCATCGTCGCGGTCGGGCACAGCGCCGGCGGCCATCTCGCGCTGTGGCTGGCGGCACGCCACAAGCTGCCGGCGAGCAACCCGCTGCGCGGCGTGCATCCGCTGCTGATCGCCCATGTCGTCAGCCTTGGCGGCTTGCCCGATCTCGAGGCTGCCGCCGCCGATCCCAAACAGGGCTGCGGCACCGAGGTCATCGCGCGCCTCGTCGGCCCGCCGCTGCCAGCGCACCGCGATGTCTATGCCGATACCTCGGTGCCGCGCCTGTTGCCGCTCGGCGTGCCGCAGGATCTCGTCAACGGCGCGCAGGACAGCATCATCCCGCCGCACCACGGCACCGGCTATGTCGCGCGGGCACAGCTTGTCGGCGACGCGGTCAACATCCGCTTCGTGCCGGCGACGGGCCATGTCGAACTGGTCGCCCCCGAAACCGCCGCCTGGGCCGCGACGAAAGAGTTGATCGGACAAGCCTTTGCCCGGAAATGACGTCATGACGCTGGATGGGGCCCGCGCACAGGATGCCGCCGACCCGCTGCGCCGCCTGCGCGATCGCTTCGCGCTGCCCGACGGCGTGATCTATCTCGACGGCAATTCGCTGGGCGCCCTGCCCCGCGCCACCAGCGCCGCGATCGCCGATGCGGTCGATCGGCAATGGGGCGAGCGCCTGATCCGTTCGTGGAACGAGGGCTGGATCGACGCGCCGCAGCGCCTCGGTGCGAAGATCGCGCCGTTGATCGGCACGCGGCCCGACGAGGTGATCGTCGCCGATTCGACCTCGGCCAATCTGTTCAAACTGATCGTCGCCGCGCTGCGCCGCGATCCCGCGCGCACCGTGGTGGTCAGCGAACAGGGCAATTTCCCGACCGACCTGCATATCGCCGAGGGCGCGGTCGGCTGCGTGCCCGGTGCCAGCCTGCGCGCCGTGCCGCGCGATGCGCTGGCGGGCGCGCTCGGCGGCGATGTCGCGCTGCTGCTGCTGACCCATGTCCATTACAAGACCGCGGAACGCTTCGACATGGCAACCTGGACGGCGCGCGCGCATGACGCCGGGGCGCTGATACTGTGGGACCTCAGCCACAGCGCGGGCGCGGTGCCGATCGATCTCAACGGTGCCGATGCCGATCTCGCGGTCGGCTGCGGCTACAAGTTCCTCAATGGCGGCCCCGGCGCCCCGGCGTGGCTGCATGTTCACACACGGTGGCAGGAAATGCTCGCAAACCCTTTGTCAGGATGGATGGGCCACGCCGCCCCCTTTGCCTTCACCGATAGCTACGCCCCCGCGCCGGGCATGACGCGCTGGCTCACCGGCACCCCGCCGATCCTCGGCATGGCTGCGCTCGAGGCGGCGCTGGACCTGTGGGACGAGATCGATATCGCCCAAGTCCACGCCAAGAGCGTGGCGCTGTTCGACCAGATGTACGCGATCGGCACCGGACTCGGCCTGGCCTGCGTCTCGCCGCGCGATCCGGCGCGGCGCGGCAGCCATATCAGCTTCCGCCATCCCGAAGCCTATGCGCTGTGCCAGGCGCTGATCGCGCGCGGCGTGATCGGCGATTTCCGCGACCCCGACATCCTGCGCTTCGGCCTGACGCCGCTCTATCTCGGGCATGAGGAAATTTGGCGTGCGGGCGATATCCTGCGCGCGATTCTCGCCGACGGCGCGCACCGCGATCCTTCATTCTCGAAACGGCACGCCGTCACCTGATCGCGGGATTTAACCATGTTTCCACCTCGGCTATAACCGGGCGAACCTGGGGGAATGTCGATGCGCTTTCTGGCGACCTGCCTGCCGTTGCTGCTGCTCGCGGGGTGCGACGGCGCCGCCAATCCGTCGGGCGCCGCACCGCCAGCCGATCGGACGGCGAGCGCCCCCGATCAGCCCGCCGCCTATGACTATCGCTATGCCTATCGCCTCCCCTCCAGCCATATCGAGGCGGTGCAGGAGAGCCATGCCAAGGGCTGCGACCAGCTCGGCCCGGCGCGCTGCCGCATCATCGCGGTGCGCTATAACCGCGACGACCAGAACAACGTCACTGCGCAGATGACGCTGCGCATCGACCCGGCGCTCGCCCGCCCCTTCGCCCGGGCAGCCAGTGCCACGGTCACCGCCTCGGGCGGCGCGCTGCTCAAGGCCGATGTCGCCGGCGCCGACGCCAATGCCGCCGGTCGCAGCGGCGCGGTGCTGGGCCATTTGCGCGACGCGCTGGCCAATGCCGAATCGCAAGCGCGCGCCCATCCCGGCGACGCCACGCTGGCGGCGCGCGCCGAGCGTCTGCGTACCTCGATCGCGGTGGTCGGCGAACTCGATCAGGGCGGCGGCGGGCTGGCCACCACGCCGATGATGCTGAGCTACGCCTCGGGCGGCAGCATTCCCGGCGTCGGCGCGGCGGCCGATGCGAGCTTCGAAACCGCCGGGGCTACCTTCATTACGTCACTTGCCGGATTGCTGGTGGTTCTGGCGGGTGTCGGCCCCTGGGCATTGCTGCTGATCAGCGGCGCGCTGGGGCTGCGCTGGTTGTTCCAGGGGCGCGAGGACGCCACCGCCGCACCCGTGCTGCCGCCGGCACCACAGGAATCGGCCGAGGGCCGCAACGTGGTGCAGCGCTGGTTCGGCCGCGAGCATCAGAACGAATCCGAGCAGGTCGACTGACGCCTGACGCCGGGACTTTCCTTCCTGAAGACCGACAAACCGCGCGGCGCTTGACGTCTCTCGTTTGATGTGATGGTATAACATCGTATTGACAGGAGGGTGTTGCGATGGGCCGAACGATCAGGATCGCGAGCATCGTGCTCGCCGCGCTGTTGACCATTGGCGTATGTGTCACCCTGGCCGTATCCAATGGCCCCGGTCACCGTGCCGTCACGCAAAAGCTTGAGGCGTTCGAGGTTCCGGCGACGACGACGCTGCGGTCGGTCGCCGTGCAGGAAGCTGCGCCGGACACGCCCGTTGCCGACATGCCGGAAGGCGCTCGCGCCGCCGCAGGCGCAGCCGAGCCGATCGCGGTCGCGGTACCGCGCGTCGCCTACAAATACGACTATGTTTTCACCTTGCCCGGCGCGGCGATCCCGGCGGCGCAGCACGCCCATGTCGCGCTATGTGACAGGCTTGGCCCGGCGCGCTGCCAAGTGCTGGCGATGCAAAGCAAGGCCGGCGGCGACGAGCCGGCGCAAGGGTCGCTCACGCTGCGCGTCGATAGCGCCGTGGCGCGGCGCTTCAGCGATACCCTGCAGGATGCGATCGGCCGCGCCGGCGGCCATGCCGACAGCCGCGCGATCGCCGCGGAGGACGTGTCGAAGGACATGGTCGACACCGCTGCACGGCTGCGCCAGCGCGAACTGCTCGTCGCGCGCCTGACCGAGGTGCTGCGCACGCACAGCGGCAAGGTTGGCGAGCTGGTCGAGGCCGAGCGCAGCGTCGCCGCCGCGCAGGAGGAGATCGACCAGGCGCGGGGCTGGCTCGGCGAACTGCAAGCGCGCGTCGCCATGTCGACGATCGACATACATTATGGCGCGGTCGCGCCGCAGCCCGTGCCGGTTAGCAACACGATCGGTGATTCGGTCGCGGGTTCCGTCGCGCTTGTCGTCACCTTGTTCGGCGCGCTCGTACGGATCGCGATCTTCCTCGCGCCCTGGCTGGTTCTCGGGGCGCTAGGCTGGTTCCTGTGGCGTCGGATCGCGCGCCGCTGGGCAAGCGGGACGCATGCGCGCGAACAGCAAATCCCGGCTATTTAATTCCCACTATACAGATAGGCATTATAGAGTATCATCCACCTTCTCAGCTAGGGAGAGGTCTTGCGATGAACAAGTTCGTCTATGTCCTGCCGTTGTTTGCGCTCGCTGCCTGCAGCAAGTCCGCACCACCCGACAATGATGCGCCGCAGCGGTCTGTCGAGAGCGACGTCGCTGCCCCCGCCGGCATCGCGGTGACCGCCGCACCGGGCGTCGCGTTCAGCTATCACTACGCCTTCAGCCTCGCCGCGGCGCGAATCGCCGCCACCCAGGAGGCGCATGCCCAGGCATGCGAGAAGCTCGGCATCGCGCGCTGCCGGATCACCGGCATGAAATATCAGCTGCTCGGCGAGAATAATGTCGCGGCGATGCTGTCGCTCAAGCTCGATCCGACGATCGCGCGCGAGTTCGGCAAGAACGCGATCGCCATCGCCCAGGCGGCCGAGGGCACGCTGACCGAGGCCGACATCACCGGCACCGATGCGGCCAGCGCGATCACCACGACGGAGGGCGATCGTGCACGCGCGCATAGCGAAGTTTCGCGCCTCGACGGTGAGTTGGCCAGGAAAGGTCTCAAGGACAGCGAACGTATCGCGCTCCAGCAACAGCGCGCCGACGCCGCGCGCAACGCCGATGCCGCGATCGACACCGCCGCCCAGGCCCGTGCGAGTCTCGCCACCACGCCGCTCGAGCTCGAATACAGGGCCGGTGCTGCGGTGCAGGGCTTCGACGCCAGCGCGCCGCTCAAGAGCTCGCTCGCGCTGCTCATCGGCTCGGCCGAGACGACCTTCACCGTCCTGCTCAGCGCGATCGCCGTGCTTGGCCCGCCTGGACTGGTGCTGCTGCTCGTCTGGCTCGGCTGGCGGCGATACGGCCCGAAACGGCGGCGTCCGGTCGCGCGAGAAACCGAATCCATCCCCAGCGCCTGATTGCGCCCCCGCGCGCCTTCCGATATAGCGCCCCGAACCAAGCCCCGGCGTTTGCGCGGTCCGCCCCGCGCCGCCGGGGCAGATCATTTCAGGGGTAATGCCAGCATGGCTCGCCGCCGGCAGATTTACGAAGGCAAGGCCAAGATCCTGTACGAGGGTCCGGAGCCCGGGACGCTGATCCAGTATTTCAAGGACGATGCCACCGCGTTCAACGCCCAGAAGAAGGGCACGATCAGCGGCAAGGGCGTGCTCAACAACCGCATCTCCGAGCATATCTTCACGCTGCTCGGCATGATCGGGGTGCCGACGCACTTCATACGCCGTCTCAACATGCGCGAGCAACTTATTCGCCAGGTTGAGATCATTCCGGTCGAGGTGGTGATCCGCAACGTCGCCGCCGGCTCGCTGTCGACGCGCCTCGGGATCGAGGAAGGCACCCAGCTGCCGCGCACGATCATCGAATATTATTACAAGGACGATGCGCTCGGCGATCCGATGATCACCGACGAGCATATCGCCGCGTTCGGCTGGGCCAGCCAGGAGGAGATGCACGACATCGCCGACCTGGCGATCCGCGTGAACGATTTCCTGTGCGGGCTGTTCGCCGGGATCGGCATCCGGCTGGTCGACTTCAAGCTCGAATTCGGTCGCATCTGGGACAATGACTATGGCCGGGTGATTCTCGCCGACGAGATCAGCCCCGATGGGTGCCGGCTGTGGGACATGGAAACCAACGAAAAGCTCGACAAGGACCGGTTCCGTCGTGATCTCGGCGGCGAAGTCGAGGCTTATCAAGAGGTTGCACGGCGTCTTGGCCTTTTGCCCGAAGGTGCGGACAGCGCCGTTCTCGACCTGGAGAGCCATCGCAAACGCCGCGGAAAGTAAAGCGGCGCCGGCGGAGCCGGCGCTGCGGCGAACTGACCTCCACCGCGAAATCGGCCACGTCTTAGCGGCTCGTTAACCCTATCCGCTTACCAACGGTGCCCGAGATCAAGCTCTTGGGGGCAGCGACACGTCATGCGTAATTATCTTCTTCTCGCCTCGGCCGCCATGCTGACCGCATGCGGCGGCGGCGCCGGGGTCCAGACCGTCGGCGGCAGCGCGACCGGCACCGGAGCGGGGACGACGACCACGACGGGTACCTTCGTGGCGCCGACCGAGGTCAAGACCTATAGCGGCCTCGGCGTGGCGCAGCATTACGAATATTATACGCGCTCCGACAGCAGCGGCCAGGGCGGTCAGCTCTATGCCGGCGACGCGAACACGGTGCGCGACAGCGGCATCTCGGTGACCTACAACCCGCGCGACGCGATCTTCGACCTGACGATCCAGCGCACCAAGGCGAACGTCACGGTCGGCGGCGACCGCTTTCAGGATCCGGCGCACCGCACCGATTTCGGCGGCGCGCTCCAGCCGCAGGGCGGCGTGCCCAATCTCAACCTGCCGACCGACAAGGGGATCCAGTATCTCCAGTCGGGGAGCAGTTCGGGCAACCTGCTGGCGACCTATGCCGGCGCCTCGACCTATCGCGTCGGCGACCAGGGCTATACCTCGACCACGCAGACCTTTTTCTACCAGAAGCCCGGCACGACGACCAAATATGTCACCTATGCCGGCTATGTCCGCAACACGCTGAGCGTCACCCAGGCGACCGATGCCGGATCGTCGACGCCCTATCTGCGCAACGCCTATTCGCTCGATCGCGCGCTGTTCGTCTATGGCGAGACGACCAACAACAGCGCGGTGCCAACCAGCGGCACCGGCACCTATACCGGCGACATGCTGGCGACGGTGGTGTTCAACCCGCTGCTCGACAGCGCACCGAACACGCCGACCTACATGCAGTGGATCAGCGGCACGCAGACCAGCACGGTCGATTTCGGCAAGAAGACCGTCGCGACGACGCTGACCGGCACGGTCTCGGCGCCGGTATTCGACGCTTATACCAACGGCACCGTGTCACTCCCCGCCGGCTCGACCTTCACCGCGCACGCCAACAGCACGATCGATCTGGTCGGCAAAGGCGGCTTTACCGGCAGCTTCGCCGATGCCAGCTTCGTGCGGCCGGGGATGAGCACTTTCAACGTCGTGATCGCCGGATCGAGCATCGACGGCGGCTTTTACGGCCCCAATGGCGAAGAGATCGGCGCGGGCTATCGCATCGTCGGCGGCACGCCCGACCAGCGCATCGACATCCTCGGTGTCCTGACGGGCAAGAAATAATGCAGCGGCTGCTGGCAGCGCTGCTGGCGCTGTCCGCACTGCTCCTGACGGCCGGTCCGGCAACGGCCGACTCGATCCTCGACCAGTGCGTCGCGCAGACCTGCAAGGCGCGGCTGACCGCCGACCAGGTGCTCGACGAGGCCCAGAAGCTGGTTCTCGCCAAGCGCTTCGACGAGGCCCGCCCGCTGATCGCCGCGCTCGCTGCGGTGCCCTCGCTCCATTTCGAATCGCAGTTCCTCACCGGCTATGTCGCCGAGCAGACCGGCGACTATCACCACGCCGAGGCGATCTTCCGCGCGATCCTGGTCGACGACCCCAAACAGACGCGGGTCCGGCTCGAGCTGGCGCGCACGCTCTTGTCGATGGGCAAGACGCAAAAGGCCGACCATCAGTTTCGCCTTGCCGCCCAGGCACCCGACCTGCCGCCCGAAATCACCCGCACGATCCGTTCGGTGCGCAACATCATTCGCTCGAAGCGCGCCTGGACGCTCGACCTCGCGCTCGGCATCGCGCCCGACACCAATATCAACAACGCGACCGGCGCCGACAGCATCACCGTCCTGTTCGGTACCCAGCCGATCCCCCTGACGCTGGGTGCCAATGCCCAGGCCAAATCGGGCGTCGGCATCAACGCGACGATCGATTCGGGGCTACGCCTGCCGATCGCCAAGAACACCGCCCTACTGGTCGATTTCAACGCCGGGGGCACCCTCTACAAGGCCAGCGCCTATAACGACGTGTCGGCCGAGCTGGCGGTGGGCCCCGAGCTCAAGCTGTCGGAAAAGCTCCGCCTGCGCGCCGAGGGCGTGGTGGGCCAGCGCGATTATGGCGGCAGCGTGATCAGCCGTCAGGTCGGCATCAAGGGCGGCGCGGAGTATAATCTCAGCGACAGCCAGCGGCTCGGCTTCCAGGTCGATGCGCGGCACACAAGGGCCTTTTTCGACCATGGCTATGACGGCTGGCAGATCGGCGGCTACGCCACCTATGAGCGTGTCGTGGCGCGCTCGATGATCGCCTCGGCCAATCTGTTCGTGCGGCGCGATGCGCTGGCCGACCCGGCCTATGCCAATAGCGAGATCGGCGGCGTAATCGGGCTCGGCGGCGAATTGCCCAAGGGGTTCAATTTCGGCGTCAGCGCCGGGGTGTCGCACGCCAAATATGATGCAGCGTCGTTCTTCTTCTCGCTCGATCCGCGCCGCGACTGGCGCTACAATGCGCGCCTGACGCTGGGCAACCGCGCGATCAGGCTATGGGGCTTCTCGCCCAGCTTCAGCGTCACCTATGCGCGCAACGCCTCTTCGATCACCTATTACACGACGCAGCGCACCCGCTTCCGCTTCGCGCTGGCACGCTATTTCTGACGAACAGGGCCCGCCGGACGGCGAGCCCTGCCCCGTTCAGCGCCGATCACCGAAGATGCTGAGCAGCATCTGAAACAGGTTGACGAAGTTGAGGTAGAGCGACAGCGCGCCCATCACCTGCAGCTTCGCCGCTGCCTCGGTGCCGCCATAGACGGCATATTCCGCCTTCATGCGCTGCGTGTCCCATGCCGTCAGGCCGACGAAGATTGCCACGCCGACGATCGAGATCGCCAGGTTGAACGCCGAAGAGGCGAGGAACAGGTTGACCACGCTGGCGACGATGATGCCGATCAGCCCCATCATCAGGAACGACCCCATTTTCGAGAGGTCGCGCCCGGTGGTGTAGCCCCACAGGCTCATCCCGAGAAACATCGATGCGGCGACGAAGAAGGCCTGGGCAATGCTGGCACCGGTGAAGACGAGAAAGATGCTGGCCATCGACACGCCCATCACGGCGGCGAAACCGTAAAAAGCGGCGCGCGCGCCGGCATCGGTCATTCGATCGATGCGGAAGGTGAAGAAGAACACGAAGGCAAGCGGCGCGAACATCGCGACCCATTTGAGCGGCGTGCCGAAGATCAACGCGGTGAGCGCGGGCGTGCCCGCGACCAGCGCGGCGACGATACCCGTGATGATCAGGCCGAAGCCCATGTGGCGATAAATGCCCAGCATATAGGCCCGGAGACCCGCGTCATAGGCGACGCAGGTGGCCCGCGGCCGTGCCGGAGAGGTGAAGGGCTGGTTCACGACAATATCCTCAATCCATGAATGGCTCAGGGATCGAGCAGTCTCGCTGCGGTCATCAAGGGTGGTTGGATGTCCCCTGACGGCACCGAGCATGCTCGATGCGGTCCGACATCACGTCCGGAAAAATCCGGCCGCCAGAGGGGCCCGGCCCGCACACGCAATATCGTCGGCGCGGTCGTTCATTTCAAGAGCCTCGCCGCGCCGGGCGCTATGCCGCCAGACGCATCAGCAGCGCGAGGCCGATCAGTGGCCGGTGCAGGGCATAGAGCGGATAGGAAACGCGCCCTGCCGCCGTCGCGGCCATTGCGAGTCGCGCGGGCAGATTGGCCGAGAGCGCCAGCCAGATGATCATAGGCACCACCGTCACCACGAGCAGCGGGTCGGTCGCCCACCACCGACTGGCCGAGCAGCCGATCAGCGCTACCGGCAGCGCCGCCAGCACCAGCAGCGGATTGGTCGGCGCGGTTGCGGCACGGCGGCGCCACAAGCGATGGAGCAACATCCCCGCGGGATAAGCGAAGCCGACACGGAAGAAACCTCCGATCCATGCCGGCCCCGCATCGCCGACCGAGAGATCGCCGGCGACATAAGCGATCGCGAACAGCGACGCGGCGAACAGCGCGGTGACGATGGCGAGACGACGGTCGCTCAACCGGTGGAGGATAACGGCATGGGCGAGGTTGGCGATCAGTTCGAAAAACAGCGACCATTGCACGCCGTCGAGCGGGAAAAGCCCGTCGCGCGCGCCGGCCAGTGGCACAAACGCCATGGCGCGCAGGGTCAGGCCCAGCGTTGCGCCGACGGTAGCACCGCTGGCCAGCGCCAGCGTGGCGCCGGCCAGGATTCCCCCCGCCATGGTCGGCCACAGCCGCCGGATCCGCGCACGCAGAAAGCGGCCCGTCCCGAACGAGCGCGACCAGCGCCCGTCATAACAATGCGCCATGACGAAGCCGCTGAGCATGAAAAAGAAATCGACCGCGAGGTAACCGCGCGCGAACCAGCCCGGCCCATGCACTGCCGCCTCGAGATGGTAGAGCAGCACGATCAGCGCGGCGATACCGCGCAGCGCGTCGGCGGCAAGGAAGCGATGCCGGGCGTCGTACGCCTGCGGCACCGGTCCGATCGCACGGGCGCTCGTCGTGCCAGCCGGCGCGCTTTCGATCGGCTCGGCAAAATTCACGACGTCCTCCCGTTCGCCGCGCACCTTACGCGCGAGCGGTTCACGAAGCGTCACCAGCGTGGCGTCTTGTCAGCCTTTGACACGAAACCCGCAGATGATGCCGAAGACGAACGCGCTGACCAGCGAAAGCTGCACCCAGCCTTGCGGATCGCTCCAGCCGAAATATTGCCCGCCGAACGCGAACAGCGCGATGAACATGATCATTGCCAGCCCGGCCATGCCCCATACTCCGATACGCCCGCCCGCACCCGATCGCCTGGCGGCAGTGGCGAGGCTGATCCGCAAACGTAAATTTTGCATGAAGCTTGCCCCGCGCGCGCGGCCTCGCCATAGCGTCCGCCACCGCGCAACCGGGGAATCGGCCATGAAGCTTCGTATCGTCGTCACGCTCAAGCCGGGCGTGCTCGATCCGCAAGGCAAGGCAATCCACAAGGCACTGGGTGGACTCGGCTTTGGCGGCGTCAACGACGTCCGCGCCGGCAAGCTGATCGAACTCGATGTCGCCGACGATACCGACGACGCGACGATCGACGCGATGTGCCGGCAATTGCTCGCCAATACCGTGATCGAAAATTACCGGGTGGAACGCGCATGAAGACCGCCGTCATCGTCTTTCCGGGGTCGAACTGCGATCGCGATCTGGCGGTGGCGCTGCGCCACGTCACCGGCACCGCCCCGACCATGGTATGGCACGGCGAGAGTAGCTTGCCCGACGGACTCGGCCTGATCGCCCTGCCCGGCGGCTTTTCCTATGGCGACTATCTGCGCTCGGGCGCGATGGCGGCGCGGTCGCCGATCATGCGTGCGGTGGTCGAAGCGGCCGGGCGCGGCGTGCCGGTGCTTGGCGTCTGCAACGGCTTCCAGGTGCTGACCGAGGCGGGGCTGCTGCCGGGCGCGCTGATGCGCAATGCCGGGTTGAACTTCGTGTGTCGCAACGTCGCGCTGAGCGTGAGCAACGCGCAGTCGATCTTCACCGCGCGCTATGCCCAGGGCGAGGCGATCAGCCTGCCGGTCGCGCATCATGACGGCAATTTCAGCGCCGACGCCGAAACGCTCGACCGCATCGAGGGTGAAGGCCGCGTCGCGCTGCGTTATGCCGAGGAGGTCAACGGCTCGGCGCGGCAGATTGCCGGCGTGCTCAACGCGGCCGGCAATGTGCTCGGCATGATGCCGCATCCCGAGCGCCGCATCGAGGCGGCGCATGGCGGGACCGATGGCTTGCGGCTGTTCGAAGGCCTGTTCGAGACGATCGCCGCGTAACCCCGATCGTCGCTGCGACGACCTCGCCGCCGTCGCAAATATGTAATCGATCCGATCCGGATTCTGTTGTGCTTTGCACGGTCGCGACGCGCGCATATGATCGGCGTAACATCCGGAAATTGCCGCATGGCAGGGTGTGACGAAGGGGGTTCGTCGTTCGGCCGCATGGGTTCGCGCGGCGACCATTGCAGCATGCGGGGGAGCGGATTTGGCACAATCTTCGACCAGGCTCGGCGCGCCGCTTGTCACCCATGGCGAGCGCCCGCACAATGTCGCGTGCAACCAGGCTTCGCCGCGCCGTTCTCCCGCCGGACGCGGCGTCGCCGCCGCACCATCCCCGATATCCGCCCGATAGCGAGAGTCCTCACCGATGAACCGATCAGATCCGGTCACACGCCTGACGCCCGCGGAGCAGGCGCTCGTCGCGCAGCTCGACGCCAGCAGCGATCGCGCGACCATCCTTAAGGAACTCAAGGCCAATCTGCAGACCGCGATCGAGATCGAGCTCGCGACGATCCCGATCTACCTTTACAGCTATTATTCGATCCAGCGGAACGCGACGAGCGGAGAGGCGATCGACCGTGCCCAGGCCTTTGCCAACAAGGCCGGCGGCGTGATCATGAGCGTCGCGGTCGAGGAAATGCTGCACATGTCGCTCTCGTCGAACATTCTGTTCGCGATGGGCGTCGCGCCGCAAATCTATCGCCACGCGCCCAAGAAATATCCGACCGGCCTGCCCTATCACAATCCGCAAGGCCCCAAGGGACCGAACGGCGAGACCGCGGTGCTGATTCCGCTCGCCAAACTGAGCTTCGAGCAGCTGTGGCATTTCCTGCAGATCGAATATCCCGAGCAATGGTCGGCCCCGCCACAGGACCGCAACTGGCAGACGATCGGGCAATTCTATTCCTATATCCGCTGCCTCATCCACACCAAGTTCCTGACCGACGCCGACTTCCAGCAGGGCGCGGCGGCGATGGCGATCCAGCCGTACAATTACTCGCCGAACAACGTCGACACGATCTATCCCTCGGGCAAGTTCGATCCGTGGAAGCCGGCACCACCCGGCCCTGCCTCGGCATGGACCACGGCGGACGGATATCCTTCCGCGGCAGAAGCCGCGCATTATCCCGACCAGGGCGACAGCCATGCCGGCCATGCCGAACTGATCAGCGTCGCGTCGATCGCCGACGCGGCGTGCGCGATCGATACGATCTGCGACCAGGGCGAGGGTTATCCGGTGCCCTATCTCGGCCCAGAGAATGACGACGACCCGTCAAAGGGCGAGCAGTCGCATTATGTGAAGTTCCTCAATCTCCAGGCGCATTACGCGGCTTATGCGACCACTACCGAGTCGCTGCCGCTCGAACCGCCCCCGCCCGCGCCCCTGTTGCCGACGATCAGCCAGGCCGAACTAAATGCCGCGGGCCTGATCATCGCCTTTCCCGACAATCCGACCAGCGGCGGATATCCAGCAGAATATCGTGCGATCGCAGAATTTTGCAGTGCGTGCTTTCAATATATGCTGATCATGAGCGAGACGATCTACCGCGTTCCGCCGCAGCAGCAGAAGCGCTTCTTCAACGAGGGCCTGCATCGCTCGATGATCTGGGTGCTCGACAAATATATCCGCACGATCCGCCAGATCCCGCTCGGCGGCGGGACCTTCATGGGGCCGCTGTTCGAGGATCTCGATCTCGGCCCGCGCAAGACATCGTTCGCGGCGCTGACCAAGATCGGCACACGGGCAATCGACGCGGCCGACAAGATCCTCAAGAAGCTCAAACCCGACGACCCGCTGGTCAGCGTGCTCGGCAACGTCAAATATTATATCGGCGTGGCAACGCCCCAGCCCAACAGCGGCGCCGGCGACGCGGCGCATCTGCCCGACGTCGCACCCTATTGGCGCGATTGAGCCACGTGATTCTCGCATTGCTCTGAAGAGGACAGGACCCATGCCTCATCCCGACAAACCCTCGGCCGCCGCAATCCCCGGCGTCCCGGTCCCCAAGCCCTACCCTTATGCCGACGCCCCGGCCTTCCCGGGCCCGAACAAGATCGGCGCGGGGCCGGCCGGCATGCCGCTGCACGCCTGTATGGGGTTGAACAGCTGCCAGGGGAGCGACCGTTTCGGTACCAGCGGCCCGCCCGGCGGCGAGCCCAACGCCTGTGCCGGCCAGGGCTATTGCTCGACCGCCAAGGACCACACCTGCCACGTCCAGAACCAGTGCCGCAACCAGGGCGGCTGCGGGCTCTATGGTACCGGGGAGGAGATGGACAATCCGGGCCACAATGACTGCAAGTCGCTCGGCTCGTGCGCCACGCCGATCAACGCCGAACGTTTCAGCACCAACGGCCCCAATCGCGGCAAGAGCGTCTGGGCGCGCGCGCGCCAGGTATTCGAGGACAAGGCCTGGCCGGCGATGCGCCAGGAATTGCTCGAAAAGCAGGCACGCGGCGAGGTACCGGCCGACCAGCCGCTGCCGGGCACGCTCGGGCATCCGCCGGCCGGCTTCACGACGACCGGCCCAACCTATCTGTGGATCAGCGACGACAATATCGCACGCGGCAACATGACCGCGTGCGGATCGAGCGGGATGAGCGGCGCGGGTGGCTGCAGCTAGCGCGACGATCGCCGACCTGCCGAAGCTCGGGCTGGGGCTCGGGCTGCGCAATGTCCATTTCGAGCACATCCTGACCGAATGGCCGACAGTCGACTGGTTCGAAGCGATCTCGGAAAATTTCATGGATTCGGGTGGGCGGCCGCGCGCGGTGATCCGCGCGATCGCCGCGCGCTACCCGATCGTGCTGCACGGCGTATCGCTGTCGATCGGCAGCACCGATCCGCTCGATCGCGACTATCTCTCCCGGCTTAAGCTACTCGCCGACGAATTGCAGCCCGCGTGGATCAGCGATCATCTATGCTGGACCGGCGTGCTCGGCTTGAATTCGCACGACCTGCTCCCGCTACCCTTGACCGAGGACAGCCTGATCCACGTCGCGGAGCGCGTCGCGCAGGTGCAGGACTTTCTCGGTCGGCCGCTGATCCTTGAGAACCCCAGCAGCTATGTCCGCTTTGCCCATTCGACGCTGGAGGAGCCCGAATTTCTCCGCCAGCTCGCAGCCCGAACCGGGTGCGGACTGCTGCTCGACGTCAACAACGTTCATGTCAGCTGCTTCAACGCCGGCTCCGACCCGCACGCCTATCTCAACGCCTTTCCCTGCGAGCATGTCGTGCAGATGCATCTCGCCGGCCACCAGCATCATGGCACGCACATCATCGACACGCATGACCGTCCGGTGCGACCCGAGGTGTGGGCGCTGTTCCGCCGCGCCTGGGCACGCACCGGCGGGGCCGCGACCCTGCTCGAATGGGATGGCGACATCCCGAGCTTTGCCGAATGCCATGCCGAGTTGCGCAAGGCCGAGCGCCATATGGGCGGCGCGCTCGATACAGCGGATCTCGCGCCGAGCGACATCGCGGACCGCACGCTCGTTTCAAATCCGGTGACCTTTCTCGTCCCGAACGTGATGGCTGACGCGATATGACGGTCGATGCCGTGCCGCTCGACCAGGTGCAGCGCTGGATGCACGACGCGCTCGTCTTTCCGGCGCAAGTCGCAGGCGAGCGGGTCGACTCCCTGCTGCGTTCATCGTCGGGGCTGAGCGGCGCGGCCGGTCTGGCGATTTACCAGCGCGGCTATTTCCTGCGCATCGCCGCGTGCATGCGCGAGCAGTTCCCGGCACTGTGTCACGCGCTGGGCGAAGCGCTGTTCGACGATTTCGTTGCCGACTATATCCGCGTCCACCCGCCCGAAAGCTATACGCTCTACGATCTGGGCCGGCGCTTTGCGGCATATCTCGACGACAGCCGCCCCGATCGCGATCTCGCGCCCGAAGCGCGCGAGAGCTGGATCGACTTCATGATCGATCTCGCGCGCTTCGAACGCCAGGTCTTCACCCTGTTCGACGCGCCGGGGCACGAGGGGCAGCGCTTCGCCGACGACACGACGCCCGACGAAGCGCTGCGCCTGCAACCCTGTTTCGCGCTTGGCGCCTATCGTTTTCCCGTCGCGGCCTATTATCACGCGGTGCGCCAGAAGCAGGCGCCGGCGCAGCCCGAGGCTGCACCGCATTTCGTCGCCATGGTGCGCACTGATTATGTGACGCGAACCGTGCCGCTCAACGCCGCCGAGCATTGCTTCCTGGCGGCGATGGCCGACGGTGGCACGGTGAATGCGGCCATCGAGGCCGTCGCGCGCCGCCTCACGATCTCCGCCGACGCCGTGCGCGAGACCTGGGCCGCGCCGCAGGGTGCGCGGGCGCACTGGATTTCGTGGGGCTTCCTTATCCCGGCGTAATGCGAAGGCGGTTTACGCCTCGTCCCCGAACGCGCCGATCGCTTCGAACAGGGCGGTGAGCGCGGCGCGCTCCTCCTCGACGATTTCCGGGCGCCATATTTCGAACAACAGAACAACGCGCGTCTCGGTCCCGCGATTCCATGCCTCATGCTCGATCGAATCGTCGAAGATCAGCGCTTCGCCCATGCGCCAGGTGCGGGTCTGCGAGCCGACGCGCAAACCGCAATCCGGTGGCGCAATCAACGGGAGATGGACAATGAGCCGTGTGTTGAGCAGCCCGTGATGCGGGGTGATGTGCGTGCCTGGCTTGAGCAGCGAGAACAACGCCATCGGCGAGCGGGCGCGAATGTGTGGAATCGGCGCGGCTGCCAGTGCGGCCATCGTGCGCGGGCAACGGTCGGCGTTGCGCGCGACCCGCGCGCCGGCTTTCCACAGATAACAGGCACCCCAACTCGGATCGTCTAGTAACGGGTTGCGGGGTGGCGGACGCCCGGTGGGCGTTTCGACATAGGGCGCGAAATCGCCGTCCTCCGCGATGAGCGCTTCGAGTTCGGCGCGCATCGCCGGCGCCGCGGCTTCGAGCGCGGGCAGCCAGGCGAAGGCGTCGCGCTCATAGAATTCGATCTGCGGCAGCCCTGGAAAATAAAAGGCCGAGGGTTGCTGCAGGTAGATTTCGCGCTTGCCGGTCAGCAGGTCAATCGCATGCTGGACGCGCGGCGCGAGCGCGCGCGGCGCAAAGCCCGCCGCCGCGAGATGATCGAGCAGATGCGCCTCATAGTCGGCCGCGGCGCGCCCGAGAAAAGTCTCGATGCGTCGCAGCTCGGCGATCAGCGGCGCGTTCAGTGGGCCCTTTTCCTGCGCTTGCGCCGCATTGCCGAGTGCCGCCTGATAAAAGGCACTGGCCGCACGCGGATCGTGCTCCGCCATCAGGTCGCCTTTCATGATCAGTGCACCGATATGACCGGGCTGCGCGGCCAATACGGTATCGAGCGCACCATTTGCCGCAACGTGATCGTTCAGCCCGCGACAGGCATGCGCCAGCGCGAACTGTGCATCGGCTCCCTTATCGTCAATTTGTTCAATCAGATGGCGAGCCGTCGTCATGTCGCCGCGCCGCAGCGCGGCAATGCCATCTGTGAGAAGGCGCGTCCGAGCGATCACATCTACCATCGACGAACGATAGCCCGGCGTTCCTCGCCAGGCATAGTCCTTTCGGCAATGTAACGATCAAACTCAGCCCCCTTCCGGGCATCGTAAGCTAGAGCCGCGCCACAGCTCGCCGCAGTTTCTGGACCATGACCGGGTCGTGTGGCGTGCCCTCGAATGCTTCGCCGGCAAGCGCCATCAGGCGAACCGCGCCGAAGCTGGCCGCAAGCCCCTTCAATCGCGCCGCTGCGATCCGCCAATGGTCACCGTCCTGCGCCATTTCGAGCCCGGCAAGCCCGCGCTGCACTCCATCGACGAAGGCCGCGCGAAGTTCGGCGATCAGCAGCGGTTCGTCACCGACCGCCGCTGCCAAAGTCGCATCGATAGCACCAGGATCATAAGCCATAGCCGACGCTAGGCCAGTGACCCTTAAGGCAAGGTTTCGCTAAATACTTCCCGTACACGAGAAATATGGTAAATGACGGCGATGAACAGGGGGTCCCGCATTATCGATCTGCGCACCGGCGCGGCGCCAGAGGCGGATGAGGATCTGCTGCTGACCGAGGAATTGCCCCAGCCGCCGGCGCCGATCGAAGCCACAATGCCCGAAGAACCCGAACAAACTGAAGACGCTAGGCCAGCCGGTGGCGGTTGGGTCTGGCCCGTTCTGGGGTCGTTGGTCGCGCTTGGCTGGGTCGGCGCCATGCTGTGGCTGGCGCGCGATCGCCTTGCGCAGCTTGAGCCGGTTGCTCTGACCGAATTCGTCGCCGCGCTCTGCGTGCCGCCGGCGCTGATCGCGATCCTGCTGGTCCTGGTGCTGCGCACCAGCCGCGCCGAGGCGCAGCGCTTTGGTGACGTTTCCCGCGCGATGCGTGCCGAGGCGGCCAGCCTCGAGCGAAGCGTGGCGGCCTTGTCCAACACGATCGAGAGCAACCGCCGGAAGATCGCCGAGCAGACCACCGCGCTGATGACCATGGGCGACGGCGCGCTGACCAAATTGTCGGCGATCGGCCAGGGCATGTCGGAACAGGTCGGCGTGGCCAATGAGCATGCGACCAAACTCGCCGATGCCGCATCGGGCGCGCATTCGAGCCTGTCGGTGCTGCTCGCTATTCTGCCGCGCGCGCATGGCGAGACCGTCTACATGGCGCGGCAGCTCGACGCGGTCGGCGTTTCGGCGACGGAACGCGCCGCGGCGCTCCGCGCCGAACTGAGCGCACTCGCCGAGCGTGGTCGCGAAGCCGAAGACGTTGCCGGCGGCGCGGCGCAAAAGCTTGCCGCCCATCTGTCGCGGATGGAAGCGACCAGCGAAACCGCCGGCGCGAGGCTGGAAGCCGTTACGGGCGAAATGTCGACGGCAGTCGATGCCCTTCTGGGCCGAACCGCCGGCGCCGTGGATGAAGCACGCAAGGGGATCGCCGCGCAGGGCGATGCGATGCTCGCCATGCTGAGCGCCAACCAGGCAGCGCTCAGCAGCGCGGGTCGCGACAGCGCCGAGGCCCTGGCCGAGCGGATCGCATCGATCGAGGCACAGATCGAACGCCTTGCCGCGCGGCTCGGCGAAGAGCGCGAAGCCGGCGGCACGATGCTCGGCGAACTCGACCAGGGGATCACCGCCGTCTCCGCGCGGATCGACGACCTGCACGGGCAAGGCATCGAGCGCACGCAGACGCTCGCGGCATCGATCAGCGCGCTGGGTGGCTCAGCCGACGCGATGACCGAAGCGCTCAAGACCGGCGACGCGATGGCGACGACGACGATCGGCACGACCGAACGCCTGCTCGTCGCGCTCGACGCCGCCGCGCGCGAGATCGACGAAACGTTGCCCGACGCGCTCGCGCGGCTCGATTCGAAAATCGCATCGAGCCGCAAGGTAGTCGGCGACGCCAAGCCGGAGCTCATGGCGCTGGTGACGGCCGCCGAGAGCACGCACGACGCGATCGAGGCGATCGCCCAGGTCATTGCCGGCCAGCGCACGACGCTCGACACCTTGTCGCGCAACCTGCTCGACACGCTGACCAGCGGCCGTGAAAAGGCCGATGCGCTGGGCGTGATGGTCGAGGAGACGATCGGCCGAACGCATCGCTTCGCCGAGGAAGCCGCGCCGCGACTGGTCGAGGCGCTGCTGCGCGTCCGCGACACGGCAAGCGCGGCGGCCGACCGTGCCCGCGAAACACTGGCGACGGTCATCCCCGAGGCGGCGATGGCGCTGGAGAAGGAAAGCGCGGCCGCAATGCGACGCGCGACCGATTCCGCGCTTGCCGGCCAGATCGCGGCGATCGGCGAAGCGGCCGACGCTGCGGCCGATGCCGCGACGCGGGCTTCGGACCGACTGACGCAGCAGATGTTCAAGATCGCCGATTCGACGGCAATGGTCGAAAGCCATATCGAGGATGCACGCGTCGAGCGTGAAAAGGCCGACAAGGACAGCTTCGCGCGACGGGTGTCGTTGTTGATCGAGGCGCTCAATTCAGCGTCGATCGACATCGCCAAGAGCTTCTCGTCCGAAGTGTCGGACAGCGCCTGGGCCGCCTATCTGAAGGGCGATCGGGGTGTGTTCACGCGGCGCGCCGTGCGCCTGCTCGACGCCGGCGAAGCGCGCGAAATCGCGCGACTTTATGACAGCGACGGCGAATTCCGCGAGCAGGTCAACCGCTACATCCACGATTTCGAGGCGATGCTGCGCGCGATCCTGGCGCAACGCGACGGCTCACCGCTGGGCGTGACCTTGCTCTCGTCGGATATGGGCAAGCTCTATGTCGCGATGGCGCAGGCGATCGAGCGTCTGCGGACCTGAGGTTCACCGGAGCAAGCCGTCAATTCGGCAATTTCAAAGGATCCGCTGCTGCCAACCGCAATGGCAGCCAGTTCGGCGGGGAAGCTATGCCTGGCCGAAGCCGCCAACGGCACGGCGCCCGAAGCCGGAGCGGCGCTCAACGAGCGGATTCGCCTCACGCTCGAGCAACGACAAGGTGCTCTCAAAGGCCGGGCGGAGCTCGACGACGTGCTCGAGCGCCTGGCTCGGCGTATCATGGCGCTCGACGCAATCGCGTGCAATCGTCTCGATTTGTTCGGCGATCAGCGCCAGCGGTTCGGCGCCGAACTGGCGCGCCTCGCCCTTCAGCGTATGCGCCGGGATGACGATCGCAGCGGCATTCTGCGCGCGCATCGCCGCCTCGATCGCGGCGACCGATTTGACGCCGTCCTCGCGGAAATAGCCGAGAATACGGACGAATCCGGCACCCAGTTCGCTGCGCGCACGAGCGAACGCTGTCCAGTCGACCAGATTGGCTTCGTCAGTTGACACCATGGTCTCCCTGCTAGGCAACCGGAAAAAGGGCTGCGAGAGCAAGGCCGTTCTAGGCAAGATATGTAAATGAGCCGTTGACGCGACAGCGGATAATTTCCGCACGTCGCGTGACAAGTGCCTTTCAGTACTCAAAATGTCCAATCCGGACCAAAACCGTGTCGCGGCCTTCCGGCTACTGATTTCCGAACGGGTTTTTCGGCGCTCGCAGCGTCAGGCGGATCGGTACGGCGCCGAAGCCGAGATCGCGGCGCAGGCCGTTGATGATGTACCGCTGGTAGCTCATCGGCAACTGATCGACCCGCGTTCCGAACAGCACGAATCCGGGTGGGCGCGTCTTCGCCTGGGTGAGGTAGCGCAGCTTGATGCGCTTGCCGCCGGGCGCCGGCGGCGGATTGGTCTCGACCGCGCGTTCGAACCAGCGGTTGAGCTCGCCGGTACCGATCCGCTTCGACCAGGCGGCACGCGTTTCGAACGCGACCTGGAGCAGGACGTCGAGCCCCTTGCCCGTTGCGGCCGATACGGTGAGCAGCGGCACGCCCTTGACCTGCGAAAGACCTTCCTCGAGCGCGGCACGGACGCCGTTGAAGAGCTTCGAGGCGTCTTCGGCGACATCCCATTTGTTGAGCGCCACGACGAGCGCGCGCCCCTCCTCGAGCACGGCAGAGGCGATACGCAGATCCTGCGCCTCCAGGCCCCGCGTTGCATCGAGCAACAGCACGACGACCTCGGCAAAGTCGATCGCATGGCGTGCGTCCGCGACCGACAGCTTTTCCAGCTTGTCCTGCACCAGTGCGCGTTTGCGCATGCCGGCAGTGTCGATCAGCCGCACCGCGCGGTTGCGGCCCTCCTTGGGATCTGGCCACATCCAGTCGATCGCGATCGAATCGCGGGTGATGCCGGCTTCCGGCCCGGTAATCAGCCGGTCCTCGCCGAGCATGCGGTTGATCAGCGTCGACTTACCCGCATTGGGGCGCCCGACGATCGCCAGCTTGAGCGGCGCATCGGGATTATCCTCATCGTCGTCTTCAACCGCGCCTTCATCACGCGGGACATCGATATAGGGAATGAGCGCCTCGACGAGATCGGCCATGCCTTCGCCATGCTCGGCCGAAAGTTGCACCGGGTCGCCAAAGCCAAGCGACAGCGATTCGAGAATGCCGCTCTCGCCGGCCCGCCCTTCGGCCTTGTTGGCAACGAGAATCACCGGGATGGTCGCGCCCCGCAGCCAGCGAGCGATTTCCTCGTCGAGCGGCACCAGACCGGCGCGCGCGTCGATCATGAACAAAGCGACGTCGGCCATCGCCACCGCAGCCTCGGTCTGCGCGCGCATGCGCCCGGGGAGCGTGGCGGCCGCATCCTCCTCATAGCCGGCGGTGTCGACGACGCGAAATTCGAGACCGACGAGGTTGGCGTCGCCCTCGCGGCGATCGCGGGTAACACCAGGCCGGTCATCGACAAGCGCGAGGCGCTTGCCGACCAGGCGATTGAACAATGTCGATTTGCCGACATTGGGACGGCCGATGATCGCGACGACGGGTAGGGATGTCATCCGACACCCCTTATCCGGTCCCGACGATCAGCGATAGGCGGTGATGCGCCCCTTTTGGTCGAGCGTGTAGAGCGTCGAATTGGCGACGATCGGCCCGAGCGAGAACGGCGCCTTCGTCTCGATCACCTGCCCGACCGTGCCCGTGTCGGGCGAAGCGAAGGCGATCTCGCCCAGCGAGTTGGTCAACGCAAGCCTGCCACCGGCCAGGACGGGTCCGTACCAGGTGATCGGGTCCTTATGCTTCTTCTCGCCGCGGTAATGGCGCAGCTGGCTGATCCAGCGCACCTTGCCGGTCGAGCGCGCCAGACACACCAGACGCGCGTCGTCGGTCACGATGAACACCCATTCGCCCGACACCCATGGCGTCGACAGGCCGGCGAAATTCTGTTCCCACAGCCGCTGGCCCGAGGTGATTTCGAGCGCGACCATCCGGCCACCCTGCCCCAGCGCGAAGACCACGCCGCGGTCGATCACCGGATCGGCATCGATATCGGCGAGCGAGGACACCGAGGTGGTGACGCTCGAGCGCGACAATGCGTCCTGCCACAGCGTCGTGCCGTTTTCGTAGCGATAGGCGTTGAGCTCGCCCGAGGAGAAGCCCGCGACGACGGTACCCTGGCTGCTCGCGGGCGCGGCGACGCCGAACACGCCCTGGCTCTCGATCGAGCCTTGCTGGGCCCAGCTTTGCTTGCCGTCGTTCAGATGGAGCGCGTAAAGCTGGTTGTCCTGGCTGAGGACATAGAGATTGCCGTCGGCGATGGTCGGCGAGCCGCGCAACGGCGCACCTGGCTTGGTACGCCATTGCTCTGCGCCGGTGGTGGCGTTGAGCGCGACGACATCTCCCAGCCCATCGGTCGCATAGACCGCGCCGCTGTCGTAGCTGACGCCGCCGCCAAAGCGAGCGGGTCGGTTACGCTTGCTCGCCTTGGCGATTTCGGCGGTCCATAATTTGCCGCCGTCGGTCGCCTGGAAGGCGTGCACCACGCCGTCGACATCCATGGCGAACAGCTTGCCGTCGGCAACGACCGGGGTCGCGGCAAGGCGCTGACGGTTCGAGCCGCCATTGATTTGCGCCGTCCATGCGCGCGACACGGTGGCGCCGAGCGCGAGATGGCCCGTCGCCTTCGACGCGCTGCCACCCGGCTGCGCCCAACTGTCATTCGCTTCGGCGGGCGGCAACAACACCTGGACATCGGCAATGGTCCGATCGGAAATGACATCGCTCTCCGAAGCGAGGATCGGAATCCGCTCGCCAAGCACCGGCGTCTTGCGATGATGGCCCTTGAGCGCCGCGCAACCGCTCAGCGCGAGCGCCGCGACGCCGACCAGCAGCATCCTGTTCCTGATCATCATTGTGCCTTCTTTTCCTGATTGACCGACGCGCCGAGCGCCGCGGCCATGTCACCCGCGCGCTTGCGGATCGATTCGGGGACGCCATCGTCGGTCGACATCTGGCTGAACAGCTTCTGGGCGAGTTCACGGCGGTCCATCTGCAGATAGGCGGCGCCGACGAGTTCGCCGGCGCTACCGAACCACGGATTGCCCTTCTGCGCGAGCAGCCGCAGCCGATCGACCACCACTTGTGGCTTGAGCTGGTCATATTCGGCCGTGGTCTGTCGAATCAGCGCCAGATCGCGAAACGGCTGGGCGATCGACTGATCGGCCGCAACCTCGGCGAATTTGGCGGCAGCCGCTTTGAGATCGTTCTTCTTCAACAGGACATCGGCCTGCGCGAATCTCGCGGCCGCGCGGTAACCGGGCGAACTCGACGCGGCGAGATCAGTGTACACGGGTGCGGCCTGAGCGTCCTTGCCGGCGGCACTTTGGTCGTACGCGGCAAGCAGCTTCTCGCCCTCGGCGTTGCTGCGCTGCTGCTGATAATGCTGCCAATAGAGCCAGCCGCCCAACGCCGCGAGCCCGCCCAGCACAGCCAGCACGACCCAGCGGCCATAGCGGCGCCAGGCGGTGGCCAGTTGATCGCGGCGCAGTTCTTCGTCGACCTCACGCAGAAAGGCTTCATTGGTATTCGGCGGAACAGCCAAGCGTAACTCCGTACGGGCGAGGGGCGGGAAAGGCGCGGACCTTAGCTTCGGCATTGCCTAAACGGAAGCGGTCAATCCTTGGGAAGGTAAATCTGCTCGACGCCCGGAAAAGTACGATCCCGGACGTCGGCGGCATAGGCCTGTGCTGCGGCCGAAATGCGGCCGGCAAGGTCATCATAGCGCTTCACGAAACGCGGCACGCGCTCGAACATGCCGAGCATGTCCTCGGCGACCAGCACCTGGCCATCGCACTGCGCGGACGCACCAATGCCGATCGTCGGGCACGCCACGCCGTTGGTGATCGCGATCGCGATCGGCTCGACGACGCCTTCGATCACAATGGCAAAGGCGCCGGCATCGGCTATCGCGGTCGCATCGGCGACGATCTTGGTGGCTTCGGCTTCGCTGCGACCGCGCGCACCATAACCGCCGAGCGTGTTGACCGCCTGCGGCGTGAGACCGACATGGCCCATCACCGGAATACCGCGCTCGGCGAGGAACCGGACGGTCGGCGCCATCGCAACGCCGCCTTCCAGCTTCACCGCCGCCGCGCCCGTCTGCTTGAGCAGCCAGGCAGCACTTTCGAACGCCTTTTCCGGGCTCGCTTCATAACTGCCGAACGGCATGTCGATGACGACGACGGCATGATAGCTGCCGCGAACGACGGCGGCGCCATGCGCGCCCATCAGGTCGAGCGTGACGGGAACCGTCGAGGGCAGGCCGTAGATCACCTGGCCGAGGCTGTCGCCGACCAGCAGCATGTCGCAATGCGGGTCCAGCAGTTGCGCGGTCCGCACGGTGTAGGCGGTCAACATGACCAGCGGCTCGCCGCCCTTGCGCTTGCGAATCGCCGGGACGGTCAGGCGCTTCATCGGCGCCGGCATGGGGTTTGCGCGGCTCGTCGCGGTGTCGATCGTGAAGGTCGTAGACATGCGGGCGATCTAGCGAGGTCACACACGCCACGCCAGCCTTGCCGATCCGCGCGCCAAACAACCTTGACGTAATGTTAGATATTAATTACATAGAGTCGCACAAAGCATGCACGGAGACCGTTATGTCGTTCAGGGAAAAGATTGCGTGGGTTGCGTTGGCGGGTATCGCTTTCGCTGCCGTCCTCTATTTCGGCAATCTCGCGACGCATGATGCGCCGCACGCCTATTTCGTCGGGCTTTTCGTCGCGGTGATGATCGCACAGGCCGTCATCACTGCTGTCGCCGCGATCGTGGTCGCGGTCCTTGCGCCGGCCGACGCACGTGCGCCGCGCGACGAACGGGACCGGGGCATCGCTCGGCTGGCCGCAGGCCAGAGCTATTATGCGTTGCTGCTCGGCGTGATGGCTGCGGCGGTGACGATCCATTTCGGGATGAGCTTGTTCGGCATGCTCAACCTATTGCTGGCGGTGATCATGCTGGCCGAGGCGTTGCGCTTTGCCTGTCAGATCGTCGCTTATCGCCGGGGCGACTGACCATGGCCGGCACTCGTATCACCAACCAGATCCGCCTGCTGCGTTTCATGGCCGACGAAATGACCCAGGCCGAACTGGGCGAGCGCATCGGCATGACGCGCCAGACCATCGCCGCGATCGAGGCAGGAAAATATTCGCCGACCCTGGAGGCAGCGTTTCGCATCGCCAAGGTTTTCGAAAAGCCGCTCGACGCGGTGTTTCAATGGGAAGGGGAAGGTCTGTGACCCCCCTCCCCGTCACCTGATCCAGCCGCGCCGAGCCGCGAAACCGGCAAACCACCACGCGAAGACACCGACCGCGACGATGAACGCGGGGAACGGTACCGTCACCATGAAGCCCTTGTGGCCGATGATGTCGGTGGTCGCGAACAGATAGCCGAACTGGACGACGATCGCGATCAGCGCGACGAGCATGATCGGCCTGGCGATCCTGGCCCGCACCAGCAGGGCGATGCCGCCAAGGACAGATCCGAATACCGCCACGGCGTAACACCAGTTATACCAAGCTGGCAGGGTCGCGTAGAGCGCGCGGTCATAAGCGGTTGCATCGCCCATCGCATCGGCGCCGAGCTTGAATTGCATGATACAGAAATAGCAGCCGATCCCGTCCCACAGGATCAGCAGCACGGCGACGAGATAATACCAGGCCGGCGGTTTCGTTTCTGAAGCCATCTCACCCTCCCCGATCGAGACGCGAAACTGCGTCGAGCGGATCGAAAAGGCAAGCGGGGGTGTTACTCGACCGTCACGCCTTTCCAGAAGGCAAAGCGTCCCTTGATCTCGGCGGCTGCTGTTTTGGGCTCGGGATAATACCAAACGGCGTCGGCATTGTGCTTGCCGTCGACGACCAGCGACTTGTAGCTCGCGACACCCTTCCATGGGCAATTGGTATGTGTGTCACTCGCTTCGAGCAGCGATTGATCGATGCTGTCGGCAGGGAAGTAATGATTGCCTTCGACGACGACGGTGTCGTCCGATTGCGCGATGATCGCGCCGTTCCAGCGTGCGGTCGGCATGGTATTAGTCCTTGATCAGCCCAGTCCGGCCGCGAGATAGGCATCGGCCTTGAACCCTACCAGTAGCGGGCCGCCGGATTCGAGCACCGGGCGCTTGATCATCGATGGCTGCGCGACCATCAGCGCGATCGCTTTCTCCTCGTCGAGATCGGCCTTGGCCGCATCGGGCAGCGCGCGAAAGGTCGTTCCAGCGCGGTTGAGCAGGGCTTCCCAGCCGACCAGCCCCGCCCAGGCTCGCAGCTTGTCCGGCGAGATCCCCGCCGTCTTATAGTCGTGGAACGCATAGCTGACGCCATGCGCATCGAGCCAGGTGCGCGCCTTCTTGATCGTGTCGCAATTCTTGATCCCGTACATCATGGTCGTCATCGTCATCCTTTCAGAAACTTGCCCGTCGTCACGACCGGTTGCGGCTCGAGCCCCAGCGCGGCGTAGAAGGCGAGCGCTTCGGCATTGCCCTCGCGCACCATCAACTGCAGTTTCGGGGCGCCGCGCTCGCGCAGCCAGGCTTCGGCCGCCGCCATCATCGCGCGGCCCAGGCCGGATCGCCGACGATCGGGTGCCACCGCGAGATAATAGATCCAGCCGCGATGACCGTCGTCACCGACCATTACGCTGGCGATGATCGAGCCGGCATCGCGAACGACGAGAATTGTCGACGTGGCCCCAGCAATCGCGCGATCGAAATCCGCGCGGGGATCGTTCCAGGGGCGGGTCAGGCCACAGGCCTGCCACAGCGGGATGACCATAGCCGCGTCGGGCGGCTGCGCGGATTCCACCGTAAAATCGAGCATGGGGCAACCATGCCGCCAAGAAGGTGCATCGTCCAGTAACGGCGTTCCGCCCATGTTGCGCTTCAGAAATTCCGTTATAGCGTCGTAAAACGATATGACTCTTGGGGGAGATGATCGGTGCGGCGATTGAGCGGCAGCATCGCGTTATTGTTGGCAGGCGCGGCAAATCCTGCGCTTGCGCAGGACCGAACCAGCGACAACGCCGTCACCCAGGCGGAAGACGCGTTCGGTTTCAGCGTCGGGCGCGAATCACTCGGCATCTACAATGCCGGCAATGCGCGCGGCTTCTCGCCCAGCGCGGCGGGCAATGTCCGGATCGACGGGCTGTATTTCAGCTCGTCCTACGACCTCAACAGCATCGTGCTCGATTCGACGAGCATCAAGGTCGGCCTGTCGGCACAGGGCTATCCCTTTGCCGCACCGAGCGGGATCGTCGATCTGTCGCTGCGGCGACCGCAGGGCAATGGCGCGTCGATCATCGTCAACGGTGACAGCTACAGCAGCGCCGGAATCGAAATCGACGGCTCGCTGACGCTGAACCAACATCTCGCCATCGGCTATGGCGTCACCGCCGGTCGCGTGGCCTTCCCCGACGGCACCGCCAATTTCAACCACGGCCAGGGGCTGATCGCGCGGTGGCGGCCCGCGCCGGGCGTCGAGATCGTGCCGTTCTGGACGCTCAACAACGACTATGACGATGAGGCCGGACCGTTCCTGATTCCGGGCGGCGCCTATCTGCCGCCGATCCCGCCGGAACATCGCTTCGACGGCCCCAACTGGGTCGATTACCGCTACACCGCCACCAACCATGGCGTCGTCGCCTCCTACGCGGCGAGCAAGACCTGGCTGGTGCGCCTCGGCGCGTTCCGTTCGGTGTTCGACCAGAAGACCGGTTATGCCAATCTGCTCGTCGACATCCAGCCCGACGGTACCGCCGAACGGATCGTGGAGGCCGACCCGCGGCTCAAGAACGAGTCGCTGAGTGGCGAGATGCGCGTGACCCACAGCATCACCGACGGCCCGCGGCTTCACGTCATTCATCTCAGCGTGCGCGAGCGCAGCGCGCGGCGGCAATATGGCGGCTCGGGCGTGGTCGATCTCGGACCGGCGCGGATCGGTGTCACCGAACAGGCGCCCAAACCGACCTTCACCTTCGGCCCGCTGTCGCGGGACCATGTGCAGCAGACGACGGTCGGGCTGGCCTATGACGGCCGTTGGAAGGGCGTGGGCGAGATCGGCTTCGGCATATCGCGCGCCGATTACCGCAAGAGCGTCGACCTCCCCGGCATTCCTACCGTCACGAACCGGGCTCGGCCGTGGCTGTACAATGGGACCGCAGCCGCCAACCTCTCGGCGAAACTGACGATCTATGCGGGATATGCACGCGGGCTCGAGGAAAGCGGCATTGCGCCGGCCGGGGCGACCAACCGCAATCAGCCGCTTCCCGCGATCCTGACCGAACAGAAGGATGCCGGCGTGCGCGTCGTTCTCGCACCCGGACTGAAGGCGGTGGCGGGAGTCTTCGACCTGCGCCGTCCCTATTTCAGCTTCGATGGCGGCGGCACCTTTACCCAGGTCGGAACGATCCGCAGCCAGGGGGCCGAATTCTCCGTTTCGGGCAAGCTCACCTCGCGGCTCGACCTTGTCGGCGGCGGCGTCTTCCTGCGCCCGCGCGTGGTACGCAGCGCGAGTGCTGTCGGGGCGATCGGCGACCGCCCGGTCGGGCTGTCGAGCCATTTGCTGATCGCCAACCTCAACTGGCGGGTGCCGGGGCTGAACGGCCTGTCGCTCGACGTGGCGACCGTTCACCGCGGCGCGACGCCCGCGACGACCGACAATCGCGTCGTCCTGCCGCCGCGCGCGAGGGTCGATCTCGGCGGGCGCTACCGCTTCAAGCTCGCGACGCATGACGCGACCTTCCGGCTGCAGATGAGCAATGTCTTCGACCAGATCGGCTTCGGCATTGCCGGGTCGGGCGTCTATACCGGAATTTCGGGCCGCTATGTGACGGGCTACCTCGCTATCGATGTCTGACAGGTGATCGGCCTGACCCACCTACCCCGGCTCAACTGAAGGTCAGCGACCCGCGACGTTCCGCGAAGCGCCAGCCTTGTCCGGTCACGCGTCGGAAGCGATCGGCAAAGCCGCCCACCAGCGGCGCGACGTCGGCGGCGGTGAACAGCAGCATCGCGCTCGTCGCCACGGCCTCGTCGCGACCGACGACGGTGACGACGATGTTCGAGCAGACGTGCTGCGTCGTGCGGCGCGGGCGCGATTCGAAGGCCGCGAGAATCGCTGCCCGCCCGACAATCGGCGCGTCGGGCGCGGTCGGACGCGTCATGCTGCCGTCCTCGGTGTAGAGCGCGGCCACCTCGGGCCAGCGCCCCTCGTCGTTGAGCATCGCATAGAGGTTGATCAGCCGCGCACAGTCCCACTCGATCGCGCGACGCTCGTCCTCGGTCATCTCATCGACCATCGTCTTTCTCCTCCGTTTGCCTTGCCCGGTTTCGCCCTTGCCGCATCGCCGCGACCTGATATTGTATGCCAGTGATACATATTCCGGCACTGCCGGCAACAGGAGCGCGTAGCATGAGCACAACCGACGTCGTCACATATCGGGTCGAGGACCGCATCGCCTGGGTGTATTTCGCGCGGCCCGACAAGCGCAACGCGATGAGCCCGACGCTCAACCGGCGCATGATGGAGGTGCTCGACGAGCTCGAATATCGCGACGATGTCGGCGTGCTGGTGCTCGGCGGTGAAGGCACGGCATGGTCGGCGGGCATGGATCTCAAGGAATATTTCCGCGAGACCGAATCGCAGGGCCTGCGCGGGGTGCGGCAATCGCAGCGCGAAAGCTATGGCTGGTTTCGTCGCCTGCGCTGGTTCCAGAAGCCGACGATCGCGATGGTCAATGGCTGGTGCTTTGGCGGCGGTTTCGGTCCGCTGTTCGCCTGCGATCTCGCGATCACCGCGGATGAAGCGCAGTTCGGCCTGTCCGAGATCAACTGGGGCATCCTGCCGGGCGGCGGCGTCACCAAGGTGGTGGTCGACCTGCTGGCGATGCGCGACGCGATGTGGATGACTCTGACCGGCGAGCTGATCGACGGCAAGAAGGCGGCCGAGTGGCGATTGGTCAACGAGAGCGTGCCGCTGGAGCGGCTCGAGGCGCGCGTCCGTGAGGTCGCGCAGTTGCTGCTCAAGAAGAACCCCGTCGCGCTCAAATTCGCCAAGGACGCCGTGCGCCGCGTCGGCACGATGACCTATGACGAGGCCGAGGATTATCTGGTGCGGATGCAGGAAGCCGCCAACTTCCACGACAAGACCGATGGCCGCAAGGAAGGCATCCGCCAGTTCATCGACGAAAAGAGCTACAAGCCGGGTCTCGGCTCGTATGACCTGACCAAGGCGGAAGGCTGATCGCAGAAAAGGCCGAGAGGCTGGCTGCGGAACACCGCACGCCTGCCTCATCGCCAAATCAAGTCGAGATCAACGCATCGAGCGCGAGCGCGCCGCGTCCCTTGGCATAGACCATCACCGGGTTGAGATCGATTTCGCGGATCGCCGGCGTCGCCGCGACGACCGTGCCAAGCGCCTGAACGATCCCGGCGACAGCGGTAACGTCTGCCGGTTCAGCCCCTCGGAAACCGTCAAGCAGCGGCGCCATCCGCAATAGGCGGATTTCGGCCTCGATCTCGTCGATCGACAGTCCCGCGGGCAGCAAGCGCACATCGTGCAGCAATTCCGCCGTGACACCGCCGAAGCCGACCAGGATTACCGGTCCCCAGGCAGGATCGTTGCGCGCGCCGACGATCAGTTCGACGCCGCGCTCCGCCATCTTCTCGACCAGCACGCCATCCAGAACGAGGTCGGGCCGCGACGCCGCGATATTGGCGTGCAACCGCGCCCAGCCATCGGCAACTTCCGCCGCATCCTTCAGCCCGACGATCACGCCGCCGGCATCGCTCTTGTGCGGCAATGCTGCGGCCTGCGCCTTGAGCACCACCGGGTAGCCGAGCTGCGACGCAGCTGACTGCGCCTCCGCCACGGTCGTGGCGAGCGTGAAGGGCGGGAACGCAATGCCCCGCGCGCCGAGCAATTCCTTCGAGCGATATTCGGCGATCGTGGCATCGGGTGCGAGCCCCTCGATCGCAGCACCCTCACCGGATGGCGCGGCGCCGTCGCGATTGACCCTGCCGACAATCCGGACGAGCGCCCGCATCGCGCGGTCGGCGGTGGGGAGGTAGGGCACGCCCAGCTCACGCAGCCGTGCGATATCCTCGCTGCGCACACCGCCGCCCTCATCGACGCCCGTGACGATCACCGGCTTGGAGAGCCCGGCGTCGAGCCCGGTGGCGATGGCATCGAACTTGATTCGCGACGTCGCGATCTCGGTCTGGATCAGCGACACGACGATGGTGCCAATCCGCGCGTCTTCCATCAGCGCGGCCAACGCGCGGCCATACATCCCCGGATCGACCAGCCCTTGCGCCGTCACATCGAGCGGGTTGGAGACCGGCACGAAAGGTGGCAGCGCTGCCCGCAAGGCGGGGCTGTCGGCATCGGTCAGCGCAGGGAGCGGCAGGCCGAGCTCTTCGGTCAGGTCGAGCATCATCGCTTTGAAGGCACCCGATTCGGCGAGCACGCCCGTGCCGCCGGACGGCAGCGTGGCGCAGCGCACCGTGATCTCGACCACGTCGCCCAGTTCCTCGAGCGACTGCACCACGATAACGCCGGCATGTTCGACCAGCGTCCGCATCACCGCATAGTCGCCGGCCATCGCGCCGGTATGGGTGGCGGCGCTCGCCGCGCCCGCCGCGCTGCGGCCGGGGTGGAGCAGCACAATCTGCTTGCCTGCTGCCTGCGCCGCGCGTGCGGCTTCGAGGAAACGCGCTGGCGCCCGGAAATGCTCGACGATCAGCGCGATGACCGAGGTTTCGGGCTGTCCAACGAGATGCGCGAGATAGTCCTCGACGCCGCTCGCCGCCTCGTTGCCGGTCGAGATGTAGCAGCTGAGCGGGACGTCGCGCGCGATCATCGTCGTTGCGAGAACCGCCGCCATCGCTCCCGACTGCGATACGATGCCGACGCGGCGATCGCCCTGCGCACGCGCCTCGGGCATTCCAATGAAGGTCAGCGAGACGCGATCGATGAAATTGACCAGGCCGAGGCAATTGGGGCCTTCGACGACCATACCCGCCTCAGCCGCGATTCGCGCAATCTCCTGCTGGTCGGCCAGCCCTTGCGGGCCGTCCTCGGCAAAGCCGGCGGCGAAGACGACGGCCGCGCCGACCTTGCGCCGCGCGAGCCCGCGCAACGTATCGAGCACGCCGGCACGGGGAATGGCGAGAATCGCGGCATCGACGCCCTCCGGCAGGTCATCGACCGAGGCGATGCACGGCCGCCCGCCAATCTCGCTGCGTTTCGGATTTACAAGATGGATCGCGCCGCCGAAGCCCTGGCGGTCGAGGTTGGCAAGCACCGACGCACCCAGCGCTCCCGGCTTGTCCGACGCGCCGATGATGGCGATCGATGTCGGCCGTAGCAAACGATCGAGCCGGAGCATTTCGGGTGCCGCGACGAGAACCATATCCTCGCCTGCGATGCTATCGGAAATTCCCATTATACTCTCCAGGAGGTGTCGCGCGGCGCCGGAACGCGCGCCATAGCGCATCGATTCGATTGTGTGCCAAGCATACAATTATGGCAACCCCGGCAGCGCCTTTGTGCGGGGCTAGGCCGCGGAATCCTTCGGCCGTCGCGCGCGCGACGGGCCGACCTTGCGGAGCAGCGCGAACAGCGTCCTTTGCTCGGCGTCGGTCATCCTGGCGCTCATCCGCCGATCCGAATCATGCAGGAGCTTCAAGACCTCCGCCAATTGCTCTTCGCCATGCGCCAGCATGTGGAGCGCGTTGGTGCGCAGGTTGCGGCCCGCCCGCCGTTCGATAAGCCCGCGCGCGGCGAGACCGTTGACGAGCTTCATCGCGCTCGAGCGGTTGATGCTGAGCGCGCCACCCAACGCGGTCTGATCGCACCCCGGATTGGCCCGGATCAGCATCAGCGCGGTGAGCTTGGCGGGGGTGAGCCCGTGTGGCTCCAGCACACGCCGGGCGTCTTCCGTCATGATCTGGAAGGCGCGTTGCATCTGGTAGCCGAGGATGTTCTCGAGGTCGTCGTCCTGCTTCATCTGTCGCGATGCCACCTTGCCAAGATTGTATCCTTAGCGCACATAAGCGGCGATGTCGCCACGCATCGCGCGGGGCAACGAACGGACCCAGCGCCGGTTTCAGGCGCGACCAAGGAGAGCGATGATGGAGCATCAATTCCGGATGCTGGTCGACGGCCAATTAGTGGACGGTGCCAGCAGTTTCGATGTCGTCAATCCGGCCACCGCCGAGGCATTCGCGCGCTGCCCCAAGGCCGATGAGGCGCTGATCGACCGTGCCGTCGCCGCAGCGAAGAAAGCCTTCCCCGCCTGGGCTGCCAAGCCGATCGAAGAGCGCGCGGCGCTCCTCATCAAGCTGGCCGACGCGATGGAAGCGCGCGCGGGCGAATTCGCCAGTCTCCTGACCAGCGAGCAGGGCAAGCCGCTCGACCAGGCGATGTACGAGATGATGGGCAGCATCTATACGCTGCGCGCCTTCGCGGCGATGCGGATCGAGACCAAGACGCTGCGCGACGAGGGCGGCAACACAGTGACCGAGCACCGCACCCCGCTGGGCGTCGTCGCCGCGATCACGCCGTGGAATTTTCCCGTCATCCTGTTGATGAACAAGCTCGGTCCGGCGCTGCTGTCGGGCAACACCATGGTCGCCAAGCCGGCGCCGACCACCCCGCTCACCTCGCTGCTGTTCGGTGAGATCTGCGCGGAAATCCTGCCGCCGGGCGTCGTCAACATCGTCTGCGACCAGAATGACCTCGGTACCAAGCTGACCACCCACCCCGATGTCGCCAAGGTCGCCTTCACCGGATCGACCGCGACGGGCAAGAAGGTGATGGCTGCAGCCGCCCAGGGCGTGAAGCGCGTGACGCTGGAACTGGGTGGGAATGACGCCGCGATCGTGCTCGACGATGTCGATGCACGCCAGGTCGCGCGCAAGGTGTACGGCGGAGCGATGGCCAATGCCGGCCAGATCTGCGTTGCGATCAAGCGCGCTTATGTGCCCGCGCCGATGTACGACGATTTCTGCGACGAACTGGCCAAGCTGGCGAACGAAGCGGTGGTCGGCGACGGCTCGATGCAGGGCACGCAGGTCGGCCCGGTGCAGAACAAGATGCAGTTCGACAAGGTCAACGCGCTGCTCGACGATGCGCGGACTCGCGGCACGGTACTCGCGGGCGGCACGCCGCTCGACCGGCCGGGCTATTTCATCCCGCCGACGATCGTGCGCGATCTCGACGACGATGCACCGCTGGTGCGCGAAGAGCAGTTCGGCCCCGTCCTGCCCGTGCTGTCCTATACCGATATCGACGACGTCATCCGGCGTGCGAACGACTCGGATTACGGCCTGGGCGGCACGGTATGGGGTAAGGACGTCGCACGCGCCACGGCGGTCGCCAAGCGGATCGAGACCGGCACGGTCTGGGTAAACCAGTATCTCGCGATCGACCCGTCGATTCCGTTCCGCGGCACCAAGCAATCGGGCCTTGGCGGCGAACTCGGCGAAGCCGGGCTCAACGAATATACCCAGCCGCACATCATCAATGCGGTGGCGCTCGAAGACGCCTGACATTCATGTGCGCGAGGCGCGGCCCGAGCGGGTCGCGTCTTCGCATATATGATCTGTACACAAGTGCGAAAAGCAGGCACGGATACCCGACAGACTTCAAGGGATCATCTGCATGTCGATCGCCACGACCCATGTCGGCAGCCTACCGCGCGGCGCGCAGCTGACCCCGCTGCTGCTCGCGCGCGATCACGGCGACCCCTATGACGCCGAGGCGTTCGACACGCTCGTCCAGGCCGCCGTCGATGAGGCGGTCGCGGCGCAGGTCGCGGCGGGCGTCACCATCGTCAGCGACGGCGAACTCGGCAAGGTCGGCTATTCGACCTACATGATCGAGCGGCTGTCGGGCTTTGGCGGCCATATCGACCGTATGTCGGCGCTCGATCTCGCACCGCTGCCCGATCTGCGCGCCAAGCTGGCGCACATCATGGGATCGCAGGAATTCACCCGTGCCTCGTGCATCGGCGAGGTCCGGCTGGTAAACCTGCAGCCGCTGCACGACGATATCCGCCGCTTCAAGGGCGCGCTCGAACGCCACGGCAAGTGCACTCGCGCCTTCATGAACGCGGCGTCGCCGGGGCTGATCACCGCGTTCCAGAAGAATGTCCATTATCCCAGCCATGACGCCTATCTCGCCGACCTCGTGACGGCGATGCGCCCGGAATATGAGGCGATCGTCGCGGCCGGCTTCGAGCTGCAACTCGATTGCCCCGACCTCGCCATGTCACGGCACACCGGCTACCAGGAAATGGACGAGGCGACGTTCCTGCGGACGATCGCCGCCAATGTCGAGGCGCTGAACGCGGCGACCGCCAACATCCCGCCCGAGAAGATGCGGATGCATGTCTGCTGGGGTAATTACGAAGGCCCGCACGACCACGATATCCCGCTGGAGCGGATCATCGACATCGTCGTGGGCGCACGCCCTGCCACGGTCCTGTTCGAAGCTGCCAATCCGCGTCACGAACATGAATGGATCGTGTGGCGCGATGCCCGGCTTCCCGACCACAAGATCCTCGCGCCCGGCCTGATCGACACCTGCTCCAACTATCTCGAGCATCCCGAGCTGATCGCGCAGCGGATCGAACGCTTCGCCGCGATCGTCGGCGCCGACCGGGTCGTCGCGAGCACCGATTGCGGGTTCGGCACCTTTGCCGGCTATGGCAAGATCGACCCCGCCGTTACCTGGGCGAAGCTGCGCAACCTGCGCGAGGGCGCGGACCTGGCGGCCGCGCGTCTCTGACGTGGCGGCATGGTGGCGAACGCCGCGCGGCGCGGTATAGCGGGCCATGGTCGATACCGCCGCGTTTCCCGTAAAATCCGCGCTTCGGACGCTCGACATCATCGAATATGTCGTCGCGCGCGACCGGCCGGTGGTAGCGCAGGAGGTGGCGGCGGCGCTCACCATTCCCGTCAGCAGCCTGTCCTATCTCCTCACGACGCTGGTCGATCGCGGTTATCTTGCGCGCGCCGGCCGGCGCTACACGCCGGGCCCCGGCCTCGCCCGCCTGCAGACCCGCGCCAGCGGCATGGCGCTGGCCGAACGCGTCGCGCCGCTGGTGCGCGCGCTGCGGCTCCAGCTCAACGAAACGACCTCCTTCTTCATCCGCAAGGGCTGGGAGGTCGAGGCGCTGGTGACCGAAACCAGCGAGCACGCGCTGCGCTACGCCGTGCAGATGGGCACCAGCACCGCGCTGCACGGCTTTGCCGCCGGCAAGGCCATTCTCGCGACGCTGCCTGATAGCGAACTCGAAGCGTATCTGACCGAGACCGAGCGCGTGGCCTTCACCCCGGCGACGATCACCGCGGCGGCAGAACTGCGCCGCGAGATCGCCGAAATCCGCCGCACCGGCATTGCCCGAACGCGCGAAGAACATACCCCGGGAATCCAGGGCATCGCCCGCGCGGTGATGGTTGGCGGCGCGGCGCTCGGTGCGTTCAGCGTCGCGATCCCCTCAGTCCGCTTCGACGCGACCGTCGAGGACAATGTCGCCGAACTGCTGAGGCGCACCGCGCTCCTGCTGGAAACGGAATAGTCGCAGGCGACGCGCGGCTGGCGCGGGGTCGATGGATCGGACGATGGGAAAGAGCGTTGGCGGGATGAGTGTTGCGCCCGTTCTACCATCGCGCCGGGCGGTTTGAATCACCGACTATTCGCGCCGACAGGCATGGATTTCTCAAATATTGCGCAAGTCATGCGCATCGGGGCCAGCAAGTAAATGGGGCATTTTGCGAGCCGATGGGGTGGCGCTTTCGTGGCTGTTGGACCGCTGCGGGGCGATGTTCAAGCGCCGAAGAAGCGGCAAATGCCAACACCGCCCACTGCGCGCGTTCGATGGTGCGGGCGCAACCACCCGCGCCGATGACTGGGCGATACTGAACGCATTATGCGAATAGCCTGATTTATTCATGGTTCTTATTGTCGCCAGCGCGGGGAAGATTGCCGGAAATGCAACAGCACAGATGTCGCAGATGGTGAGGTGTCTCATGCCGGCGAGCATAAGAGCCCGAGCGGAAAGTGGTTGAGCGATATCAGTAGGTTGTGATTCACCGTCGTTGTCGAGACGATAGGAGAAGCAGATGGCCTGGACTGATACCGCCCGCCGGCAACATAG
>NZ_JAXOJP010000018.1:0-88330 GCF_036663795.1 Parasphingomonas halimpatiens
TGCGGCATGGACATCACAGCGCCAACGCTCGTCCATGACCACGAAGACAACCATAGACCAAGGTCAGAATTACCAAGGAAAATCAAATGTATGTAAAATCAATTAGACAACACAATAATTGTGTCCCCGAATTGGCGAATTGCCGAATTGAATGGGCTTTGGAAATGCCGCGCGCGAGCGCTTACTTGCCGAGCTTCTCGATCTTGTCGTTGAGCCGGCCGAGCTCGGCCTTGAGCGCGGCGATCTCATCATCCTTGCTCGCCGCCGTTGCGGTAAACGTGGCCTCGCCCGGCTTCGCGCCGGGCTTGAACGCCTGCGCCGCTGCCTCGAACATCGCCATGTTGCGCTTGGCGAGTTCGGCAAAGGGGGTGTTGGCGAAGGGCGAGCTGGCGAACGCGCCCTCGACTGCCGACTTGAACTGCTCCTGATTGCGACGAAAACTGTCCATCGACGCGTCGAGATAGCCCGGCACCATCGCCTGCATCGAATCGCCGTACATCGAGATCAGCTGGCGCAGGAAATTGACCGGAAGCATCGTCTGGCCGCGCGATTCCTCCTCCATGATGATCTGGGTGAGAATGTTATGGGTAATATCTTCTTCGGTCTTGGCATCGACGACCTTGAAGTCGCGGCCCTCGCGCGTCATCGCGGCGAGATGGTCGAGCGTGATGTAAGACGAGGTTTCGGTGTTGTAGAGCCGGCGATTGGCGTACTTCTTGATCGTCACCGGGCCTTCGCCCGCATTATGCTTCTTCATAGAGAAGGCCTCCGCCCGAGCCGTGTTTGATCTGCATCTAACACCAAGCGATACCGCACCGCAACACGGGCCACGGCCGTTGCCGCTGTTTCTCGACATGTTGCGCAGCGAAACCGCAACATCGCCCGAGCGCCGCGCCGCCGCGCTTGCCGGCCTTGCCACCTTCCAGCAGGCACCACGCGCGCCGCGCGGTCGACTGGCACCCGCGCGTTATCGCAAGGGCTGCGCACGACTGCGCGATTATGGGCGGCGCGATGACGGCGGTCGGCCGGTCATCCTCGTGCCGTCGCTGATCAACCCGCCCTTCATCCTCGACCTCGCGCCCGAGGTTTCCCTCGTTAAGTGGCTCGCGACGCAGGGGGTTCGTCCGTTTCTGCTCGACTGGGGAAGCCCGCTGCCGGCGGATCGCGAGCTGGACATCACCGCGCATGTCGCTCGCCGCCTGCTGCCGCTGATCGCCAAATTCGATCAGCCGCCGATCCTGATCGGCTATTGCCTCGGCGGAACGATGGCGCTCGCCGCCGCCTGCGCGGCGCGCGTCGCAGGTGTCGCGCTGATCGCCGCGCCATGGCATTTTGGCGGCTTCGGCGACGCGGCGCGCACGGCGATCGCCGAGTTATGGCGCACCGCACAACCAACCTGCGAAAAGCTCGGGCTGGTGCCGATGGAAGTGCTGCAGGCCGGCTTCTGGCGACTCGACCCGGCCAAGACGATCGCCAAATATGAGGCGTTCGGCCGCATGGCGCCCGACAGCCCCGCCGCCGCGTCGTTCGTTGCGCTCGAGGACTGGGCCAATGCCGGCGCCCCCCTGCCCTATGCCGCAGGCCGCCAGCTGTTCGAGGATTTCGTCGGCGCGGACCTGACCGGACGTGGCGCATGGCGCGTCGCCGGTACGCTTGTGACGCCGCAGGCACTGTCTTGCCCCGCGATTGAATTCGTCTCGCTCAACGACCGCATCGTCCCAGCCGCGAGCGCTGCCGACCTGCCCGATCGCCACGATCTCGGCGCCGGACATGTCGGCATGATCGTCGGGCGCGGCGCGCGCAGCCAGTTATGGAATCCATTGATGGACTGGCTAACCGCGCTCCCGATCCCTAGATAGTGCACCGCAACATTCATCCGGAGCCGAGCCATGCAGGACATCGTCATCACCGCCGCAAAGCGCACGCCGGTCGGCAGTTTTCTCGGCGCCTTCGCCTCGACGCCGGCGCATGAACTCGGCCGGATCGCGATCGAAGCGGCGCTCGCCCAGGCCGGCGTGACGGGCGAGGACGTGTCCGAGGTGATCCTCGGACAGGTGCTGACCGCGGGCCAGGGCCAGAACCCGGCGCGCCAGGCGTCGATGGCGGCCGGCGTGCCCAAGGAGATCCCTGCCTGGGGCGTCAACCAGGTTTGCGGCTCGGGCCTGCGCGCGGTCGCGCTGGCAGCGCAGGCGGTGGCGACGGGCGACGCGCGGATCGTTGTCGCCGGCGGGCAGGAATCGATGTCGATGAGTATGCACGCGCAGAATCTTCGTGGCGGCACCAAGATGGGCAATCTCAGCCTGGTCGATACGATGATCAGCGACGGCCTGACCGACGTGTTCAACAATTATCATATGGGCATCACCGCCGAAAACGTTGCCGAGCAATATCAGATCACGCGCGAGATGCAGGACGTGTTCGCGGTGCGCTCGCAGAACCTCGCCGAAGCGGCACGTAGCGCCGGGCGTTTCAAGGACGAGATCGCGGCGGTAACGATCAAGGGCCGCAAGGGCGATGTGACAGTCGCCGACGACGAATATATCCGCGCCGGCGCGACGCTCGACGGCGTATCGGGCCTGCGTCCCGCCTTCAAGAAGGACGGCACCGTCACCGCCGCCAACGCCTCGGGCCTCAATGATGGCGCCGCCGCGCTGGTGGTGATGAGCCGCGCCGAGGCCGAAAAGCGCGGCAGCCCGATCCTCGCGCGCATCGCCAGCTGGGCCTCGGCCGGGGTCGACCCGTCGATCATGGGCATCGGCCCGGTGCCGGCAACGCGACGCGCGCTCGAAAAGGCCGGCTGGAGCATCGCCGACCTCGACCTGATCGAGGCGAACGAGGCGTTCGCGGCGCAGGCGCTGTCGGTCGGCAAGGAGCTCGGCTGGGATGCCGACCGCGTCAACGTCAATGGCGGCGCGATCGCCATCGGCCACCCGATCGGCGCCAGCGGCGCACGCGTGCTGACGACATTGCTCTACGAAATGGCCCGGCGCGACGCGAAAAAGGGGCTGGCGACCCTGTGCATCGGCGGCGGCATGGGGATCGCGCTGTGTGTCGAGCGGTGAGGTTCGCCGCACAGTGTCTTTGGATTCGCGGCGAACTGTCATAACGTTGCAATAGTGCAACACCGTTGAAGTGAATCCTAAAAGTCTGGTCATCTGACGTTCATCGCCGCCTTGCGCGCGGCCGTTGAATCGGCCTTTATGTGCACCAATCGGACATTCCCGTCCGAAAGGGGCACATCAATGACTATAAAGCGGCTTCTGGGCGCCACCGCGCTCGTCGGCGTGCTCGCCGGCCTTCCTTCGATTGCAGCAGCACAGACTGCGCCAGCGACACCGCCTGCGCCTGCTACGGCAGATACCACCGATAGCGACGCAGACGCCGGCAAGGACGTCGTCGTTACGGGTTCGCGCATCGCGCGGCCTAACGACAGCTCGACCGTTCCGGTGACCACCGTATCCGCGGCAGAACTGACCTCGCACGCCAAGCTTTCGATCGGCGACGTGCTCAACGATCTCCCGGCACTGCAGAGCACCTTCAGCCAGTCGAACTCGACTCGCTTCCTCGGCACGGCGGGCCTCAACCTGCTCGACCTTCGCGGCCTCGGCACGCAGCGCACGCTGGTGCTCGTCAACGGCCGTCGTCATGTCGGCGCCGACATCCTGAACAACGCGGTTTCGCCTGACGTCAACACCTTCCCGACTGATCTTATCGAGCGCGTCGACGTCGTCACCGGCGGCGATTCGGCGGTTTACGGCTCGGACGCGCTGGCAGGCGTCGTCAACTTCGTCCTCAAGGACCACTTCCAGGGCCTGCAGTTCCACGCCCAGGGTGGCGTCAGCAGCCGCGCCGATGCCGGCACCTATTATGCGAGCGTTCTTGCCGGCAAGAACTTCGCCGATGGCCGCGGCAATATCGCGATCGATCTGGAATATGCGCGCCAGAACAGCCTTTACGCTGCGGATCGCGATTATCTTGCGCGCAACGATACGTTCCTGACGGTGCAGAGCGACGCGTCGGGCCTGACCACGGGCTTCACGACGCCAAACAACAATGGCCAGCCCGACGCGGTGTTCTACCGTGACGTCCGCGTTGCGACATTCTCCGACGGCGGCCTGATCTCGTTCAACAGCCCGACTGGAGCGTGCGGCACGGGCGGTCCGACGCCAACCGCCCCACTTGGCCAGCGTTTCTCGTGCACCTATCTGTTCCAGCCCGATGGTTCGCTGGTTCAGGAAACCGGTACCCGGGTCGGCTTGGGTTCGAACAGTGCTACGCCGACCGGTTCCTATATCGGCGGCAATGGTAACACGCGTCGCAACGGCACGCTCCTGCAGATCCTCCCGCAGCAGGACCGCTATTCGGCGAACCTGATCGGCCATTTCGACATCTCAGATGCATTGGTACCTTTCGTCGAAGCGAAATATGTTCGCACCGACACCTTTGGTCAGGGCGGTTCTGGCCCGGCGTTCTTCACCGGTTCGACCATCGACGGCTTCTACGAGCGTCCTCGCCTGGACAACCCGTACCTGTCTGCTCAGGCTCGCTCGGTGATCACGGCGCAGTTGATCGCGGGCGGTACCAACCCTGCGAGCATTACCGACGCAACCCGGTTCACCCTTCGCAAGAATCTGACCGATCTGGGTACCCGCTCTGAGCAATCGAAGCGCGAAACGTTCCGGATCGTCGGCGGCCTCCGCGGCACCTTCAATGACGACTGGAAGTACGAACTCTCGGCGAACTATGGTCAGTTCAATGAGAAGACCCGCGTGCTCGGCAACGTGAACGTGCAGCGCGAACTGCTCGCGCTCGACGCCGTGAAGAATTCTTCTGGTCAGATTGTCTGCGGTTCACAGATTGATGCGACCCGTGCATATGACGACTTCGGCGGCAACGCCGCGAATTTGGCTGCCGATATCGCTGCCTGTAAGCCGCTGAACCCCTTTGGCGTCGGCAGCATTTCCCAGGCCGCGAAGGATTACGTCCTTCAAAACACGGTCTCGACGGGCAAGATCACCCAGCTTGACCTGACCGGCTTCGTCTCGGGCAACAGCAGCAAGTTCTTCAGCCTGCCGGGTGGCCCGGTCGGCTTTGCTCTCGGTGCCGAATATCGTCGTGAAACGGCCTTCTTCCAGGAAGACCCGCTGGTCGAGAAGGGTTACACCTTCTACAACGCGATCTCCAAGTTTGCGCCGCCGGCCTTCGTCGTGAAGGAAGCTTTCGCCGAGCTTCGTCTGCCGATCCTGAAGGATCAGTTCATTCATGAACTGACCGTTTCGGGCGCCGGCCGTGTCTCCGACTATAACGGCTCGGCCGGCACGGTGTACACCTACAACGCCGGTGTCGATTTCGCGCCGATCCCGGATATCCGCTTCCGTGCCAACTACTCGCGCGCTATCCGCGCACCGAACCTCTCGGATCTCTATTCGCCGCAGTCGCAGAACTTTGCGCCAGGCTTTTCCGATCCGTGCTCGGCGCGCAATATTGCGGGCGGCACACAGTATCGTGCGGCGAACTGCGCCGCGGCAGGCATTCCGACGACCTATGACTTCGTCTATGCCCAGTCGCTGCAGATCCTCAGCGGCGGCAACCCGTCGCTCAAGGTCGAAAAGTCCGACTCCTATACCTATGGCGTCGTACTTCAGCCGCGCTTCGTCCCCGGCCTGAGTCTGTCGGTCGACTATTACAACATCAAGGTGAACAACGTTATCACGGCGCCGAGCGCGCAGGGTATCGTCAACAGCTGCTATGACTCGCCGACCACCAACAATCAGTTCTGCGCGCTGTTCAAGCGCAACCTTGCGGCCGCAATAGGGCCGAAGCAGGAAGTTCAGTACCAGATTTTTGAGGGAAGCCTGCAGCAGACCTTGCTCAACTACGCTAAGCTGCAAGTTCGCGGTATCGACGTCGACCTTTCCTATCAGCACCGCTTTGGCGGGACGAAGCTGAGCACGCATCTGATCTATACGCATCAGCTGCAGAAGGACTCGTTCCTCGATCCGACCCAGCCAGGCTTTGCCGACACGACCGTCGGTGAACTCGGCAGCCCGCGGGATTCGTTCAACTGGAACATCAATGCCGATTTCGGCCGGGTGTTCGTCGACTATCAGCTTCGCTACCTGTCGAAGATGTCGGTTGGGGCGATCGAGAACCACATCACGTTCCAGGGCCGTCCCCCGCAGAACGCCGATGATTTCGACATCCCCTACTATCCCGAAGTCGTCTACATGGACGTGCGGTTCGGCATCAATCTCGCCAAGGGGTCGAACTTCTACTTCGGTATCGACAACCTGACCGACCGGTTGCCGCCGCTCGGCGCGACCGCGACTGGTGCAGGTTCGGCGATTTACGACCCGATCGGTCGTCGGTTCTACGCGGGTGTTACCGCGAAGTTCTGAACGCTTCTTGCGTAACTTTTCCGGGGCGGCGATTTTCGCCGCCCCTTTTTTTTGTTAACATCATTCATGACGACTTTCGATCTGGCGGCACAAAGCGACTCACTCTTCGCCGCAAACCGACCGGCCGAAGCATTTGCGCTGATTGGCCGCCACGCGGCGAGCGGTGACGCCGCCGCGCTCTATTTGCAGGCGCTCCACGTAATGAGCGGCGACTTCGTCCAACGCGACGTTGCCCGAGCGCGCGACATCCTGCATCGCGCCGTTGTCGCCGGGCATCCAGACGCCCTCATGCTGGAAATCGCCCTCACCGCAAATGGGTCGGGCGCACCCGCCGACTGGCAGGCAGCGCGACGGCTGCTCGATCAGGCGACAGACCGCATTCCGGCGGCACGGGAGCAACTCGCCCTGCTCAACGCGATGGCGATAGACGACGAAGGCCGACCGCTCAGCTTGCCTGCAGCCGAGATGTTGAGCGACGCGCCCGATGTGCGCCGTTTCAGAAACCTGTTGTCTCCCGAAGAATGCGCCCATCTGGCGATGGCCGCGCGCGACATGCTCGCGCCGGCAACCGTGGTCGATCCACGAACCGGGCGAATGATCGTCCACCCCATCAGGACGTCCGACGGCGCCGTGATCGGGCCGGGGCGCGAGAATCTCGTGATACGGGCGATCAACCAACGTCTTGCGGTGATCAGCGACACGCTGGTGACGCAGGGTGAGCCGCTGTCGATATTACGCTATTCCCCGGGCCAGGAGTACCGGCCGCATCTGGATTGGATCGGCGACGCAAAAAACCAGCGGACCAAGACGGTGATCGTCTACCTGAACCACGGCTACAAAGGCGGCGAGACACGCTTCATTTCGGCCAGCCTCACGGTTGAGCCGCAAGGCGGCGACGCCATTCTGTTTTCGAACATTTTGCCGGATGGATCGGTCGATCGTCGTTCCGATCATGCGGGGTTGCCCGTGCGGCAAGGCGCAAAGTGGATTGCGACGCGCTGGATTCGCGAACGCGCGCACGATCCGTGGCATGACCGCTGACCAGTCTCTGAACCGAGCGAAATCGTCGCCGGGGCTGCAAGATCAGCCGACCGGGTATCGCGCGCGGCGCGGTTCAGGCCGGGTCTGACTTCGGTCTGTTTTGCGCCTCTTGTGACGACCGGTGGGGCTTTAAGGGCCCCCTTGCCGAAGGTTGAAGGACTCTACGTCTCCCCAGGTCAAATCCGGAGCCTGTTTCGGGCGGGGACGCTGGCGCCGTGCCGGCAGTCGCGCGAAATGCCTCGACAAACCCCTACGTTCGACGCGCCGCACGCTTCGCCGCCTCTATCGTCGGCCGGTCGAAAGCCTGATCGCGAAAGGCGCCGTTGCGATCCACCCAGTGGAGGAAAATGTGCGCGGACCAGCTGTTGGGGTTCGCGTTCAACCGTCCGTGCCGGTGATGAACGCCTTTATACAACACGCCGTCGCCTGGCCGCATTGCCATAGTTTCATAGGGACTCTCACCAAAGTCATCGCTGATCGGTTGCGGCGTCTCGCTTCGCTGGGTCGCAACCGAAAGTGGCCATGGCCGATCCTCAGCATAGGCGATAGTCAGCGACAGGCTGTGCTCGCAGGCCGCGCGATCGGCATGGACCCGGCAGATATCGTCGCGCTGATAGAGGCGAAAATAAGCATAGGTCGGCAACAGGTCGCACCCGGTTTCAAGGGAAATCCGCGGCGTCAGGCCCCACAGGAACGCCAGCATAGGCGGATACTGATAGGCATAAATTTCGATCGCCGGGCGGCGAAGCAGCGGGCCCTGCGCCGTAAATGCCTGCATCGAACGCCCGCCTGACTGGATATCGGACTGCATCTGTCCGTAAAAGGCCTGTAATACCTCCACGGGAAACAGGCCGGCGAGCATCAGTGAGCCATTGGTCGCATAGGTGTTTGAAGGCGTCACGATGCTGATTCCATGGCAGGGCTACAGACCACGCTAGCCAAATTGCGCGACCAAAGGAAAGGTAATAGTCGGACGTCGCGCCATCGACGGGATGCTTTTACCGACAATATAGCGCCAGCGGGCATCTGGAGCCGGCCGATCGCGCATCTTCAGCAGGCGGGCCGGATTTGACCGGGCAAAGGCCGCCATTCCTCGCAATCATATATCGTCGGCACGCATGCTTCGGCAACGCCGTTCGCAAGCCCCGGGCGGCGTATCGGTTCCGTCGCTTGCCTCTTGGCGTGGAAACCCTATCGTGGCGCCGAATTTTGGGGGCATGATATGGCAATCGACGACGCAGCGGAACGGACCTTGTCCGAGCCGGCGCTGCAGGACATCCGCCTGATCATCACCGCCTCGTCGCTCGGCACGATCTTCGAATGGTACGATTTCTTCATCTACGGCACGCTGGTCGCCTCGGGCATCATCGGGCGTGTGTTCTTTCCCGCCGGTAACGAGCTGGCGCAGACGCTCGCCGCCTGGGCGGTGTTCGCGGTCGGTTTCGGTTTCCGCCCGCTCGGCGCGGTGCTGTTCGGTTATCTCGGCGACCGGCTGGGGCGCAAATACACCTTCCTCGTCACCATCACGCTGATGGGCATCGCCACCGCCGGGGTCGGCGTGATCCCGTCGGCGGCATCGATCGGCCTCGTAGCGCCCTTCCTGGTCATCACGCTGCGCATCCTGCAGGGGCTGGCGCTGGGCGGCGAATATGGCGGGGCGGCAATCTATGTCGCCGAGCATTCGCCGCGCGGCAAGAGCGGCTTCTACACCAGCTTCATCCAGGCCAGCGTCGCGGGCGGGTTCATTCTCAGCCTCGTCGTCGTCCTGCTGACAAAATTCGTGCTGCCCAAGGCGGTGTGGGACGCATGGGGCTGGCGCTTCCCCTTCCTCTTCTCGCTGCTGCTGCTCGCCGTGTCGCTGTGGATGCGCCTCAAGCTGTCGGAAAGCCCGGTGTTCAAGGCGATGAAGGCGGCGGGCGAGACGGCGAAGAACCCGTTCATCGAGTGCTTCACCTATCAGGGCAACCTCAAGCGCCTGTTCGTCGCGCTGTTCGGCATCGCCGCCGGCCTGACCGTCATCTGGTACACCGCGATGTTCACCGTGCTGTCCTTCCTCCAGACGACGATGCGCGTACAGGAAACCACCGCGCAGCTGATCGTCGGCGCCGGCGCGCTGATGGGGCTGGGTTTCTTCGTGCTGTTCGGCAAGCTCTCCGACAGTGTCGGCCGCAAGACCCCGATCGTCCTCGGCTATGCCATGACGCTCGCGCTGCTCTTCCCGCTCTTCTGGATAATGGGCGGCGCGGCCAATCCCGGGCTGGCCCATGCCGCCAAACGGGCACCGGTCGTCGTGTCGGGCCCCGATTGCACCTATGATCCGTTCGTCGCCAAACAGACCAGCGAGTGCGGCCACCTGCTTGACTACTTCTCCAAAAAGGGCATCACCTACACCAAGGCGCGCACACCGGTGACGGTGATCACGATCGGCCAGGTGCCGGTCGCCGACATGAGCGACGCCGGCCTCGATGCCGCCCTCGCCCGTGCCGGCTACAAGCTCGACAAGGTCATCCCGACGCCCGGCAACATCCTGCTGATCCTGCTCGCGATCCTCGGGCTCAGCGCACTGTCGGGGATGACCTACGGCCCGGTCGCGGCGCTGCTCGCCGAGATGTTCCCGCCGCGCATCCGCTACAGCTCGATGTCGATCCCTTATCACATCGGCACGGGTTACTTCGGCGGCTTCCTGCCGGTGATCGGCCAGTACATCGTCGCCAAGACCGGCGATCCCTATGCCGGGCTATGGTACACCTTCGCCGTGGTGGCGATGGCGCTGGTGGTGACCGCCTTCGGCCTGCACGAAAGCAAGCCCGGCACGGCCAGCGCGGACTAGCGCACGCCGACCGTCGCCGCTAACCGCGGCGGATGCCCGCTCCCTTGCGCCTCCGCCTCGATGGCACCGCCCTGACCGACAACTGGCGTACGCTTGCCACCATGAGCGGACCGGCGGCGTGCGGCGCGGCAATCAAGGCCGACGGCTATGGCCTGGGCGCGAACGAGGTCGTGCGGCGACTGGCGGCGGTCGGCTGCCGCGACTTCTTCGTCGCGACCTGGGCCGAGGTCGTCGCGCTCACCCCATCCGGCATGGCGCTGTCGGTTCTGCACGGTCTCCGCGCCGACGACCTGCCGGCGGCGCTGTCCGGCGTGGCGCGGCCGGTGCTCAACACGGCGGCACAGGTCGCGCTGTGGAAGGCGGCGGGCGGCGTGGGGTGCGACGTGATGGTCGACACCGGCATGAACCGGCTCGGCGTCTCGCCCGACGAGATCGCCGCCGGGCTGCTCGACGGCCTCGCGATCGACACGCTGATGAGCCACCTCGCCTGCGCCGACGAGGACGTGGCGATGAACGCCGTGCAGCGCGTGGCCTTCGTCGCGCTCGCCGGCAAGACGGGCGCGCGGCGGATGAGCCTCGCCAACTCGGCCGGCATCGCGCTCGGCAGCGACTACGCCTTCGACCTGACGCGGCCGGGGCTCGCGCTCTACGGCGGCATCCCGCGGTCCGAGTTCGCCGGCCGCATCCGCCCGGTCGTCACCCCCGAGGCGCAGATCATCCAGCGGCGTCGCGTCGTGGCCGGCGACGTGGTCGGCTACAACGCGACATGGAGTGCCCCCGCTGCGACCGAGGTGGCGATCCTCAACATCGGCTATGCCGACGGCTATTGGCGCGGCTTCTCCAACAAGGGGGTCGCCCGGGCCCGCGGACGCGCGCTGCCGGTGATCGGCAGGGTGTCGATGGACCTGACGGCGGTCGACGTGACCGCCGCTCCGGACCTGGCCGAGGGCGACTGGGTCGCGCTCGACTATGCCCTGCCCGAGGCCTCGGCGGTCAGCGGCATGTCGCAATATGAGCTGCTGACCGGCATGGGACGCCGCTACGACCGCATCTGGTCCTGAGCGAAGGTGCGGATGATGGCGGAGAAGTCGAGCCCGCCATGGCCCGCCGCCGCGAACGCCTCATAGAGTTCGGCCGCCCGCGCCCCCATCGGCGTATCGGCACCGGCATCCTTCGCCGCGCCCATCGCCAGCCGCAGGTCCTTGAGCATCAGCGCGGTGGCGAAGCCGCCCTGATAGTCGCGATCGGCCGGGGTTTCCGGGCCGACGCCGGGGACCGGGCAATAACTCGTCATCGACCAGCTCTGGCCTGACGAGACGCTGGCGATGTCGTAGAATTTCTGCAGGTCGAGGCCGAGCTTCCCGGCCAGCGCAAAGGCCTCGCAGGTCGCGATCATCTCCGCGCCGAGCAGCATGTTGTTGCAGATCTTGGCCGCCTGCCCCGCCCCGCTGCCGCCGGCATGGATCACCGCCTTGCCCATGTCCGACAGGAACGGCTCGGCGCGAGCGAACGCCTCGGCGCTGCCGCCGACCATGAAGGTCAGCGTGCCGGCATTGGCGGCGGCAATCCCGCCCGAGACGGGCGCGTCGACCATCGTCAGCCCCTTGACGAGCGCCGCTTCGCCGACGCGCTTGGCGGTCGCGACGTCGATCGTCGAGCAATCGATCAGGATCGCCGAGGGCGGCGCGACGCCGAACACGCTGTCATTATAGACCGTCTCGACATGCGTCCCGGCAGGCAGCATCGTCACCACCGCCTCGGCGCCGTCACAGGCGGCAGCGGCGCTTTCGACCGGCAGGCAGCCCGCTGCCTCGGCCTTGTCGAGCGCTTCAGCCGACAGGTCGAAGGCGCGGACGTCATGCCCGTTCTTCGCCAGATTCGCGGCCATGCCGCCGCCCATATTGCCCAGACCGATAAATGCGACGCGTGCCATGTTTTTGATCCTTCTTGTTCTTTCCCTCTCCCCTTGTGGGAGAGGGAGGGAGCCGCGAAGCGGCGGAAGGGTGAGGGGGACTAGCCCACCCGACCCGTCCGCAACTCCCCCTCACCCTTCCCATCGCGTAGCGATGGGCCCCTTCCCTCTCCCACAAGGGGAGAGGGAGTTGATTACTTCCCCGTCCAGTTCCCCGGGCGTTTCGCGACGAAGGCGGCCATGCCTTCTTTCTGGTCGGCGGTGCCGAACAGGCCGTGGAACAGGCGGCGTTCGAACAGCACGCCCTGCGCCAGACCATTCTCAAAGGCGGCGTTGACCATCTCCTTGTTGGCCTTGACCGCGAGCGGCGCCATGCCGGCGATCACGCCTGCGACCTTCAGCGCTTCGTCGAGCAGGTCGGCGGCGGGGATAATCCGGCTGACCAGGCCGGCGCGCTCGGCCTCGACCGCGTCCATCACGCGGCCGGTGAGGCACATCTCCATCGCCTTGGCCTTGCCGACGGCGCGGGTCAGGCGCTGCGAGCCGCCCATGCCGGGCGCGACACCGAGCTTGATCTCGGGCTGGCCGAACTTCGCGGTGTCGGCGGCAAGGATGAAGTCGCACATCATCGCCAGCTCGCAGCCGCCGCCGAGCGCGAAGCCGGCGACGGCAGCGATTACGGGCTTGCGTGTCGCGGTGAAGCGTTCCCACCCGCTGAAATAGTTGGCCGCGTACATGTCGGCGAAGGACTGGTCCGCCATCTCCTTGATGTCGGCGCCGGCAGCAAAGGCCTTTTCGCTGCCGGTCAGCACCGCGCAGCCCTGGCCGGGATCGGCGTCATAGGCAGCCATCGCGGCGGTGAGCTCAGTCAGCGTCTGGTTGTTGAGCGCGTTGAGCGCCTGGGGCCGGTTGAGCGTCACGAGCGTCACCGCGCCGCGTTGCTCGACAAGCAGGGTCTCGTAGGTCGTCATCTGGTTGTTCTCCGTCATTGCGGCGTCCATGCCTCGTTATCGGGCAAAGGCGCGAAAATCTGTTCGATCACATGGTCGGTCACGCCCTCGGGCGTCGCCGGGTCCCAGCGTGGTGCATTGTCCTTGTCGACGATCACCGCGCGCACGCCTTCGAGAAAGTCGTGGCGCTGCACGACGCGGCTGCCGACGGCATATTCCTGGCGCATCTCATCGGCGAAGTTAGCCATGCCGGCACCATCATGGAGCAGGCGCAGCGACACCTTCATCGTCTGCGGCGACTTGGTGTGCAGCATTGCCAGCGTGGTCGCGGCCCAGGCGCCCGGATCGGCGGCCAGCGCGGCATAGATGGTTTCGAGCGTGTCCGCCGCGAAGAGGCGATCGATCTCGGGCTGGTGGGCGAGGATCTTCGCTTCGGGCGCCGGTACGGAAAGCGCGTCGAGCGTTGCCGCGATTACCTGCGGTGCGGCGGCGATGCGGACCTTGGCCTCATCGAGACTATCGCCCGGCAGATAATGGGTAGCGAGCCCTAGCGCGAGGCATTCGGCACCGTCGAGGCGGTGCCCGGTCAGCGCGAGATATTGCCCGATCCGCCCCGGCAGCCGCGACAGGTACCAGCCGCCGCCGACATCGGGGAACAGGCCGATGCCGGTCTCGGGCATGGCGAGGCGCGTCGCCTCGGTCGCGACGCGGAAGCGCGCCGGCTGCGATATGCCGACACCGCCGCCCATGGTAATGCCGTGCATGAAGGCAACCACTGGCTTGGCATAGGTGAACAGCCGGTGGTTCATCCGGTATTCGGTGTGAAAGAAGGCGCGTGCCTCAACCCCGTCCTTCGCGCCGCTGTCGGCGAGCATGCGGATGTCGCCGCCAGCGCAGAAACCGCGGCCCTCGGCATGGTCGATGATGACGGCCTCGACCGCCGGGTCGGCGCGCCATGCTTCGAGCGCGTCGAGGATGGCGTCGCACATCGCGGTGTTGAGCGCGTGGATCGCCGCCGGGCGGTTGAGGCGGAGGCGGCCGGCCTTGCCGTCGATCCGGGTGATGAGGTCGGTCATATGGTTCCTACTTTCCCTCTCCCCTGGACAGGGGAGAGGGTACCGGAGCTTGGCAGCTTGCTGCCTAGCGGAGGTTGGAGAGGGGTCGAAGCGAGCCTGCGGCCCGCGCGGCGCGATGCGCCGCACACCCCTCTCCCAGCTCCGACTAAGGCCGGCTGAAGAAGCCGACCTAAGTCTGCGCAACCAGTGATCGAACGCGGTCGGGTACGGAATGCCCCCGGCATTCCGTAGGTCATTCCGGGGGAATGACCGGCCCGACCGCGTTCGATCACTCCCCTAAATAGGGGCGAGGGAGAAAGGGGCGCACCCACCCTCACTGCCTTGTCAGCTCGCGACCGATGATCATGCGCATGACCTGGTTGGTGCCTTCGAGGATCGAATGGACACGCAGGTCGCGCCAGAAGCGTTCGATTGGATAGTCCATGAGATAGCCGTAACCGCCATGAAGCTGGAGCGCGCGGTCGACCACCGACGATCCGGTGTCGGTGGCGAGGCGCTTGGCCATCGCCGCGAACTTGGTCTTGTCGGGCGCGTTGGCAGTGACCTTGGCGGCGGCGGCGTAGAGCAGGATGCGCGCGGCCTCGAGCTCGGTCGCCATGTCGGCGAGGGTGAACTGGGTGTTCTGGAAATCGGCTATCGCGGTGCCGAACTGCTTGCGGTCCCTGGTATAAGCGAGCGTCTCGTCGATGCAGCGCTGTGCGCCGCCGAGCGAACAGGCGCCGATGTTGAGGCGGCCGCCGTCAAGGCCCATCATCGCGATGCGGAAGCCCTCCCCCTCGCCGCCGACGAGATTCTCGGCAGGCACGCGCACGCCGTCGAAGATCACCTGGCGGGTCGGCTGGGCGTGCCAGCCAAGCTTGCGCTCATTGGCGCCGAAGCTGACGCCGGGCATGTCCTTCTCGATCACGAGGCACGAAATGCCCTTCGGCCCCTCCACCCCGGTGCGGACCATGGTGACATAGACCTCGTTCTCACCGGCGCCGGAGATGAACTGTTTCGAGCCGGTGACGATATAATGGTCGCCATCGCGGACCGCCTTGGTCTTCAGCGCGGCGGCGTCCGACCCGGAACCCGGCTCGGTCAGGCAGTAGCTGGCGATGCGCTCCATCGTCACGAGATCGGGGAGATACTTGTCCTTCACCGTCTGCGACCCGAAGCGGTCGATCATCCACGACGCCATATTGTGGATCGAGATGAAGGCAGAGGTGGCGGGGCAGCCATAAGCCATTGCTTCCATGATCAGCGCCGCCTCGAGCCGGCCGAGATTGATCCCGCCGCTCTCTTCCGAGACGTAGATCGCCGCGAAGCCGAGTTCGGCAGCGGCCTTGATCGTGTCGCGCGGGAAGATGTGCTTCTCGTCCCATTCGGCGGCGAAGGGCGTGATGCGATCGGCGGTGAACTTGCGCGCCAGATCCTGGATTTCGCGCTGATCGTCGGTGAGGTCGAACTGGGTGGTCATGCTGGGGTCCCTGAGCGGAGAAGTTCGCCGCAGCCTAGCGGCGCGGACGGAGTCGGGCGATGGCTGGCGCCATAGCGCGCGGCACAGCGGTTGTGCTGCGCGGCCAGTGGGGTCGGTGACGCGGCCGGAGCAGGCGCGGCACCGGCATGCAGGACGCGGTCGGCAAACAGCCGGTCGGCGACAGGCATGTCGTTGCGGTCGTAATAGATCGGGCCGGGGACATGTTTCGCCCAGGCCAGCGCCTCGGGCAGTGTCGCGTTGGCCGCGACCAGCTCGGGCCAGGGTTGATAGACCGGATCGGCCATCGCCTGGTCGGCGGTGATGATTTCCCACCCGTCGTTGCGCAGCGCGGTCACCAGATCGCCGATATAGCGCGCGGCAAGGTCGGTTTCGTGGAGCAGCATGACGTGTGGCGGCGAGCGACCGATCGCGCGGCGCATGACCTTGTCGGAAAGGTTGGCGGCCTGGACCATCGTCTCGACGTAAAGGTCGCGCAACGCCGCCTCGTCGATCGGCTTACCGGCCTTTTTCGCGTCGGCGGTCAGCCGCTCCATGTTCCAGTCCGAACCGTCGGCGGTGACCCAGGCGATCTGCAGCCCCCGCGCCCTGAGCCCGTCGAGCACGGCGTGGCGCTTCGCGACATCGCGGCCACCCTGGTTGAGCCCGGGAAAGCGCAGCCATGGGCGATAACCCGGTCGTCCCTTGAGCCAGCCTTCCGCCTTGTCGACATCGGCGAGGAAATCGGCCGCCGACAGCGAGGCCACGGTGCGGTGCGAGAAGGTGTGATCGGCGATGACGTGCCCCGCGGCGACATAGGCGTCGATCCGTGCGGCGCCATCGTTGGTCGGCGCAATGCGACCCGGATTGGCGAAAAACGCCGCCTGCTTCACGTCGGCCGCGCGCAATGCCGCGATCAGCAACCGCGTGCGCTCCGGCGGGGCGTAGAAGGCACCGGGGCCGCGCGGCACGTCGTCGAAGGTCAGCGCGATCTTCTTCTCGCGGTGCGTCGGCCCGCGCGAGTCGCGACCGAAGGGATCGACCGCGATCCAGGTCAGCCCCGCCGCCAGCGCGAGGATGAGAAAGGCGCGGAGCCGGCTCATGCCGAGGGACTCGCACCGGAGCCGGAAAAAGCCATCAGTCTGATCCATCCAATCGGCCGAAACGGCGATGGGTTAAGCCCTAGCCGTTCGGTCAGCCTTTTGGGAGCGTCGCAATGCAAAAAGCCTTTTTGGTCCTCGTCGTTGCGCTGCTCGGCGGCTGCGCAGCGGACGATCTCAATACGCTGGCGGTCAGCGCGTGCCAGGACAGCCCGAACTGCACTGTGAGCGACACGCGGACCGCCGCTGGCCCACCGCAACAGCGCGCAATCGCGCCGGAGCGCCAGCAACGCCCGCATTGAACCGTCATGTGCTCCTGCGCAGGCAGGAGCCCGGAGCCGCAGGCGCTGCGTTCTAGACTCTGTGTTCCTGCGTTCGCAGGAACACAGCGCCGGTGGCGCGCGATGGACGCTACGCGCGCGTAACGGCATAAGGAAGCCGTGGACCGGCTGACGCTCTTCGACGCAATGCTGCGCATGCTGGCGATCGGGCAGCTGCTGTTGATCGCGGTCGTGATCGGCAGGGGCCGCGCGCCGCTGGCGATCCGGCTGGTGACGGCGGTGCTGTTGCTCGGCGTCGCGTCCTATCTGACGATCGCGACGCCGATGTTCCGCCCGCTCGACGGCCCGTTCTGGGCGTTGATCCAGCTGTTCGCGCAATCGGTGCCGCTGATGTTGTGGGTATTCGCCCATCTGCTGTTCGAACGCCCGATCGCGCGCGGTGCGGCGATCGCCGGACTCGCCGCGCTGTTCGGCTGCTGGATCGGCAACTATGTCGCCTTCGTCACCGGCTGGCAGGGTGGCTTCGTGGTCGAGGCGGTGCAGCGCCTGACCTCGCTGCTGCTGCTCGGCCACGCCATCGCCATCGCCATTGGCGAGCGCGGCGACGACCTGATCGAAAAGCGACGCCGGCTGCGCGTCGGCTTCGTCGTCATTGTCGGCGCGTTGGCATTCATCGTCATCGTGATCGAAATACTGCTCGGCTTTCGCCGTGCTGGGCCGGAAATCGCCTTCGGCCAGGCGCTGGCGATCCTCATCGCGACCAGTGCGATGGGAATCGCCCTGCTCGAGAGCGACCCGGACCTGCTGTTCGACCCCGGCCGCCCTGCCCCGGCACCCAGCCTGAGCCCGGCCGAACAGGTGCTCAGCGGCAAGGTGGCCGCGGCAATGGCGGAGGCGGTGCACCGCGAGGCGGGGCTGACGATCGGCGTGCTGGCCGAGCGACTCGGCGTGCCCGAGCACCGGCTGCGCAGCCTGATCAACCAGCGGCTCGGCTACCGCAATTTCTCGGCGTTCCTGAACCATCATCGCATCGCCGATGCCAGAGCATGGCTGGCCGATCCGGCGAAGGTCGACCTGCCGGTGCTGACGATCGCGATGGACCTGGGATATGGCTCGCTGGCGCCGTTCAACCGCGCATTCCGCGAGGATACGGGGCAGAGCCCGAGCGAATATCGCCGCGCGGCCTTTGCCGAAAAACGAAAAATGTCGATCAATTCCGAAAACGATCGTAGTTTTCCGGGCGCGCGCAGCCGGGCGGCGGCGGGCAGGATAGCGGATGGCGGGACAGCAATGCCCGACGGAGCCGTATGATGATCGACACACTTTCCCGCTTTGCCCTGCACTGGGTGCACAGCTTCCAGATCGAGATGATCCGCTATCTGATCGCCGCCGCCGGCGTCGCGCTGACCTATTGGGCGCTGCGGCGCTGGACCGCGCCGCGCCGTATCCAGCGGCGCCTCGCAAGCTTCGCCGACCGACGGCGTGAATTCCTGCTGTCGGTGCAGACAATCGCGGTGTTCGGCGTGGTCGACCTGATCGCCTTTGCCGCGATTGGCGCGGGGATCATCGCGATCCATCGCGGGCCGCCCAACTGGGCGATCTTCGCCGTGCAGCTGGTGGTGATGATCGTCGCGCACGACACCTGGTTCTACTGGATGCACCGCGGGCTGCACTTGAAGGCGCTGTTCCTCAAGGCGCACGCCGCGCATCACAAGTCGCGTACCCCGACATCCTGGGCGTCCTATGCCTTTGCGCCGATCGAATCGGTGTTCGAATCGCTTTATGTGCCGATCCTGCTGTTCGGCATCTCGCTGGTCACCCCGGTCTATCCGCTGGCGATCTTCGTCTTCCTCGGCCACCAGATTGCGCGCAATGCGATCGGCCATTCGGGGCATGAGCTGGCTTGGCCGGGCTTCACCCGCTCGCGCTGGACCGGCTGGCTGACCACCACGACGCACCACGACCTGCACCATAGCGAGGGGCGCTACGATTTCGGGCTCTACTTCACCTGGTGGGACCGGATCATGGGCACGCAGCACCCGCGCTATCATGAGCGCTTCGAGGCGGTCGCGCGGCCATGGATCGGGCGCGCGGCGCAGGCCCAGGTCGCGGCCGAGGGCGCCTGAGCGCAATGTACGGTGAATTCCCTGCCACGCTTGGGCTGGCAGGGAATTTGGCAGGGAATTTTCACATTTTTCCGGTGCGCCCGCAGGGAATTCCGCCGGCGCGCGGTGCAGGTGCGGAAGGGCGATGATACGCATCGGGCGAGCCAAGCACGATTGCGCTGAAGATTGAATCAGGCCCGCGCCGCGATTTTCCCTCAGCGTCTCCGCGGCTCCGCGTGAACCCAATTTTTCACGCGGAGACGCGGAGATACCGGTCGCACTTCGCGCCTTTGCGCCTTCGCGTGAATCCGGCTTGCTCACGCGAAGGCGCAACGACGCGGAGCCTTTTGGTCAAAGGCCGTACCGAACTCTTGCGGTATTATGGACGCGCTTCGCGTCGCGGCGCATGTTCAGTTTGGCGCAAGGCGGGATTTGCTCTAAGCCGCGCCACCACCACCGCGTTGCCACGGGGACATGATGCGCTTTTTCGCTCGGTTGACTGCCTTTGCCTGCCTGCTCATCGCGCTGCCCGCGACGGCCCAGCTGCTGCCCTCCTCCTCCAGCAAGGTGCCGATCGCGTCGCCGACCGACCCCGAGAATCTGATGTATCTCGACCTGTCGACCGGCGGACGGGTGACGCTCTGGCTGCGCCCCGATGCCGCGCCGAAGATGGTCGAGCGCGTCAAGCTGCTGACCCGCCAGCATTTCTATGACGGCCTCGCCTTTCACCGCGTGATCGATGGCTTCATGGCGCAGGGCGGCGACCCCAAGGGCGACGGCACCGGCGGATCGACGCTGCCCAATGTGCCGGCGGAGTTCAACTGGCTGCCGCATGTCCGCGGCGCGGTGTCGGCGGCGCGCGCCGAGGACGTCAACAGCGCCAACAGCCAGTTCTTCATCGTTTTCCAGCCGCGGCTCAGCCTCGACAAGAAATATACCGTGTTCGCGCGGGTGATCGACGGGATGCAATATGTCGACGCGATCACGCGCGGCGAGCCGCCGGCGAACCCGTCGAAGATCCTTCACGCCTATATCGCGGCGGACCATCCGCCGGCCTATGCGCCGCCCCCGCCGCCCGCCCCCCTGCCCTCGCTGTCGCCGGCACAATCGGCGACCGTGTCGCTGACGCCGGCCGCGCCGAAGCTGGCCAAGCCCGCGCCGAAGCCGGCCGTGCGCAAGCCGGCGGCGAAGAAATAAGGCCGACGCCTGTCGTCCGTCAGCGACGGGCGCCGACGCCATGAAGGTCGATCTGTTCGATTTCGCGCTGCCGCCCGAGCGGATCGCGCTGCGCCCGGCCGAGCCGCGTGATGCGGCGCGGCTGCTGGTGCTCGACGGCGCGGCGACGCGTGACGCCCAGGTCGGCGACCTGCCCGGCGAACTGCGCGCGGGCGACCTGCTGGTGTTCAACGACACGCGCGTGCTGCCCGCCCAGCTGACCGGCACACGCGGGGACGCCACGATCGGCGCGACGCTGCACAAGCGCGAGGGGCTACGGCGCTGGCGCGCCTTTGTGCGCAACGCGCGGCGGCTGCGCGACGGCGATGTGGTCGATTTCGGCCACGGCGTCAGCGCCGTCGCCAGCGACCGCGAGGCCGATGGCAGCATCGCCTTCACCTTTGCCGGCGAGGAGCCGGTCGAGCTGCTGCTCGAGCGCGCCGGGCGGATGCCGCTGCCGCCCTATATCGCCGCGCGCCGCCCGGCCGATGCGCGCGACGCCGAGGACTATCAGACGATGTTCGCACGCGAGGAAGGCGCCGTGGCGGCACCGACCGCCGCACTGCATTTCACCCCCGCGCTGATCGCGGCGCTCGATGCGGCCGGCATCGGCCATGCCATGCTGACGCTGCATGTCGGCGCGGGCACCTTCCTGCCGATGAAGGCCGACGACACCGACGACCACCGCATGCACGCCGAATGGGGCCGGATCGACGCGGCGACCGCCACGCGGCTCAACGCGGTGCGCGCCGCCGGCGGCCGCGTGATCGCGGTCGGCACGACGAGCCTGAGGCTGATCGAAAGCGCGACCGACGCCGCCGGCCAGGTGCAGCCGTTCGAGGGCGACACCGCGATCTTCATCACGCCGGGTTATCGCTTCAAGGGCGTGGACGGGCTGGTGACCAACTTCCATCTGCCGCGATCGACGCTGTTCATGCTGGTCAGCGCGCTGATGGGCACCGAGCGGATGCAGGCGGCGTATGCGCATGCGATTGCCGAGGGGTATCGGTTCTATTCCTATGGGGATGCGTCGTTGCTGCTGCCGTAGCTTGCCCGATTCCCGGCAGGCGCCCTGCCGCACCTGCTCGACCTGCTAACCCTGCTATCATTTTTTTGCCGAGCGCGGTGTTGGACCGCGCGCGCGGCGATCGCGTGCTGGCGCAATGACTTGCGGAAAAAGATGTTGGTGTCCGCGATCCAACATAACAGGTGCCGAGCAGGACGGTGGCAGGCGGCAGCAGGGCCTGCTTCGGGGCGAAGCAGGACCTGCTGACAGGAGTCCCGGATCGCGGGCGCGCCATGTTTTTGTCGACAATGAGAATGAGCTGCGCCGGGCGCGCGGGGGGGACGATGGCATGGATCGCTGCGCGTTGAATCACGGGATGGCGCCTGTCCGCGCCGACTGACTTGGCACCGGGCGCCGCTGCCGCGTCGTCGCGCGGGGAATCCGCGAGTGGCGCTACCGGTACCTGCCGGTCATGCATTGAGCCCCCAGACCGCCTATAGTCGCACGCACGCGGAATGGGGCCGGATCGACGCGGAGACCGCCGCACGGCTAAACGCGGTGCGCGGAATTGGCGGGCAGGTATCGCAGTCGACACAACGAGCGAAAGCGCAATCGACGCCGCCGGCGAGGTGCAGCCGTTCGAGGGCCAAACCGCGATCTTCATCACGCCCGGCTATCGCTTCAGGCGCGTGGACGGGCTGGTAACCAACTTCCATCTGCCGCGCTCGACGCTGTTCGTGCTGGTCGGCGCGCTGATAGGGGCCGAGCGGATTCAGGTGGCGTACGCGCATGCGATTGCCGAGGGGTATCGGTTTTATTCCTATGGGGATCCGTCGTTGCTGCTGCCATAGGGAGCGAGCTTCACAGTTTAGAGTAGGCCCATGGCCATGACTCTAGTTCAAGCCAGCTCCCAACAGGCACCGCGCTCTTGGTCAGATATCTTCATTTCGAACAATCGATTGCGGCTCAGGCAGGGCAGCTAACTTGTACAACTTTGCTCGCTTTGGGACTGGCGCGTCGAAAAGTATCCCGACCTCAGTAGGGGCTGACACTACGACGCGCTGCTGAGCAACATCGTCCATCATCAAACTAACAACTACGCGCTCAGAACACACCCGCTCCGTGACAATAATAAATGTATCATTCTTACTTATACTTACACCATCCATAACGCATACCGTTCGGCAGTTCTGGAAAACTTCTGCGACCGTTCCAACAAATGAAGCCTTTTCCTGAGCCTCTAGATGCTCAAGCCCATGTCTTTTAAGTAGTTGATCAACTACAAAGCATAAACAGCGTATAAAATCCGCATAGTCCCTTAATTCCTCGAACCCCAAAATTTGCTCTACTTCCACTAATCCATGGGCGGCGTCATTTCTATACTGGATAAAACTAGTGAGTTTAGAAGATGTTTGCTCGACTATCTTTTTCTCTGTCTGAAAATGACTCGTCAGAACGGGGTGACGAGACACCGACGACACCAAGTCAGGAATTCCGCACCTGCTAAATATTTCGAGCAAGTCGTCCCAACGTAAATTATTTTTATGATGAGGCAAGCACTCAGCCGATAGAACGTATCCTATTTCGCCAGAGAGCGCAGTATTATATTCTGATATCAGTGTACCTTCGACCAGGTGACTGTATTTTACTCGCGAAATATTACCCAGGACAAAAACAATTCCCGACGCATATCCCTCCTTAATCTTGTCAGGCAGCAAATTATATAAGCAACCTTTTGCTCGAAATTCTATCCAATCCGCTAGCAAATTCTCACAAAACTGCTCAAATAGTGCGTAAATCCTACTTACTGCCGCACAATGATCTTGCACCCTCCACTGCATGGAAGTGGGGCCGCTCGACCTCATGTGATCAATATCAACCTCACAATTTGTCGGCTCCATTGGAAGTCGATAAGTTGATATCATATTGCGCGACAGGCCATTTACAAAAAGATAAGCCAGCGCACTATCGATGCCTGCTATTGCGCGATTGTAAGATTGAGAAAACATTATTATTATACAGCGAAATTATTAAACATGTTCGACATCAGCGATATTCTGTTTTGCACATCGCGCTTTGAATTTTGTCTCCCCGTGAACGTCCCTTCCTCGTGTGCACGAAATAGGTTGGCAGTTGCCACAATAATGTCCTCTCGGCGCTCTACCAATCGGCCACGATGGCGCGCATTTTCTGACAGGGCCACCATTACGGCGTCAAAGACAGCCTTCTGAGGCCGATCAGACCAATGCCCAGATTGAACGTCAAACTGCGAGAAAACGTGCTCGCCGTAAATTTCAGAAGCTAAGCTGATGGCATCATTAAATTCGACCTTCAGCGCGCTGATGGTTTCTTCACTAAATGATGCAGCTCTCATCATATATATGTCTAAAAACCCCTGCATTCCGCGTGTATAATGCTCAGCGTTGCGGAGGGCAAAAAACCGCAAGACCAACTCAGCGTCTTCCATCTTCTGGAAGAAATTTGAACTAACTAATATCTTATCACGCGCAGTTAATTCATCTGGGTGATACTCAGGCAATTTCCAAGCTCGTCGTATTATAGAGTTTCTCGACAATTCTAACAATAGCTCGTTAAAAACCCCAGGAAATAACGCATTTCTTATCTCTTGCCGCTCTAACTCCACTCCACCCGTATTCAATCGCTCAAATACGATCTGTCTAAGCAATAAAGCTTCTTCATCTTGCGGGGCAGACTCCTTAAGCATCACTATTGACGAGATTGAACGTCTATCAATTCCCGCTTTAACCATACTAGGAAGATTGTGGTAGTATCGACCTTCAAGTTCCGGCCAATGTTGAAGATCCGTTAATGGAAATTTATTCTCATAGAAGTCTCTTATTGCACTTATTCTTTGCTGGCCGTCCATTACCTCATATGAGTTAAACTCTTTTTCGTATAAAAAAACTGGAGGTACTGGAAGATTTATGAGGAACGATTCAATGAGGCGACTTTGGCGCGTAACGTCCCAACGTGGTCGCCGTTGGTAGAACGGTCGGACATCCATATACTTGGTGTTTTTTAGTTGAGCAGCGAAGCCAGGGAGTTTTTCGCGATTACTCTCGACAACAATCCGGCCTTCGCCACGCTCATATTTTTCGTTGATTTCTGCATCGGTTAGAGTTGTACGTTTTGCGCGCACAGAGACTTCCCACATCTCGCGCTCGGCCTCGGTCAGCGTCATCTCTCTTCCCATCGGTTTCTGTGACTATTACCATTGCGGGCGAGCCGGGCAAGTCGCCGTTGGTAGTCTTCCAATGACATCAACGCGCGCCCTCCCCCCATTGAGCCCCCTCCCAGACCGCCTATAGTCCCCCGCATCACCATCAAGGGGCTCCTTCATGAAGCGTCGCGTTCTGCTCCTCCCTCTCCTGTTGTGCGGCGCGTCGGTCGCCTCTTTGTCGTCGGCGCGGCCGGCGCCCGAGGCCGATGCACCATCGCGCAGCTTCTCCCCGCGCGACGTGTTCGCGCTGGCGCAGGCGGGCGACGTGCAGATCAGCCCCGACGGCAAGCGCATCGCCTATACCCGCGCGACCGGCGACATCATGATCGATGGCGATCGGCGCGACATCTGGCTGGTCGACACGGCGACCGGCAAGCAACAGCCGCTCGGCGTGGCGGGCAGTTCGCGGCCGCGCTGGTCGCCCGACGGCACGCGGCTGGCGTTCGTCGCGAGCGGCGCGGGCGGGCGGCCGCAGATCTTCGTCCACTGGATGGCGTCGGGCGCCAATGCGGCGCTGACCGCGGTGCCCGAGGCGCCGTCCGACATCGCCTGGTCGCCCGACCAGGCGAGCATCGGCTTCACCATGTTCGTCCCCGGCAATGGCGCGTCGCTGGGCCATGTCGCGCTGGCCAAGCCCGAGGGCGCGCAATGGGCCGAGCCGATCAAGGTCATCGGCCGGGTCAATTTCCGCGCCGACGGCGCGGGGTATCTCCGCCCGGGCTACAACCATCTGTTCGTCGTGTCGGCGGACGGCGGCGCGGCGCGCCAGCTGACCTTCGGCGCGTTCGACGATGGCGGCAGCCTCGCCTGGGCGGCCGACAGCCGCCACCTGCTGATCGGCAGCAATCGCGGCAAGGACTGGGAGCGCGACCCCAACAACAGCGACATCTTCAGCGTCGATGTCGCCAGCGGCGCGCTGCGCCAGCTGACCACGCGGCAAGGCCCCGACGAGCAACCCGCCGTCTCGCCCGACGGCAGGCTGGTCGCCTATGTCGGCTTCGACGACAAGCTGCTCGGTTACCAGAACCATCAGCTGTCGATCATGAACGCCGACGGCACGGGCACGAATGTCGTCGCCGCCGGGCTCGACCGCGATGTCGGCGATCCGCACTGGGCCGCCGATGGGCGTTCGGTGTTCGTCAGCTATGCCGATCACGGCGTTACCAAGGTGGCGCGCATCGCGCTCGACGGGCGCGTGCTGCCGGTCGCGCAGGGCTTGGCCGGCGGCGAGCTCGACCGGCCCTATTCGGGCGGCAGTTATTCGGTGGCGCGTGACGGGACCGTGGCTTTCACCGCCGGCGACCCGACCCGCCCGCCAGAGGTGGCGGTGACGCGCGGTGCGGCGACGCGGCGGCTGACCGACCTCAACCGCGAGCTGTTCGCCGGCAAGGCGCTGGGTACGGTTGCGCCGCTGCCCGTCACTTCCTCGGCCGGCGGACTGGCGATCGATGCGTGGATGGTGACGCCGCCCGATTTCGACCCGGCGCGCAAATATCCGCTGATCCTCGAAATCCATGGCGGGCCGTTCGCCAGCTATGGCCCGGTGTGGTCGACCGACGACCAGCTCTATGCCGCGGCGGGTTATGTCGTGGTCTATGCCAATCCGCGCGGCTCCACGTCCTATGGTGAGACCTTCGCCAACCGTATCCATCACGATTATCCCAGCCAGGATTATGACGATCTGATGAGCGTGGTCGATGCGGCGATCGCCACGGGCCATGTCGACCCGGCCAATCTGTTCGTCACCGGCGGGTCGGGCGGCGGGGTGCTGACCGCGTGGATCGTCGGCAAGACCGACCGCTTCAAGGCGGCGGTGACGCAGAAGCCGGTGATCAACTGGACCAGCGAGGTGCTGACCACAGACGGCTATTCCTCGATGGCGCGCTACTGGTTCGGCAAGATGCCGTGGGAGGACCCCGAGCAATATTGGCGCCGCTCGCCGCTCAGCCTGGTCGGCAACGTCAAGACGCCGACCGCAGTGATGGTCGGCGAGGAGGACCATCGCACCCCGCCGAGCGAGGCCGAGCAATATTATGCCGCGCTGCAGCTGCGCTCGGTGCCGAGCGTGCTGATCCGTGTGCCCGGCGCCAGCCATGGCGGTCTCGCCGACCGGCCGTCGCAACTGGTCGGCGAGAATGCCGCGATCCTCGCTTGGTTCGAACGCTATCGCGGCACAACGAAATGATCCGCAAGGCTATTGCGCTCGCGGCCGCCGCCGCGGCGAGCGTGGCGGCTCCCGATGCCGCGAAACCCGACGCGGCGACGCAGCGCTGGTGGACGCTTTCGACACTGCTGTCGGACGACGCGATGCAGGGCCGCGACACCGGTTCGCCCGGTTATGAACGCGCCGCGCGGATGGTCGCGGCGCGCTTTGCCGCCGCCGGGCTGAAGCCGATCGGCGAGCAGGGCGGCTGGCGCCAGGCGGTGCCGATGGAACAGGTGGCGATCACCGCCGCGACGATCACGGTCGACGGCCGCCCGTTGCGGCTGCTCCACGACATCATGACCAACCCGGCGCCGGGCATGGTGACACTGCTCAGCGCGCCGCTGACCTATCGCGGCTATTGCGGCGCCGCGGCGATGAGCGAGGTGAAGGACAAGATCGTCATCTGCCACGGCACGCGCCGCGCCGGCCTGCCCTCTGATGCCGACCGGCTCGCCGCGGCCAAGGCCGGCCATGCCATGGGGATGATCACGATCGCCGACCCCGGCTTCACCGTCGAGCCGCCACGCTGGCCCTATGCCTATGCGCGCAGCGTGTGGATTACGGGATCGCCGCCGGCGCCCGACGCACTGCCGCGCTTCACGCTGAATGCCGACGCGCTGGCGACATTGCTCGCCGGCAGCGGGCAGGATGCGACCGCGCTGATCGCGGCGGGGAGCAGCGGCGCGCCGCTGCCGGCGTTCGATTTGCCCGGGCGCTTCGATGCCCGCTTCACGCTCGCGCAGAAGACGCTGAGCTCTCCCAATGTGCTGTTCATGCTGCCCGGCACCGACCCGGCGCTGGCCGACCAGGCGATCGTGCTCTCGGCACATCTCGATGGCTATGGGCCGGGCGAGCCGGTGGCCGGCGACGCGCTCTATAACGGCACGCTCGACGATGCTGCCTATGTCGCGCTGCTCATACGGCTGGCGCAGCAGCGCCACGGCAAGGGTTTTCGCCGCCCGGTGATCTTCGCCGCCTTCACCGGCGAGGAAAAGGGGCTGCTCGGCGCGCGCTGGTTCGTCGCCAACCCGACCGTGCCGCTGAGCCGCATCGCCGCCGACATCAATCTCGACCAGCTGCGCCCGATCTTCCCGCTCGATCTGCTGACGGTCCATGCGCTCGACGACACGACGCTGGGCGACCATGTCCGGGCGGTGGCGGCGGCGATGAAGATCGCCGTGCAGCGCGACCCCGAGCCCGAACGCAACCTGCTGCGCCGCGCCGACCAGTGGCCGTTCCTCCAGGCGGGCATCCCGGCGACGGCGTTCGTGTTCGGTTATCGCCCCGGCAGCGAGAGCGAGCGCATCTACCGGCAATGGTACCGCACCGGCTATCACCGCCCGCAGGACGACCCGCAGCAAGCGATCGACTGGCAGGCGGCGTCCGACTTCAACCGCTTCTTCCTGCGGCTCGTCGCGCGCGTCGCCAATGCCCCGGCCGCGCCGGCGTGGAAGCCGGGGAGTCTGCTGGCACCCGCCGCGCACCGGTGATCCGGATCACACCGTCAGCGAGAAGACCATCCCCGGTGCGACGGTCGCGAAGCGATGGCCGCCGGCCTCATAGCCGATCGGCTGACCTTGATCGGGTCAGCGGACGTGCGTGAGGGATCGGTCGCGGCGTCGCGATCGAACGGGCCCGAGCGCGGATGCACCGGGTCGATATGCTTCGCCGCGCGGTCGACATCGGTGCAGTTGGCGCACGAAAAGCCGTTGACCTGAACGGGTGCGGGATAGTTGGCGGCGCTGACGACCATGACCTGGATCCTCGGTATCACCTCCATTATAGGCGGGCGCGGTTACCAGGCGCTCCGCCCGCCGTGCCGCGAACCGCTCAATGCGTGCCGCAATAGCCCGGCAGATAGATCGCCTCCTCGCCATGCGCGGCGTGGAGCGCCTTCATCACCGCCTTGTCGAAATCGCGCGCCAGCAGTTTGGGCGAGATGCGCGGGCGCAGGAAATCGGCCCACAGAAACTCGGCATAGGGCGTGTCGACCTTGGCATAGCCACCGGCGCGGCGGATCTCGCCGGCGAGCGAGCGATAGGGGTCGTCGATCAGCTTGGCGACGCTGCGCGGCACATCGTCATAGGGGCGGCGGCGCCCTTCCCCGTCATAGGGATGCAGCCAGTTGCGATTGTCCATGAAGGTCAGGAAGCGGCGCTTGCCGAGATGATCGAGCGTCGCGACGATCTGCACCAGCACCTCCTCCACCCCCTCGTCGTGCAGCGCGCGTGCCAGGTGATGGTTGTCGATCAGCCACATCGTGCCGCCCGGCCCGACCACCACCGGGATCATGTGGCGGCCGAGAAAATCCGGCCCGTCGCGATCGAGCCGCTCGCGCCATTCGTGGCGTTTGCGCGCCACTTCGCGATAGCCGACCGTCATCTGGGTCGGGCGCAACCGCGCGATCGGCACGGGGTGAAGCACGGGCTGGGTCGGATGGTTGAGCATCTCAGGCTGTCTCCTCCTGCTGCGCGACCGCGTCGGCGACGCTGAAGGTAGCGCCGCGCGCCAGTTCCTCCAACCCCGCCGCCATCAGCACGTCGCGCACCGCATCATGCGCGCGCGCCAGCACGACGCGGCGGCCATTGGCGGTGAGCGTCGCGACGCACTCGCCCAGCGCCTCGACCGCGCTGCTGTCGAGATCGCTGCTTTCCTCGAGACTGAGCACGATCAGCCGCGCGTCGGGCCGTGCCAGCGCGCGGGCCACGATCGCACCGAGCGCGCTCTCGGCATTGGCGAAGAATAGCGGCGCATTGGGGCGGAACAGCGCCACGCCCGGCAACCCGCGCGCCTCGGGGTGGCGCGCGATATCGACGAAATCATGGCTGGTGCCGACGCGGCCCAGTTCGCTGATCGTCGGCTGCGAGAAGCGCCGCAGCAGCGTGCCGAGCGACAGCAGGATCGCGGCGAGCATGCCGTTGAGCACCCCGAAGGCGAGCACGCCGAGCGCGGCGGCAATCGCCACGCCTTGGTCGCGATCGAGCCGGAACAGCCGCACGAACGGCGCCGGCGCGAGCGCATGGGTCAGCGCGGCGATGACGATCGCGGCGAGCAGCGGCTCGGGGATGCGCGCGACGAGCGGCGCGGCGAACAGGATCAACGCGGCGAGGCCGAGCGCGGCGACCACCGCCGACAGCCGCGAGGTCGCCCCGGCGCTGTCATTGGCCGAGCCGACCGAAAACCCCGCGCCGACCGGCATGCCGGCGACCAGCGCGGCGGCGAGATTGGCCCCGGCCAGCGCGCCGAGCTCGCGGTTCGCGTCGAGCGTGTCGCCGTGGCGCAGCGCCATCGAGCGCATCGTCCCCCAGCTTTCGGCGAACAGGATCAGCGCGATCGGCAGCGCGAGCTGCGCGACGCGCGCCCAGCCGCCGAAGCTCAGCGCGGGCAATGTCGGCCAGGACAGCGCGAGCGGGATCGGCCCGGTCAGCGCGACACCGGCCGCCGGCAGATCGACCAGCGAGGCGAGCGCGACGCCGGCGGCAAGCACGATCAGCGGCCCGGGCAACGCCTTGACGCGGCGCAGCAGCAACAGCGCGAGCAGCGCGCCGGCCCCGACCAGCAGGCTCGCGACATGCACCGTGCCGATGCGTTCGGCGAGGCCGAGCAGCACCAGCGCGATGTTGCCGCCCGGCACCTTGACCCCCGCGATCGCCGGCAACTGGCGGACGATGATCGTCACCGCGAGGCCGAAGGCGAAACCGCGCAGCACCGGCCGCGAGACGAAGCCGGCCAGCCCACCGAGCCGGAACAGCGCCGCCACACCGAACATCACCCCAACCAGCGCGACGACCGCGATGACCAGCGCCCCGCCCGCCACCGGCAGCGCGGCGAGCGCCGCTGCGAGGATCGCGGCGGAGGACGAGGTCGGCGCGACGATCGCATAACGGCTGCGCCCGAGCGCGGCATAGGCCAGCCCGCCCGCCACCGCCGCGGCGATAGCATGCGCCGGCGCGAGCCCGGCGATCCCGGCATAAGCGACAGCCTCGGGCAGCATGATCCCCGCGACCGCCGCGCCGGCAAGCAGGTCTCTGGTCGGCAGCGTCATCGCGTCAGCCTACCGCGATGGCGCGACCGTGCAACCGGCTTCGCCGCTACCGATCCGGGTCGCATCGATCATTCATGGTCTTGTCAGGCGCGGGCGATGTAGAGAAGGGGCAAGCCCTCCGAACGCAAGGACGACCGATGCCCCTTCTCTTCCCGATCGCCCTGCTGCTCGCCGCCCCCGCTACCGCGCAAACCGCGCCACCGCCGCCCGCCCCGCCCACCGCCGCCGGCGCCCCCCAGCCCTCCACCCCGCCAACGATGGTGGTCGAGCCGGTCGCGATGATGATCGCCGCCTGCGATATGGATGGCGACGGCCACGTCACCCGTGCCGAGCTCACCACCTGCGTGACGCGCAGCTTCGCTGCGGTCGACGAGACGCACAGCGGGTCGATCGGCTATATCGGGTACAGCGACTGGGCGCTGAAATGGCTCGGCGACGCCAACGCCCTGCCCAGCCCGTTCAGCGTCGACGCCAATGGCGACAACCGCATCACGCTGGCCGAATTGCAGGCCGAACTGGCCCGCACCTTCGACCGGCTCGACAAGAACCATGACGGCGTGCTGACCCGCGCCGAACTGCTGACGATCCGCGCCAGCACCGGCGGCGGAGGGCCGGAGCGCGGCGGAAAGAAGCGGCGCTGACGCCGGAGCCGGCTTGCATGGCATAGCGATGTACCGAGCCGCGCGGTCGGCGACGGGAGGAGACTATGCGGTTGCTGTTCGCGCTCGCCATGCTCGCATCGCTTGGTTCTGCCGCCGAGGTCGCGACCTGGCGCGATCTGCTCGCTCATGGCAAGACGGCAGAAGCCCTCGCCGCAGTCGATAAGAGCGCCGCGACCAACGACCCCGAGGCGCTCGATTTTCTCGGCTGGTTCTATGACGAGGGGCGCGGGGTTGCCGTCGACAAGGCCCGCGCCGCGACGATCTATCGCCGCGCCGCCGAGGCCGGACAAAAGCACGCGCAATGGCGGCTCGGCGTGATGCTCGACACAGGTGATGGCGTCGCGAGCGACCCCGCGCAGGCCGTCGCGTGGTTTCGCAAATCGGCCGCGCAGGGCTTCACCAATGCCTATGTCAGCCTCGGCGTGATGTATTCTACCGGTCGCGGCGTGCCGCAAAGCTACGCCGGCGCGCTGCTCGCCTATCAGGAGGCGGCGCGGCGCGGCGCGGCAACGTCCCTGCCTTCAACGAGATCGGCGTGGTCTATCTGCACGGTGAAGGCGTCGCCGCCGATGCGCATGAGGCAGTCGCCTGGTTCATCATCGCCGCGACCGCCGGCGATGTCGTCGCGCAAGGCTACCTGCTGATTGCCGGCAAGGACATGGACCGCAGCGCCATGGAGGCAGCGGTACAGCGCGCGACCGAGATCGCCCGCGAATATCGCTTCGATCAACGCGCACCGACGGCCAACACCTGACACCATCACGTCCCCGTCATTGCGTGCCGGCAGCACGCGTGTTATTATAACAATACACTGGGAGAGCGAATGGGCCGTGCTGATGGCGTTGTTCTGGATGAGTTACGTTGGCTGGGCGCTGAGCGAACTGGTCATCTTCCGGCGTGATCCCGGCGCGACGGGCGGTGTGGCGGCCGATCACGGCAGCCGTGTGGTGATCATCGTCGCGATGGTTGCGGCGATCGTCGCGGCGGTCAACTTCGCGCTGCACCTGCCCGCCGCGCGCCTGCCGCTGTCGCGCCACGTCGCGCTCGTCGTCGGCATGGTCATCATGTGGAGCGGCATCGCGCTGCGGCTGTGGTCGGTGCGCACGCTCGGGCGTTTCTTCCGCACCGAGGTGACGATGCTCGACGATCACCGGCTGATCGCGCACGGCCCCTATGCCCGGCTGCGCAACCCATCCTATGCCGGGGCCATGGTGACGTGCCTCGGCTTCGGCCTCGCGCTCGACAATGCGGCGTCGCTGGCGACGATCCTGCTCGTCCCCGGCCTCGCCTTCGCCCACCGCATCCGCATCGAGGAAGCCGCGCTCGCCCGGCGCTTCGGCGCGGCCTGGACGGCGTATCGCGCGCGCAGCTGGGCGCTGCTGCCGCCGGTGTGGTAGGCGCTCGACAAGGCAGGGCGTGCGCGGCAAAGCGGAGCGCCATGTCCGCGCTGCGCTCCATTCCCGAAAGTTTCGCCACCGACGAGGTCGCGGCGATCGACGCGCGGCTCGATGCCGTGGTGCGCGACGAGCGCGTCGCCATCCCGCTCGCCATCGAAAGCGGCAGCCGCGCCTGGGGCTTTGCCTCGCCCGACAGCGACTATGACTGCCGCTTCCTCTACCTCCGGCGGCGCAGCGACTATCTCGCTTTATGGGCGCCGCGCGACGTGATCGAGACGCCGCTCGATGGGTTGCTCGACGTCAATGGCTGGGACGTCGCCAAGGCGTTGCGATTGATCGTCAAGGGCAATGCGGTTGTGATCGAATGGCTGCGTTCGCCGATCGCCTATCGCGGCGACGCGGCCTTTCGCGACACGCTCGATGCCTTTGCCGAAAGGATCGCGCCGCGCGGCCTGATCGCGCGCCATTATCTCCACCTCGGCGAGCGGCAATGGACACGCCATGCCGATGGCGGCGAGATGCCGGGCAAGAAGCTCTTCTATGCGCTGCGGCCGGCCGCCGCGCTGCGCTGGATGCGGCACCATGCGGGGCGCCTGCCGCCGATGAACTTCGCCCAGTTGCTCGCCGAGAGCGCACCGCCGGGCGAGGTCGCCGCGATCGTCGCGGACCTGATCGAGCGCAAGGCGCGCACACGCGAGCTAGGCACGGCGCCGATCCCGCCGGCGATCGCCAGCTTCATCACGAGCGAATATGATCTCGCCCAGGCCGCCGACCGTGGCCCGCTACCCGACGATGTCGCGCGCGACGCCGCGCAGGCGATGTTTCTGGAGTTGCTCGATCGCTTCGCGCCAGGCGACTGACGCGTGAAGTAGTCGGTGATCCACGCGCGCGCGCCTGGTTCGCGCAGGCGCCTACACGGCCACCCGATGAATAGGGGCGGCGTTGTGGCCACGCGAACATGTACTACATTCGTCCTGTGAAAATGCTGCTGCTTCTTCCTGTGGCTGGGCTGATGGTCTGGTCGGTGTGGAAATTCATTTCCGAACTGACGTCCAGCGGGTCGGCCGCCGCCGACATGGAAGATGGCATATCACAGTACGATGGGACGGGGTCAGATCTTTAGCGCTGGCCGCACCGGCGCCACAGCAATGTGACATCGGGAAATTCGCGCATCCGCTTCAATGCAACCCGGCGCCCGAGCAAGGATAGCTAGTCTCGACGATCTACGCTGGCGAGCTTAAGCCGCAGATACTGCGTTTCGAAGTCCGCGAGCGCCGCCTTGATGCGCATTCGGCTCCCGGCGCCGCGCGACCGCCTCACAACGCCATTCCGATCGGCGCGGCAGGCTGCGAACGCAACTCTGACGCTACCAGGCGGCAGGCCATAGTCATGGGCTGTAACACATTGCACATAAGGCAAGATCAGACCGCCCACGGTCGGATCAACCTTGATGTGTAGCGTCGATTCACCCGAGGCCATCGAGGCCGACATAAGCAGGATTGCCCACATGGTGACGATTTAGCATCCTGGCCTATCTTCGCCAATGGTGCGGGTGGCCGGGCTGCCACTTCGACCCAAACACTCGAACTCCCGGCAATCCCAACCCGTCGGCCTGGTACGCGCGATGGAGGGCGGGGGCGGGGGCAGATGCGGGCAAACGTGGTGCTTAGCTGCCACTCGCCGACTGAATATATCGGCCCAAGTCATCGAGAATTTCAGCCTGGGCTTCTGCCCGCCACTGCAAACGGATCTGCCACTCCTGCCTGCCGTCGAGTGACACAAACAGCGACAGCCCATCATCGTGCGGCTGGAAAGCTGATCCCAAAAAGGTCCAGGCCTCTCCCGCGGGATGAGTGTCGCCGTCGAAATCGGTGAAAGGAGCGGCGACGACGCTCTGGCCGCCGGCGATCAGCCCTTGGAAGGAACTTTTGCCATTCAGCGCGGTCCAATGGCCCTGTTCAAATGGTCCGATCATGCGACGGGCTAACGCAATCGCCATTCGGTCGCAACCGGGGTGACAGCCGACTGACACCTCCGCGACCCCAACACCCGAAACCCTCGACAATCCCCACCCCAAACGGCATGGCACCTTCGTGACAATGCCCCCCCGTTTCGCCTTCTCCATCACCACCACCGACGGCAAAGCCCGCACCGGCGCCATCGCGATGCGGCGTGGCGAGATCCGCACGCCGGCCTTCATGCCGGTCGGCACCGCCGCGACGGTCAAGGCGGTCAAGCCGGCCGATGTCCGCGCCGCCGGTGCCGACATCATCCTCGGCAACACCTATCACCTGATGCTGCGCCCCGGCGCCGAGCGTGTCGCGCGGCTCGGCGGGCTGCATGGCTTCATGGGTTGGGACCGACCGATCCTCACCGACAGCGGCGGTTATCAGGTGATGAGCCTCGCCGACCTGACCAAGCGCTCCGAAGAGGGCGTAGCGTTCAGGTCGCATCTCGACGGCTCGCGTCACCTGCTCAGCCCGGAACGCTCGATCGAGATCCAGCGGCTGCTCGGCTCGGACATCGTCATGGCGTTCGACGAACTCGTCCCCACCACCTCGACGCCCGAAGTACAGGAAGCGGCGATGGCACGCTCGATGCGCTGGGCGAAGCGCAGTCGTGCCGCCTTCGACGGCGGCGAGGAGCATGCCGCCGGCGCGGCGCTGTTCGGCATCCAGCAGGGCGCGCTCGACGAGGGATTGCGCCGGCAATCGGCCGATGCACTGATCGACATCGGTTTCGACGGTTATGCCGTCGGCGGCCTCGCCGTGGGCGAGGGGCAGGAGGCAATGTTCGGCTGCCTCGATTTCGCGCCCGGCCAGCTTCCCGCCGACAAGCCGCGCTATTTGATGGGCGTCGGCAAGCCGGACGACATCGTCGGCGCGGTCGAGCGCGGCATCGACATGTTCGACTGCGTCATGCCGACGCGCTCGGGCCGCACCGGGCAGGCGTTTACCCGCACCGGCCCGATCAACATCCGCAACGCGAAGTTCGCCGAGGACCGGGGACCACTCGACCCCGAATGCGCCTGCCCGACCTGCGCGACATGGAGCCGCGCCTATTGCCACCATCTCGTTCGCTCAGGCGAAATTCTCGGTGCGATGTTAATGACCGAGCATAATCTGTGGTTCTATCAGGCGCTGATGGCCGATCTGCGCGCCGCCATCGCCGAAACACGGATCACCGCGTTTGCCGATGCGTTCAGGGCGCGTTACCGCGGAACCAGAGGAGAGTAAGCGTGCCCGATAAGGAAGACAGTAAGGACAGCAACGAGATCATCGCCGCGACGCGTGCCGCCAAGCGCCACCAGGATGCCGCCGCCGGCACCCCCGAGCCGGCGCGCAACCGCGTCTGGCCGATTGCCGCCGCCGGCGTCGCGATCGGCTCCGCCGCACTCGCCGCCGCGTTGCTCTACGCGCAGCAACGCAAGAAATAGCGCCACGTTACCGGCGTTACGACGACAAATAGCCATACCACAGGATCAGCAACACCAGCCGGGGCGCGAACGCCGAGCGGCTGATCGCCGCCAACACGCTCGCGGCCAGCGCCGTCGTCGCACCGGTGAAAACCGCGAGCGTTAGCGGTCGAGCTGACAGGTTGAGCAGTGCTGCGGGTGCGGCAAACAAGACAGCCCAGGCAACGCCCGCCATCACGAACGCGACCCGCCGGGCGAGCGGCGATTGCGATGCCGTGCGCGTCAACGCGAGCAAGCCGCTCGCCTCGCTCCGGCCGGCATGGCCGGCAATCGCGAAGATCAGCAGCAGTGCCGCCGCCGGGCTGCCGATATGGCGATAGTCGCCGGCCAGCCCCGCAAGGGCAGCGGATACCGCCAGCAGCAGGAACGGGCGCCCCCAGCCAATCAGCCGGAATTCCGCCCATGCCAGATTGCCGAACGCGAATGCTGCCCGTCCGGCCTGCGCCGCATTGGGATCGGCCGGCTTCGGTGGCGGCGCGGCGAGCAGGCGCGCGACGATCCCGCGTCGCGCGGCCTTGCGGCGCGGCCGATGCGGGCGGTAGATCAGCCCGGCGAACACCGTGACGACCACCGACATCAGCGCCCAGGCGAGGCGCGAGGCGATATAGCCTGGGGCCGTAATCCCGGCCATCACGTCGAGCGGCACCCGGCCCGGCGCGAGCCGGTCGCTGCCGCCGATCGCGATATTGTCGTGCGCCGTCGGGACGGGGCCGACCAGCGGACGATAGAAGCCGGGAAAATCGGCGAAATTGGTCGCGAAACTCGATCGCGCCCCTTCCACCGCGGCGGGCCCAGCGAGCGACGTGATCCACAGGATGAGATAGAGCAACTCACCCAGGCCGCGCCGCGTCAGCGCCACGGCATCGAACAAGATGCGCAACGCGGCGATCCCCATCACCGCCGGCGCCGCGACCAGCCACAGCGTGAGGCTCAGTTGCACGATGTCGAGCGGGCCGGTGACGATCAGCCAACCGAGCAACCAGCCCGCGAGGGTCAGCGTCGCGAGCATCGCGAACAATATGGCGACATCGGCGCCGAACCGCCCGAGCGCGATCGCGACGCGCGACGCGGGCGTGACCTCCTCGATCTGCCATGGCTGCCGCCGCGTGACGTTGGCGCGGAGGTAGAGAAAGCCGATCGGCAGCAGCAACGTCGACACGACGATGCCAAGCGACACCCCGAGCACCGCCGATGTCATCACGGGCAGATGGTTGCCGAGCGCGATCTGTACGCCCGATCCATCGTCGCGCGCGACCATGAAGCGCGCCCCGACCGGTCCGAGGATCAGCAACAGCCACAGCCCCCAGCTGCGCCGATAGCGCGTCAGGCTGGTGCCAAGGGATGACCGCACGACGGCGACCGCGCTCATGCCGGCAGCACCCGTCCGCCCTCGACGCGCAGCACCGCCACGGCGTGCGGCGCGAGTTCCTCAGCGAGATGCGTGGTCATCACCACCGCCGCCGACTTCGCCGCTTCGAGGATCAGCGCGCCGACCTTGCGTGCGGTCTCGCCGTCCAGCTCGGCGGTCGGCTCGTCGAGCGCCAGCAGGCGCGGCGCGCCGAGCAGCGCCTGGGCGAAGATCAGCCGCCGCCGCATCCCACCGGAGAAAGTGGCGATGCGGTTGTCGATATCGCCGTGCAGCCCGATCGCGGCGGTGATCGCGCCGAACTGGCCGTCGGCGGCAGCGAGATCGAGCCCTTTCAACGCCGCCATGTGCAGCGCGAAGCCGCGCGCGCTGAGATCATCGGGCAGGTCGACCGCCTGCGGCGCATAACCCAGCGACCGGCGCAGCGCGGCGCGGCCCGCCGGCAAGGCCACGCCGTCCCAAAGGATGCGGCCCTTGGTCGGTCGTTCGGCGGTGGCGAGCAGGCGCAGCAAGGTCGACTTGCCGGCACCGCTCGGCCCGGTCAGCAGCGTGAGCCCAACCGGAAAGCCGATGCTGACATCGTCCAGCACCAGCGTGCGGCCATAGGATTTGCGGACGGAATCGAGCGCGAGAATGTTCATCCGATGCGTGTTACTTATATAATACAGTAAGTGCAAGGGCGACGCATCCAGGCGCGGCCCGTGCGCTTCGGCAATGGCCGCGCCTAAGCGGTGGCGCGGGCGCCGGGCCGCCCTTCGGTCACGAACAGTGCCAACGCCAGCGCCGCGAGCGCCGCCCCGCTCAGCGCGGTCGTCGTCCAGCCGCCATGGGCATAGGTGAGCGACGCGAGCGTCGACCCCGCCGCGCCGCCGATGAACATGCAGGTCATGTAGCTGGCATTGACCCGTCCCCGCGCCTCGGGCGCAACCCCATAGATGACGCGCTGGCTGAGCACCTGGTTGAACTGGACCGCGGCATCGAGCAGCACCGCCATCGCGGCGAGCAGGATCAGGCCGTGCGCCGCCGCCGCCCAGTCCGCACCGAACATCGCCAGCACCGCGCTGACCAGCGCCACCGCCGTGCCCGCGCGGATATAGCCCCGGTCGCCCAACCGCCCGGCGATCGGCGCGGCCAGCGCACCGCCCGCACCGGCCAGCGCGAACAGCGCGATGCCGATCTGGCCGAGCCCGAAGCGGTCGCCGAGCAGCAGCGGAATCGCCGTCCAGAACAGGTTGAAGGTCGCGAACAGCAGCACCTGATAGGCGGCGCGGCGGCGGATCGTTGGGGTGCGCACCAGCAACGACAGGCTAGAAGCGAGGATCGCACCATAATGCATGCCGGGCCGCGGCTTGCGCGTCGGCAACAGCCGCGCCAGCACCAGGCCGAGCACCACCATCAAAACGGCGGAAACAGCGAAGATTGCGCGCCACCCCGCGACCGCCGCCAACGCGTTTGCTGCGGGGCGTGCGAGCATGATCCCGGTAATCAGCCCCGCCATGATATTGCCGACCACCTGCCCGCGTTTGGCATCAGGCGCGAGATGCGCGGCGAGCGGCACCATCACCTGTGCGCCGACCGAACAGAAGCCGGTGACGAACGAGAACAGCAGGAAGCTTACCGCGTCGCGCGACAGGAACACCCCCGTCAGGCCAAGCGCGGCGCCCGCGACCATGACGAGGATCAGCCGGCGATTCTCGACCAGGTCGGCGAGCGACACGATCAGCATCAGCCCGGCGCCGTAACCGATCTGGGTCAGCGTCACGACCAGCCCGGCGATGCCCGGCGGCAGCCGCAGCGCGGGCGCGATTTCGCCGACCAGCGCCTGGGCGTAATAGAGATTGGCGACCATCAGGCCGCACGCGACGGCAAAGACTAAGGTCAGCCGAGCGTCGATCGGGCGGGTTTGGGGGGGCATGGACACCGGGCGAGCCCTTAGGCGGCGCCCGGCGCAGCGGCAACCTCACAATCAGGGCGCGCGACCTCGCCTTTCGCCGGCCGGCAGACCTGCTAACATGGGCACCGAGGAGTCGGAAAAAGATGGAAGATCTTCTTCATGGCAGCATCACGCGGCGCGCGGCGATCGCCGCCGCCGCGCTTGGCCTCGGCGCGACCGTCGCCCGCGCCGTGCCCGCGCCGGCGCTGCTCGCCGTTCCCGAGGTCGACAGCCTCAGCGTCCAGGTCGTCACCGACAGTGCGACCTTCGGCCCGTTCCTCGAAAATCTCGATCTGCCGGGAATGAAGGTGCTGCGCGCCGGCAATGGCGGGACGCAGCACATGCCGCGGATGCTGCCGCACGCGCTGCTCGGCGAATTCGGCCTGTCGCTGCTCGCCGCCTCCCGGCGTGGTGCGCAAAGCCGCGAAGTAATGGTCGATTTCGGCTATTCGCGCGAAGTGCTGGCCAACAATCTCGGGCTGCTCGGCATCGATCCGGCGCGCATCGACGCCGCAGTGCTCAGCCACGGCCATCTCGATCATTATGGCGGGTTCGCCGGCCTGTTCGGCGCGCATCCCACGCGAAGCCGCCATCTCCCGCTGACCGTCGGCGGCGAGGAGACCTTTTGCGAGCGTATCGCGATGGTCGGCGATCCGCCCCCGGTGATGGGCGCGCTCGACCGCGTCGCGCTGGCCCGCGCCGGCTTCGACGTGCGGATCGACCCGGCACCGCGGATCGTCGCCGACCATGCCTTCACCACCGGCGTCATCCCGCTCGACAGCTTCGAACGCGCCGCGATCCCGACGCGGATGCGCCCCGGCATCGGCTGCGATCGCACGCTGCTCGATCCGGCCAAGCGCAACCAGGCCGAACTGGCCGATGATGGCGAGCACGAACTGGCAACCTGCTATGCGGTCAAGGGGCTCGGCCTCGTCGTCATCGCCTCGTGCAGCCATCGCGGCGTGATCAATTCGGTGCGCCGCGCGCAGGCGGTGTCGGGGATCGACAAGGTCCATGCCGTGATCGGCGGCTTCCACCTCGTCCGCCCGCGCACCGCCGACGAGGCGCGCCGCACCGTCGCCGAGTTCGCGCGCATCGACCCGACCTGGATCATCCCGATGCACTGCACCGGCGAGGTGTTCATCGCCGAGGCGCTGCGGCTGATGCCGCAAAAGGTCGTGCGCTCCTATGTCGGCTCGACCTTCGTCTTTTCGAACAGTCCGGCGGCAATCTAGGGCCGCTCGGCCGGAGCCGGCAAAACTGCCAACATCATTGCGGAACCGATTGATCCGGTACGCATTAGGCGAGCGTGAACACCCTGGCCAAGGCCGATCGCGCCCGCGATCGCGCCGCCCGCCTGCACCGTGAAGCGCTCAATTGCCTGACCATTGCGGTCGGCGAAAAGGTCGAACTGCATGCCGCGCAGCTGATCGACGAGGCCGAGCGCCTGACGCGCAGGGCTGCGGAGTTGTCGACCGGCTAGAGCATCGGGCAAGAATTCTGATTACATGCCGTGTCTATCCTTCCTTCCCCGGCGAAGGCCGGGGCCCAGTCGGGATGATGGATATGATGAGCGGCAACGCCGGTCGCAGCGTCCCCCAACTGGACCCCGGCCTTCGCCGGGGAAGCCAACAAGAGAACGCCGCTAGCCTGCTTCCCGGCACAGTATTCCCGCAGACCGACCAAAGGGCCTTTCGCCGTTACTTCCCCGCCATCACCGCATCGACGAAGCATGTCGCCAGCCGCCGCGACGGGTGCCCGGCGCGCGCCTGCGCCCAGGCAACCGAGCCGCTGCGATCGTCGGGCGCGATCACCCCACCCCAGGTGTCGACCAGCCGGTAACCTTTGCGCCCGACGCGGTGGAAGAAGAACACCCCGCGCTCGGCATCGGCGGGCGTCGCCCATATCAGCCGCCAGTCGCCCTCGGCGAGGACATGGCTGACCTGGGCAGCGGTGACCTTCTGCTTGCCGACCCGCGTAACCAGCGCGGCATCGGCGGCGCGTTGGGTGGCCGTCATGGCCGGGCGCAGCGCCGCGCAGCGATTGCCCGGCGCGGCGGCAACCGGGCTGGCGAACAGCGCGGACATCATGGCAAGCGATAACAGCGAAACGCGCATCGATCTCTCCCCCTCATCTCCCTGGCCGACGATCGCGCGATCCGGCCGATTCCCGTCATAGCGCGGGCCGACACCCCTTGGCACCCCCGCGACAAACGCGCACAATCGCGCGATGCTGTCGCTGTTCCTGCTCCTCGCCGCCCAGGCCGCTACCCCAGCCGCCGCGCCATCCCCGCCAACCGCCACCCCGGCATCAGCCCCCGCCGCCGCCAGGACCTGGCCGACGCGCGACGGCGATTTCGTGGTGCCGGACTTCCGCTTCGCCTCGGGCGAGACGCTGGCGCAGCTTAAACTCCATTACGCCATGCTCGGCCAGCCGCACCGCAACGCGGCGGGCGAGATCGACAACGCCGTGATGATCCTCCACGGCACCGGCGGCACCGGCCGCCAGTTCCTCGCCCCGCAATTCGCCGACCTGCTCTACGGCCCCGGCCAGCCGCTCGACATCACGCGCTACTGGATCATCCTGCCCGACGGCATCGGCCATGGCGGCTCGTCCAAGCCGTCCGACGGGCTGCACATGCGCTTCCCCAAATACGACTATGCCGACATGGTCGAGGGCCAGTATCGGCTGCTCCATGATGGCCTTGGCATCAAGCGGATGCGGCTGATCATGGGCACCTCGATGGGCTGCATGCACAGCCTGGTGTGGGGCGAGGCCCACCCCGGTTACATGCGCGCGCTGATGCCGCTGGCGTGCGAGCCGGTCGCGCTCGCCGGCCTCAACCGGATGTGGCGCCAGCTGCTGATCGACGGCATCGAAAGCGACCCGGCCTGGGCCGGCGGCGAGTACAAGACACAGCCATTGCAGGGGCTGCGCACCGCGGAATCGCTGCTGTTCGTCGCCGGCGCCGCGCCGCTTAACTTCCAGCAGCTCTACCCGACACGCGATGCTGCTTCCGCCTTCGCCAGCGACCGTGTCACCCGCGCCATCGCCACGCTCGATGCCAATGACCTGATCTACCAGGTCGATGCCTCGCGAACCTATAACCCATGGCCGCGGCTCGACGCGATTACCGCGCCCGTCAGCTGGATAAATTCCGCCGACGATTTCATCAACCCGCGCAATCTCGATTATCCCGCGCAGGCGGTGAAGCGCATGAAGGACGCGCGTTTTCGCCTGATCCCCGAGACCGCCGACACGCATGGCCATGGCACGCACACATGGGCGGTCAACTGGCGGGCCGACCTCGCCGACCTGCTCGCGCGCACCGCGACGCCGCCGCGCTGAACCTCTCCTATTCGGGCACGTTGCCACCCCGACCGGAAACGCTAAGCTGCCCGCTTCACCACAGGATTATCCGATGCGCCTCTTGCCGATCGCCCTGCTTGCCGCCGCCACCCTGCCCCTCGCCGCTATCGCCCAAGCCGCACCCGACGACCCCTATGTCTGGCTGGAAGAGGTATCGTCGCCGCGCGCGATGGAATGGGTCAATGCGCACAATGCGACGAGCACCACGCTGCTCCAGGCCGACCCGCATTATGCGGGCTTCTACGACCAGGCGCTGACCATCGCCGGCGCCAAGGATCGCATCCCCGCGCCAAGCTTCGTGCACGGCGCGATCTACAATTTCTGGCAGGACCCCGAGCATCTGCGCGGCATCTGGCGCAAGACCACGCTGGCCGATTACCGCAGCGCCACGCCGCACTGGACCACCGTCCTGGACATTGACGCGCTCGGCAAGGCCGAGGGCAAGAGCTGGGTGATGAAGGGCCTGCAATGCCTGCGCCCCGACGAGAAACGTTGCCTCGTCTCGCTGTCCGACGGCGGCGAGGACGCGGTCGAGGTGCGCGAGTTCGACCTCGACACCGCCAGCTTCGTCCCGGGCGGCTTCCACCTGCCGCGCGGCAAGCACCGCGTCGCCTGGGAGGATGCCGACCATCTGCTAGTTTCGACCGACTTTTCGCCCGGCGAACTGACCCAGTCGGGCTATCCCTATGTCGTCAAGCGCCTGACGCGCGGCGCGACGCTGGCGGCAGCGGTCGAGGTCTATCGCGGCAACAAGGCCGATGGCGGTTACGGCGTCAGCCCCGACGTGCTGCGCGACGCGCAAGGTCGCCAACTCGCTTTTATCGAGCGCCCGCTCGACACCTTCCACCACCAGACCTTCATCGTTACCGGCGCCGGCACGAAGAAGGTCGCGATCCCCGACAAGGTCAGCCTGGTCGGGCTGGTCGCCGGCCGCGTCATCGTCCAGCTCGACGAGGCGTGGACGGCGGGCGGCATCAGCCTGCCGGCGGGTGCGGTCGCCGAACTCGATCTCGCCGCGCTGAAGGCCGCGCCCGGCGCGCTCAAACCGAAGCTGATCTGGGCGCCGGGCCCGCGCGATTCGCTCGACGGCGTGCGCACCACCAAAAGCAAGCTGCTGATCTCGACGCTCGAAAATGTCCGCGGTCGCGCCTGGGTCTACACCCCCAAAGCCGGCGGCGGCTGGACCAGCCGGCGGCTCGCGCTGCCCGACAATCTCGACATCGGCTATGGCGCCACCGACGACACTTCGGACCTCGCCTTCGTCAATGTCGCGGGTTTCCTGACGCCCTCGACGCTTTATCTCGCGGACACCGCGGCGGGCACGCTCGCTCCGGTCAAGACGCTGCCGGCCAAGTTCGACGCCTCGAACGATGTCGTCGAGCAGCTCGAGGCGACATCGAGCGACGGCACGAAGATCCCGTATTTCGTCGTCCATCGCAAGGACATCACATATGACGGCACCACACCGACGCTGATGACCGCCTATGGCGGCTTCCAGGTGAGCGAGACACCGAACTATTCCGCCACCAACGGCAAGCTGTGGCTCGAACGCGGCGGCGCCTTTGTGCTCGCCAATATCCGCGGCGGCGGCGAGTTCGGGCCGAAATGGCACGAGGCCGGGCTCGGGACCAAGCGCCAGATCATCTATGACGATTTCGCCGCCGTGGCGCGCGACCTGATCGCGCGGCACATCACCAGCCCGCGCCGGCTCGGTATCCAGGGCGGCTCGAACGGCGGCCTGCTGATGGGCGTGCAGTTCACCCAGCACCCCGAATTGTGGAACGCGGTGGTCATCCAGGTGCCGCTGCTCGACATGATCCGCATCTCGAAGATCGCCGCCGGCGCCTCGTGGCAGGGCGAATATGGCGACGTCAACGCCGACCCGGCGGTGATGGCCTTCTGGCAGAAGACCTCGCCCTATCACAACCTCAAGGCGGGCGGCGCCTATCCCGAGCCGTTCATCTTCACCACCACCAAGGACGACCGCGTCGGCCCGCAGCACGCCCGCAAGTTCGCCGCGCGGATGGAGGAGCTGAAACTGCCCTTCCTCTATTACGAGAATACCGAGGGCGGCCACGGCTCGGGCGCCGACCTGAAGCAGAGCGCGCGCACCACCGCGCTGACCATGACCTATCTGCAACGCAAGCTGATGGATTGAATCGGGGCGTGGCGCGCGGCGACAGGTCGCGCGCCAACCCTTTCGCAATACGCCCTTAATCCAGATCGGCTAGGGCCGCGCCATGGGCGTACGCAACTGGACCTTCACCGGCTATATCGTCTTCCTGGCGATTCTCTCGGCAATCTGCCTTGCGTCGCAGACACTGACGGTCATCGCACTTTTCCTGATCGTGCCCGGGCTGATGCTGCTCGCCGCGCCCAGCCTGCTCGGCTACAGCCTCGTCTTCGCGCTCGGGCTGCTCTGGCCGGGACGGTGGCGCTGGGCTGCCGCGCTCATGCTGACCGTCGCCGTGGGGGTGATTCCGCCCTGGTTCGTCAACCAGCCGCTCGTGGCGAGCGCCGCTGCGCTGCGCGGCGGCGACATCGCCGCTCCTCCCGTCGTCGACCGGCCACACAGCATCGCCCTGCTCTTTGCCGCTCCCGCCTGGCGCGCGCGCGATGTCGATCGGCTCGACTGCCACCAATATTGCCTGCGCCTGCTCTACGGCAAGGCGGCCGCGACGGTGCTGGTCGGGCGACCCGGCGACCCCGCCGACCCGCTTCGCAACATGACGGTCGTGGCATATCGCATCGAGCAGCACGACCGCTGCCCCGCGGCGAACCTGCCGAAGCCCGATGGCTGGCAGCAGCTCGGCGACGAGATCGACCAAGGTCAACCCCGCGCCGCGTCCGCGCTCGACACGATCCGGCTGCGCATCGCGGCGGGCGAATGCCTGATCCGTTCGCCCGCCACGCTCGACGCGGCCGAACTGGTGATCGCAGAGCAGCCGATCGCCCTCCCCGATGCAGGGCGCGCGCCGCGCCCCATGCTGCAGGCGCAACGTGTCGCGGCATGGCGTCGCACCGCGCGGGGCCTGGCGCCGATATTCCGCCAGACCATGACCACGACGCGCCCGTTGATCGTGCCCTGGATCTATTCGCGCGACGGCGAATGGCTCAAGGATGTCGGATTCCTGCGCACCACCCGCGTGGTCGCGCGCTACACCCTGCCCGAGGTGATGAGCGGCACGTTCGGCTATGCGCTGTCCGTGGCCGCGCCGCCATCGGGCAGCCGCTGGCCGCTGCCCGACGCGTTGCTGCGCGGGCTCGCCGATCCCACGGCGCCAAAGGACGATCCCGGCCTCGCGCTGACCGACCAATATCTCCGTGCTGTCGCCGAATCCGGCCCGGCCGACGGCGACGACGTGACCGCGCTTGCCAAAATCATCGCCGATCCGCGGCTCGACGCGGCGCAGCTCTTCTACCTCAGCCGCGCAATCCGTCGGCTCGGCGAGGCCGCCGCGCCGCTCGGCGCGCCGCTGCTCGATCGGCTGGGCGACGCGCCGATGCCCGCCGGCGGCGACATCGTGCAGGTCATGGCGCGCGGCATCCAGGCGCTGCCGCCCGGTGCGGCGAAGCCACTCTACCCCCGCCTCGCCGCGCTGGCGGACGATCCGGCGCGCCACGAAAAGGCCTGGGCGGCGCTGACCCGCCTCGCCGATGCCGGCCCCGCCGCGCTCGACCGTATCCTCGCCATCGCCGGCATTCCGGCCTGGGCCGACAAAAACCGCGGTGAACAGCGCGTCGGCGGCCTCATCGCCTTGTGCACGCTCGGCGCCGACGGAAGCGCCGCAGCACCGCGCATCGCCGCGGAAATCGCTGTCACGCCGGCCGACCGGCGCGACGGCGGCCGCTACGAGATGCTGTGGATCATCCTCGAGCGCCAGGGCGCCGCCGCCGCGCTCGTCGCCACGCTGCACCCCGACGATCGCACCGCGCAGAAGATCGAACGCTGGCGCCGCACCGCGCGCGACCCGCGCCGCGCTTGCTCGTCGGTGTGGGTCTAGCTCAGGCTTGCCGTTTGCGCCCGAACGGCCAGTCGATCACCCCGCCGGCGAACAGGCTCCACCACACGATTACCGGCTGAAGCAGCAGCCGCAGCGCGTGATAGCCCCAGCCGAGCGTATTGCGGTGATAGACCAGCCCGTCGATCGCATGCTTGATGTTCGCCGGGAACACGAACACCGCATAGAACGCCAGCATCACCGCCGCGAGCCAGCGCCAACGCTGCGTCATCAGCCCGATCGCCCCGGCAATCTCACACAGCCCGGTGAGCAGCACGACCATATCGGGGAACGGCACCCAACCCGGCACGATGCCGAGAAACGGCCGCGGCGCCCAGACGTGCAGCACGCCGGCGAGCAGATAGATCGCCGCCAACAGCCAGCGCAGGATCAGTCGGGCGCGGTCCATGAGGGTCATGGGCGGCGCGTTGCGTCGAATGTGGGAACGGTCATCAGCCCTGTGTCATGTCACAAGCTCCCGTCTGGGCATAGCGCGCAGAACCAGCGGCGCGAATGCTGCTGGCATCACCCGCAAAATGCAGCATGATAGTTCACACCATGGCATTCTGCGTCTTCATGCACCGTAGCGACTCGATCTACGATGACAGTCCGTCGGAGCGTTACCAGTTCCCGAACCAGTATCTCGGCCGCGCGACGCCGTGTGTCGGCGACTGGATCGTCTATCTCGAGCCGCGCAGGGTGCCCAACAGCCGCGGTTATTTCGCCGTCGCCAAGGTCGAGCGGATTGTCCCCGATCCCACCGCGAACGGCATGTACCTCGCGCTGATCGAACCCGGTAGCTATTGCGATTTCGCCACCCCCGTGTCGTTCAACGGCGCAGACGGCGTCGTCGAGCGTGGCCTCCTGAACGAACAGGGCCGTATCTCAGGACGCGCCCAGGCGGCGGTGCGGACACTCTCGCCAGCGGACTTCAACCGGATCATTACCCTTGGCCTCGATCAGGATGCGCCGCTCCTGCCGCGGGTCGACGAACTGCCCCGCGCCGACATGCTGCGTGAAGACATCGCCCCCTTCGAGCATGAGCAGGAGCGCGATCGGATAAGCTACCTGACCTCGCGCATCGTTCGCGACCGGGTGTTCCGCCGCGTGGTCCTGCGCGCCTATGACGAGCGTTGCGCAATTACCGGCCTGAAATTGATCAACGGAGGCGGCCGGGCGGAAGTCGAGGCGGCACATATCCGCCCGGTCGAGGCAAACGGACCAGACATCGTCAGCAACGGCCTCGCTTTGTCGGGTACCGCGCACTGGATGTTCGATCGCGGGCTGATCAGCCTCGCCGACGACATGTCGATCATGGTATCGAGGCAGGTAAACGATCCCGACAGTATTCGCGCTATCGTCAATCCGACCCGGCACGCGCTGCTACCGCCCCGGCCTGCGGATCGCCCGCACCACCATTTCGTGCAGTGGCATCGCGAGAACTGTTTCAAGCATTGATTGCAGATGTCGCCGCGGCCTTCGCGCGGCGGCCGCGATCGGCCGCCACCGACTTCACCCTGTCAGATTCGCGCGATAGGTTCGACGCCGGGCGGGGGCCCAACCGATCAACCGGAGATCGCGCGATGACCATGTTCACCACCGATGACGGCACCGACATCTTCTTCAAGGACTGGGGCCCCAGGGACGCCCCGCCGATCGTCTTCCATCACGGCTGGCCGCTCAGTGCGGACGACTGGGACAATCAGATGCTGTTCTTCCTCGAAGAGGGCTTTCGCGTCGTCGCGCATGATCGCCGCGGCCATGGCCGGTCGAGCCAGACCGATACCGGCAACGAGATGGACAGCTATGCCGACGACATGATCGAGCTGGCCGAGGCACTCGACCTCGAAGGCGCGGTGCATATCGGCCATTCGACCGGCGGCGGCGAGGTCGCACGCTATGTCGCGCGCGCCGAGCCCGGCCGCGTCGCCAAGGCGGTGCTGATCGGCGCGGTGCCCCCGCTGATGCTCAAGACCGAGGCCAATCCCGGCGGGCTGCCGATCGAGGTGTTCGACGGCTTTCGTGCGGCTCTCGTCGCCAACCGCGCGCAATTCTACCGCGATGTTCCCTCCGGCCCCTTCTACGGCTTCAACCGCCCCGGCGTCACACCAATCCCCGGCGTGATCGACAATTGGTGGCGGCAAGGCATGATGGGCGGCGCCAAGGCGCATTATGATTGCATCAAGGCCTTTTCGGAAACCGACTTCACCGAAGATCTCAAGGCGATCGAGGTGCCAGTGCTGGTGATGCACGGCTCGGACGACCAGATCGTGCCCTATGCCGATTCCGCCCCGCTGACGGTCAAGCTGCTCGAGCACGGTACGCTCAAGACCTATGACGGCTTTCCGCACGGCATGTGCACCACGCACGCCGACATCATCAACGCCGACCTGCTCGCTTTCATCGAAAGCTGAAGCGCGGGCCACACCGGGGCGGGCCGGGACTGTGTCCGGGCCCGCCGCCCCCGGTGACGAAGCGTCAGCGATCTGCCAGTCTGCTCGCCCGCGCGCTGCCGATCAGGACTCCCGCCCATGCCCGACGAACCCCCTGTCGAACCCTCCAAGCTCACAACGTCGAAGCGCCGCTGGGCAAGCGAGGGCAAGTTCCTCACCGGCCAACATGCCCGCCCCGAAGATCAACGCCTGCCCCCGGGTCAGCACATCGTCCGCGACTGGCCGGTGCTCGATCTCGGGCGCCAGCCCGAGGTGTCGCGCGAGCGCTGGCGGTTGAAGATCGGCGGCATGGTCGAGCGCCCGGTGACGCTCGACTGGGCCGCGTTCATGGCGCTGCCGCAGACCGATCTACGCTCCGACATCCACTGCGTGACGAGCTGGTCGCGCTACGACAATGACTGGCAGGGCGTCGCCGCGCACGATCTGCTCGATCTCGTGCAGCCGCGCGACGAGGCCGCCGCGCTGATGCTCCACGGCTATGACGGCTACACCACCAACGTCACGCTCGCCGATTTCGCCGCCGCCGGCGTGCTGCTCGCGCATAGCTGGCAGGGCCAGCCGCTGACCAAGGCGCATGGCGGCCCGGTCCGGCTGGTCGTCCCCCACCTCTATTTCTGGAAGAGCGCCAAATGGCTGAACGGCATCGACCTGCTCGGCGCCGACAAGCCCGGCTTCTGGGAAAGCAGCGGTTATCACCTGCGCGGCGATCCCTGGGCCGAGGAACGTTATTCGTGAACAGGCAAGCCAGCGCGCGGTGAAGCGCCGGAGGGGCAGGAAGAGCCGCGAACGGCTCGTCCTGCCGGAACCGGATCAGCGTGCCGTGAGCGAAACCGTGCGGGCGAGCGCGCCGCGCGCCACCTCGTGCGACCAGATCGCAGCGCCGGTGGGGGTTTCGAGCATCACATTGTCGAGCGCCAATGCCTTGCGGAACGCGTTGTTGGCGTCCGCGGTGCGGCCGGCGCGCTGATAAGCGGCGGCGAGTTCGATGAAGGCGCCGCCATCAGCGGGGCTGAGCCGGACGACCGACTCCTTGCCGCTGACCATAGCGGCCGGATCAGACTTGGGTGCGGCCAATACCGGCGTGGCCAGCGTGGCCGCCAAGACAAGGATCGAGGCGTATTTCGTGATCATCATCCATCTCCTTCGTGATTTGAGACAGAAAGGTGACACATTTGTTACGATTTGACGACAGAAAAATTGCGCTTATGTGACAATACGGATCACACGTACTAATCTATTGATCAAATTATATATTTTTGCGCGATGAGCACAGTGAAGGTGGTGTAGCGCGCGGGCGCACGTCCTCCGGCGCGCCCGGCGATGACCGCTTTATGTCAGCCGCGCAGGCTGGGCAGATCCGACCAACCAAGCGCGACTTCGACCAGCGCGCCGGCGAACCGCTTGTCGCTCTTCTCATCGACAATCGTTCCGCCCAGCCCCTCGTAAAAGGCGCGCGCAGGAACGTTGTCGCGCAGCACCCACAGGCTAAGGCCCGAATATCCGAGCGCCGACAGGCGTTCCGCCATCGCCGACATGATCGAGCGACCGACGCCGCGCTTTTGATGGGAGCGCAGAACGTAGAGCGCGGTGATCTCGCCATCGAACCCCGCACGCGCCAGCGCCGGATCGCGCTGCCCGCCGCACGAACCGAAACCGACCATCCGGCCGGAATCCTCTGCGACGAAAACGCTCGTCCCGCCAAATGCTTCAGGATCGCCCAGAACCTCGTCCCACATGGCGGTTCGTGCCTCGACCGATATCCCGGCCAGCATCGCATCAGGCATGATGTCGCTATAGGCCTCGCGCCACGAAGCGACGTGCAAGGCGCCGAGGGCAGCGGCGTCGCTGCGCGTTGCCTTGCGCAAATTTATGACGCCCATTTCGTAACTCGTTCCGGCTATCGTCACTATCCGTGACGGGGACGCCCTGAAGGAGCCAGATCGCACGCCGGATGGCAAGCGCCCGGCGCCGGCCGCACCTACGCAGACTAACGGCGGACCTTGCAGTACCGATCGACATCCGCCGCGGTCCATTGTTCCTGCGCGGCAAAGGGGCACCGATCGGGTGAGCGCTGCTCCACGGGCGTTGCGAAGGTGACGTCGAAATCGACGTCGGCGGTCGAACAGCTCATGTGCAGATTATTGCGTTTGGTGATGGCCGATCGCCCGGTCGCCACCCCGCTCCCCACCTCGAGCTTCAGCGCGCCGTCGCGGGCGAAGGTGAGCTTGAACGTCACCGGCTTGTCATAGGGCACGAGGCCGAGCTCGATTTCCTTGCCGTCCGCCAACAGCGACACCAGGAAGGAATCGGGATATTCCGGATACCAGGTGGCGACGATGCCATTGCAATGGCATCCGTCCTCGGTGAAACCGAGGTCGGTAAAGCCGACCTGCGCCGTCGGATGCCATTTGCTGAGCCCATTGGCCTTGCGGATCATCATCGAGCCAGTGAACTGCGTCGCGGTCTCGGGCACGGCGCTGTCATGATCGGCAAAGCTCCCTTCCCGCGCATGGCATTGCCATGTGTGCGCATTTGCGGCTGAGCACGAGCTGGACAACAGCAGGCAGAGCGCGAGCAGCGGCCGGGCGGCACGACGCCACTGGCGCCCGCGCTCTACCATCGAGACTGAATCTTCGCGCATCCCCATTCCTCCCGACGGTGCGCCGGAAATAGCGGATATGGGTAAAGCGCTTGTGAACGCTATCGAATTTCTGTGACGGTTAATCGGTTGCACCCCGAGATCTGCACCGCATCGCATCGACGGCCCGACCGCCGCGCCGTCGCGCGCGGCCGGCCACGCTCACTTGGTCACAATATTGAGCGAGGAGCCCGCTTCCCGCCTTTTCCAGCCACGCCCTATAACGGAAGGGGCCACATGAAACGATTCACCACGAAAGGCGGCAAGAGCCACCCCGTCTGAAACTCCCCATTGTCCGCCTGACACCACAAATCCCGACCCCCGCCGAGGCGGAGGCCGGGAGCGTGGCAGGTCCTTTCAGCCGGTCACTTCGGTGACCAGCCCGGCACCGACGGTCTTGCCACCCTCGCGGATGGCGAAGCGAACGCCGGGCTCGATGCCGACCGGCCGGTTCAGCGTGAAGCCGATATCGGCCTGCGCGCCCGGTGCGACCAAATCCTCGCCATCGGCGAGATTGATGACTCCGGTCACGTCGGTCACACCGAAGAAGAATTGCGGGCGGTAACCGCTCGCAAACGGCGTGTGACGGCCGCCCTCCTCCGCCGTGAGCACGAAGATCTGCGCACGGCCCGAGGCATGCGCGCTGATCGCACCAGGCGCGCTCAGCACCTGGCCACGCGCAACGTCGTCACGCTTCAGGCCGCGCAGCAACAACCCGACATTCATGCCGGCACGCGCGTCGGGCACATCCTTGCGGAAGGCCTGCGTGCCGGTCACGATCACCGTGCCCTGCTGCTCCAGTCCGACGATCTCGACCGCATCGCCGATCTTCACCACGCCGCGCTCGACCCGGCCGGAAACGACCGTGCCGCGACCCGGAATGGTGTGAACGCCTTCGATCGGCATCAGGAACGGGGCGTCGTAGTCGCGCACCGGATCGGGAATGTGCCCGTCCAACGCGGCGACCAGTTCGACCACGCCCTGCACCGCCGGATCGTCGAGGTCACCACGTGCCGCCGCCTCGACCGCGCGAAGCGCGCTGCCGAACACGAACGGGGTGTCGTGGTAACCGTGCGATGCCAGCAGCTCGCCGGTCTCCAGCTCGATCAACGCCTTCATGTCGTCCCGGTCTCCGGCTGCGAGCATGTCCATCTTGTTGACGAACACGACCATGTGCCGGACATTGACCTGGCGGGCGAGCAGGATGTGCTCGACCGTCTGCTTCGCGGCGCCCTTGGTGGCATCGACGAGCAGGATCGCACCGTCCATCTGCGACGCGCCGGTGATCATGTTCTTCACATAATCGGCGTGCCCCGGACAATCGATGTGAGCATAGTGCCGGACTTCCGACTCATACTCGACATGGCTGGTATTGATCGTGATGCCGCGCGCTTTCTCCTCCGGCGCCTTGTCGATCTGGTCGAACGACAGCGCCATGCCGCCAAGCCGTGCCGCCTGGACCTGGGTGATCGCGGCGGTCAGCGTGGTCTTGCCATGGTCGACATGTCCGATCGTGCCGACATTCACATGCAGTTTGTTGGTCATCGTCTTTCTCTTCGTTGAAGCGCCGCCGAACCCCGGCTGATCAGGCCGGGCCCGGCGGCCATTGGCATTGGCGCGCCAATTTCGGTGTCGGGCCCGGCGCCGCAGCGCGGGACCCGCAAAAACAAAAAAAACTCGCCGGGCGGACCCGACGAGCCGAAGGAATTCGCGCCCGCAGAGGTCCATCAGGGAGCCTCCGGGCGAAATGCGCCTGGAGGGTAGCTAGTCGCGGAATCGCCATGACCCGACGCCACGCAGCAGCGCGCGCGGATGGCGTCCGGTCATGGCCTTCGTCAGTCGGGCCATCGCCCCATTCCCTTCGTCCGGCGGCCAACCCGAAGGCGGCCAAGAAAAAACCCCGGAAGGCCAGGCCATCCGGGGTCCATCAGGACGTAGGGGGAGGCCAGGCCTCCCATGTGCGGAGGCGTGTCAGATGATGGACGCATGCAGCGACGCCGCGCCGACGAATGCCGGTGCGTCGTGTCCTGCTGCCTTGATCGTTGCGATCGTCATCGTGTCACGTCCGAAATAATATGGTCGCGCCCGTTACCACTGGAGAGATAGGACCGCAAGCTCGCTTCCTCCCCGATCCAGCTGGTACCACGTCGAAATTTTGATACGCTTGTTCACTGCTGACCAGCCAGTCGCTGACCTGGGCGGAACGAGGGAGGTGAGCGATGTTCTCGGCAATGCTGCTGTTGGCGGTGCTTTGTGCCGATCAGAGCCTTTGCCCGACGCGAAAAGAACTCGAACAAGCAATCACAGACCGTCGCTTTAGCGAGGGGTGGGCTGCCAATGAGGCAGTCAATCGTGATCCACCGCTCACCTTGATCATTCCGCGTCGTATCACCCGCGTGTCAATCGCTCGGTGTGCCGTGCTTCATCGGGAGCCCGGCATCCTCGCCTGCACGATAAAGCTGCATTATCGGGACAGTCGGATCCGATAAGCTTCAGGCCTGGCCGCGTTGAGGAAAAATTGACCATCCTGGACGAGGCACCGATCTTCTTCTGATAGCGTCCGAGGCGCTTTCCGCCATCGGATCATACTTGCCATGTCCGGCAATTCACCGTACATAAAATTGGCAAATGAGAGTCGACCAATGCCACATCCATCCCCCCGCACGGCCCGCATCGAAGCACGGATCGCCCCCGACATCCTCGCCGCCGTCAAGCGCGCCGCCGAGATCGAAGGCCGGAGCGTCAGCGATTTCATGGTCGATGCCGCGCGTCAGGCAGCCGAGCGCACCATCGCCGAGGCGCAGATCATCCGCTTGTCGCTCGCCGATCAGGAGCGTGTCGCCGCGCTGCTCGGCAACCCGCCCGCCGTCTCGGCCGCGCTGGAGCGTGCAATGGCCGCGCATCGTGATCTGATCCGCGAGAGCGAATGAGCTACCGGGTCGCGCTCCTCGGCAAGCAGGATCGCGCCGCCTTCGTCAGCGGGTCGGCCGCGCTCGACCGCTATTTTCGCGAGCGTATCTCGCAGGACGTGCGACGACGTGTGGCTTCCTGTTTCGTGGCGCTGGATGATAGCGATGCCGTGGCCGGCTTCTACACCATCGCCGCCACGTCGCTGGTGCTCGATCAGTTGTCGCCCGATCAGGCCGCCAAGCTCCCGCGCTATCCCGTCGTCCCCGCCGTGCTGCTCGGCCGGCTCGCCGTGGCGACCGCGCATCAAGGAAAGCGGCTCGGCGGTGCTCTGCTCGCCGACGCGCTGCTACGCGCCACCCGGTCTGAGGTCATGGCCTATGCCATGATCGTCGATGCCAAGGACGAAGCGGCGGCGCGCTTCTATGCCCATCACGGTTTCGTACGGCTGGGTGATGACCGGCTCAGGCTCATTCGCGCCTTATGACGCACGATCATCGCCCTCCGCCGCACGCAACGGCGGCGATGGCCTCCCTTCCTGATCGTCGTCGAAAGCGGGACGCTGATTGCGATACTCGATCGTGAACCTGCGATCGCCGCCTTCCGCGAAGCGATCAAGACAGCCCAGACGCGCCTGCTCTACGCGGCAACCAGCGTCGAGATAGGCCTCGGCGATGTTTCATCGGGTGACGAGGGAAGACGAAATCACCAGGATATTGAAATCCAATAGTGCTGACATTGTTAGTGGGACGAAACCTGACCGACCTTATTGAACACGAAAGGCACCGGGCGCCATGGGCTCATTCCCCACCCCCACCTCCGAGCCGGTAGTCGAGATAGACGAACAAATCACATTCCAGTCGGCCATCGGCGTCTGGACTCAGGTTGCGCTGCTCATTGGCCTGAACATTGACAGTGATTGGCTCGCCCGGCCCCCGCACAAAGGCGCTTGATCGAACCAGCCCGTCCTGTCCACCGCCATAGCCTCGAGTGACGAACCAGCCCATTGTCGATCGGATGCCCGCTTTGCGTATCGCGTAGCCGCCAACTTCGTCGGGGCGGAAATGGCCGAATATGGGTTCGAGCACACCGACCACCTGATCCAGTTTTGCCATGCATTCGCGCGGCTGCACGGGCCAGTGCGACGTCAACTCCACCCGCACCCTGCCATCCGTGCGTCTTCCGAAGGACACGTCCATGGGTAGCCCGGCCAATTCAAACGCCGACGGCGCCGCGACCGGCCCATTCTCGCTCCGTGTCGCATGAGGAAGCGCCGCTTTCGCCTCGTCCATCGTCATCCCGAGATCGAGCGGACCGATCTTCAGTCCCGCAATCGGGCGGTCAGCGGCAGGCGCGCCCGATGAAGCAACGAAGGCCAGGACAGGCCAAAGGTATTTCACTGTCATCTCCGAAGCATCGCCAAGCCATGGCGTGACTCGCATATTTGCCGTTCCGGGCATAGAGGTTGGGCGGCCACATGGCATGATGAAGGGAAGACACGATGCTCGCGATAGCAGCGACCATCACGGCGCTTACCCTGACGGCGGCGCAACCGTCCGGCGCGACGGGGGCCATACCGCTGTGGGAGCGCGCCGTGGCCGGCATGGCACCCAGTGACGTCGTCGCGTTGTTTCCCAAAGCGCAGCGGCCAGCCTATCCGATCGCGATCCATACCCTTGATCTGAAAGCAGTGAAGCAGAAGCCGATCGGCGAGGAGTCGCTACGGGATTGCTCGGTGAGTTTTGCCGGCGTCCCGGTATGCGCTTCATTCTACTTCGACAATGGCCGGTTGTTCGGCGTGATACTCACCGGCATTTCGCCATCGGCGGATGTTGCAACCAGCGACGCGCTGGCCGCAACGTTCCGTGCTGCCGTCACTGCCCATTTCCCCAGTGCTCCGACATGCGACGAATTCGTGCCAAATTTCATCAAGGGGCCGTCGTTCCTCTGCACTTGGTGGGATAGCGGCCTGCGCGGCCAAGTTTATTATGACTATGGTGACGCCTCACCGCTCCAGCGCAAACGGGCAACGCTCACTGCAAGCTTCATGATCTTGGAGCGACCCGGCGCGCCGGGTTGAGCGGCAAGTAAAGCGGTGCGGGTTCGTTGCCAGTTAACAAGAACATCGCCAAATCCCCGCAGACAAAAACCGCCCACTCCCCCCGTTGCCCCGCACCCCACCCCATGCCACCACCGCCGCCATGAAAGCCGCCCCCATCATCCAGACCGCGTGGCGGATGCTCGATCTCATCCTGCAGGACGAGCCGCCGACCGACGCCGCGCTCGCCCTCGCGCTGGATGAGCTGGCGCTGGCCTTTCACGAAGTGCCCGAGGGTCGCGCCGCGACCGGCATAAAGGAGCCGCCGCGCCGTGACGGTGCCGGGCTGCGCGCGATCATTGCCGCGCGCTTTCCCGCCTATGGCCGCTATGCCGTCGTCGATCCGCTCGGCCCCGCGACGGGCACGGTGCGCACCGCCGATGCGATCGACGATCTCGTCGATATCGCCGGCGATATGGCCGAGGCGGTGTGGCGCTTCGATCATCTCGGCGCCGACGACGCGCATCACTATTTGCGACTGCTCCATTTCCATTGGGGCCGGCATCTGCGCGAGCTGTCGCTCTACCTCCACGCCCGGCGTTTCGGCTGATGCGGCGCGCGTGATTCACCCGTGCGGCCGTCGCTGGCATGGTGCGCGGCTATGCCTCGCTCCGCCGCGCCCCGCACCTCCGGCCCCGGCCGCCCACCGTTCCCGCGCGCGGGCGCATTCGCTCCCTGTTTCGTGCGGGCGACGCTCCCTGTTCCTGCCACCGCATTCCCTGCCGCCGCGCGAAAAAATATGGACGAAATTCCCTGCCGGCGTCCCTGCTGCAGGGAATTTCGCCGCGCCGGCCCACCGCTCGCCGCTCCCTGTTATCGCGCGAAAAAATGCGACTCCCTGTTACGCTCCCTGTTCTTCTCGCTGTTACCCCGCGAAAACAGGGAGCGGCGCTGCGCCGGCGGACAGCGCGAAGTGTCTCGGCCGATTGACACGCGCGCCCGCCCCGCCGACACATGCCGCCATCCCCTGCCCTCCCTGTTCCCGGAGTTCCCGATGCGTTTGATCCGTGTTGCCTTGTTGCTCAGCGTCGCCGCGCTGCCCCTCGCCGCGACGGCGAAGCAGCCTGTCCGCCACGCGCCGCGTCCCGCCGCAGCGGCAGCCGCAGCACCCGCGGTCAAGCCGATCGCCTTTACCGAGCGTCGCCTCGCCAATGGCCTGCGCGTCTACGCCATTCGCGACACCGGCACGGCGAACGTTTCGGTCCAGGTGTGGTACGATGTCGGCTCGAAGAATGATCCGGTCGGCCGCTCGGGCTTCGCGCACATGTTCGAGCATCTCATGTTCAAGGCGTCGCGCAACCTCGCGTCGGAACAGATGGACCGGCTGACCGAGGATGTCGGCGGCAACAACAACGCCTCGACCAATGACGATTACACCGAATATCACGAGGTCATCCCGGCCAACCACCTCCAGCGGCTGCTGTTCGCCGAGGCCGATCGTATGGCCAGCCTGGTGGTCGAGCCCAAGAGCTTCGCGTCGGAACGCGACGTGGTGAAGGAGGAGCTGCGCCAGAACACCAATGCCCGGCCCTATGGCAAGCTGTTCTCGCTCTATTTCCCGGCGATCTCGTACAGCGCGCACCCCTATGCGCGCGGCACGATCGGCAGCATCGACAATCTCGACAGCGCGCAGATCGACGATGTCCGCGCCTTCCATGCGCTCTATTACCGCCCCGACAATGCCGTGCTGGTCGTGGCGGGCAATTTCGACCCCAAGCAGCTCGATGCCTGGGTCGACCAGTATTTCGCACCCATCAAGCGACCCGACTGGTCGATCCCGCGCGTCACCGTGACCGAGCCCGAGCGCACTGCGCCGGTCAGCCGCACCGTCTATGAACCGAACACGCCGCTCCCCGCGGTGCTGATCTCCTATCCGATCCCGCCCGACCGCGATCCTGACGGCCCCGCGCTCGCCGTGCTCAACACCATCCTGTCCGGCGGCGAGAGCTCGCGGCTCTATCAGAGCCTCGTCTACCGCGATCAGCTCGCCCAGTCGGCCGAGAGCTTCGTCGATTCGAAGCAGGGCCCAGGCAACCTCGCCGTGCTGTCGATCATGGCCTCGGGCAAGGATGTCGCGACCGGCGAGGCGGCGCTGCGCCGCGAGATCGGCCGGCTGCGCGACGCGCCGGTGATGGCGGCCGAACTGGCCAAGGCGCGCAACCAGATCCTCACCACCGTGTTGCGCTCGCGCGAGACCGCCGAGGGCAAGGCATCGACCATCGCCCAGGCGACGATCATCGATGGCGATCCGCGCGCCGCCGACCGCGATCTCGCCGCCGTCGCGCGCGTCACCGCCGCCGACGTGCAGCGTGTCGCGCGCAAGTATCTCCGCGACGAGCGCGCCGCGACGATCCGTTACCTTCCGGCCGAAATGGCGCCGGCCGGCAGCAAGAACGAGCCGATCGCCGTCGCGTCGTCGGTCGTGACGCAGGCGCTGGTCGCGCCGCCCAAGGTCGAGGTCTTCACCCCCGCCAGCGAGGCGCAGCGCGTCGCCCCGCCGGCGGCGGGTACGCCGGTCGCCGCCGCGATCCCGGCGCCGGTAACGATGAAACTCGCCAACGGCCTGACCGTGCTGGTGGTCGAGCGCCACGAACTGCCGCTGCTCACCGCCGCGCTCGTCACCACCACCGGCGGCGCGGCCGACCCCGATAATCGCGCGGGCCTCTACAGCCTCACCTCCGACCTGATGACCAAGGGCACGAAGACGCGATCGGCCACCCAGATCGCGCAGCAGATCGAGACGCTCGGCGGCAGCATCGGCAGCAATGCCGATTGGGACGGCTCGACCGTGTCGGTCGACGTCAAGGCCGACCAGGCCGGCCCGGCACTGGCGATCCTCGCCGATGTCGCGCAGCACCCCGCATTCGCCGCCGAGGAGATCGAGCGCGCCCGCGTCCAGGCGATCGACGGCGTCAACGTCACGATCAAGGATCCGTCGCGGCTGGCCGGGCTGGTGTCGGCGCGGACGGTGTTCGCTGAAGGTCCATATGGCCATGCCTTGTCCGGCACGCCAAGGTCGTTGCAGACGATTACGCGCCGCGATGTGGTCGGCGCCTATACTGCGGCGTGGCGACCCAGAAACGCGACGCTGGTGATGGTTGGTGACATCACGCCTGCTGCGGCCCGGGCTCTTGCCGAGCGAAACTTCGGTACCTGGCGGGATCCCGCCGGCAAGTTGGGTACGCGGTGGGTTGTTACGCTTCCCGCCGAACTCATCAATCCGCGCATCGTCGTCGTCGATATGCCAGGCGCGGGACAAGCCGGCGTCGTCGTGGCACGCCAGGCGATCAGACGCGGTGACTCCAGTTACTACCCCGCCGCGGTCGCCAACACGATCCTTGGCGGCGGCTTCTCGTCGCGACTCAACCAGGAAATCCGCATCAAGCGCGGCCTCGCTTATGGCGCGGGCAGTTCGCTGTCGGCGCGACGCGACGGCGGCTCGCTGTCAGGCCGCACCTCGACCAAGAATCCCAGCGCGCCCGAGACGGTGGCGATCATCGCCGCCGAGATGAAGCGCATGGGTGCCGAGCCCGTCACCGCCAGCGAACTCGACACGCGCAAGGCAGTGCTGATCGGCGGCTTCGGCCGCGCCACCGAGACGACCGGCGGCATCGCCGCCACGCTCGCCGGCTATGTCGAGCAGGGCGTGCCGGTCACCGAGCTGCAGCGCTACATCCCCGCCGTCAGCGCGGTCGACCCCGCCGCCGTGCAACGCGCCGCCGCCGCGCTGATGGACCCGTCGCGCGCCAGCATCGTCGTGGTCGGCGATGCTAAGCTGTTCGTCGATGCGCTGCGTAAGGACTACCCCCAGTTGGAGGTCATTCCCGCCGACAAGCTCAACCTCGACAGCGCATTGTTGAAGTAGCCGACACCGGCCTCGCCCCGATCAGGGCGAGGCCGGATCGACCAGATCGAGCAGCCGCGGCGCCACGATGCTGATCGCGCGGTTGATGATCGGGTGGTGCGGCGGATGGACCGGATCGAAGCGCACCACACCGAGCGCGGGATTGGGCACCATCGGCGAGGAGAAGCCGGGCCATTGCGATATGTCGGTGCCGTCGGTCGGGGCGGGCACGCCGAGATGCTCGGTCCATAGCTGCATGCGGAACTGCTGCGCGAAGGTCAGTCCGCTCGCCGAGGTCTCCGCACTCTCGCCACGCGTGGCGAGCGCAATCATCGGCGGGCTCGCATTGGCGTCGTCGAAGATGAAGGCATCGACCTCGCTGTCATGCTGGTAGCCGCGCCGGTTGCAATTGGCCGAGCCGATCACCGCCAGCTCGTCGTCGAACACCCAGCATTTCGAGTGGACATAACTCTCGCGCCCGAAGCTGTTGGGCGCGGAACCGCGCGGCTTGTTGAGCTGGAAGACGTTGAGCTTGGCCGCCACGTCGGGGCCCTTGCCGGCGGTCACCGTGTCGATGAACTGCTGGCGGTAGAATTGCGGGAAGATCAACCCGCCGCTGATCTCGTTGCCGGGGATCAGGATCGTGACGTGATTCAACCGGTCGATAACCCTGTTAAGGGCGCGGGCAGTGGCGAGGTCGATCAGATACTGGTCTTCGATATAAATGAAGCGCTGCGCGTTGGCGATCGCGGTGATCAGCAGCCGGCCGATGTCGCGCTGACGGGGCGGCGGACGCGTCGCGCCGGCAACCGGGGTAAAGGTCCGCGCGATGATCACCGAGGTGCTGCCGCCGAACGGCGCGTCGGCAAGCGACGGATTGGGGATGGCCGGCGCGGGAATGCCGGTGATCGGGTCGCCGCGCAGCGCGCCCTTGGCGGTGTCGATCGCGCGACCGTCGGGATGGTCGAGCCAGCGCTCGACAAAGGTACGCAGCAGCTCGCGCGTCGCCGGGCCGACGATGCGGCAATGCGTGTCGTGCTGCGGGTCGCTGGCGCCGACCGGGCCATGCGCGCCGGTGCCGCACGTGGTGATGTCGGGCATCACGCGGTTGGGGTTGAGATCGAGCCCGCCGCAATAGGCGACGAGCCGCTCGCCGTCGAACACCAGCAACACCTTTTGGTGATGCGCGGCCTTGATGCCCTGCAGTTTGCGCGTGATCTCGTCACGGATCCGCCGCCATTCGCGTCCGATCGCCGGGTCGAGCCGCGCGGCGACCACGACCGCGCCCGCCGCCAGCGCCATCACCGCCTCGACCTGGGCCGCGGTGATCGGGGTCGCTCCGCCATTGCGCCCATCGACGATGCCGCCGCCGTTCGACAGGGCGTTGATCCGCCCGATATGCTCGCGGATCACCAGCGGCTTGCTGAGATTGTCCCACACCATCGCGCGGACCTGCACCCCGCGCGCGACGGCATCGGTGAGCAACGCGTTGAGCGTGGCGGTGCAATCGCCCCGCCGCAGCGGGAAGTTGTCGTACATGTCCCAGCCGAGCAGGTAGATGAACGCGCGGTCGCCGCGCGTGGCGGCGATATCGTTGGCCATCGCGCGGTAGGTCGCATCGCCATCGACCAGCGCCTTGACGGCATTCTGCGTCGTGGTCGGCGCATTGGGCGAGCCGCGCAGGATCGATGCCCAGCGGTCGGGCTGCAGCACCACGGTCGAGATCGGGATGATCGGCGGGACGATGGGCGGGATGATCGGCGGGATGTCGGGCGGCACATCGGCGCGCGCGTGGAGATCGAGCATCGCCCATGTATGCGGGCCGATCACGCTGTCCCATTCATTGGGCTGGCCGGGAAAGGCGAAGCGCTGGAACGACAGCGTCGCAGCGGCGGTGTTGGGACCGAACAGCCCATCGACCGTCAACGGGCAGCGATCGAGCGGATGGCGCCGGGCATGGACGCGGTTGAGCTTGGTCTGTGCTTCGGCGACGGCGGGACCGGACGAGCCGCGACGGATCTGCGGGTGCGGCCCCGGCGGGGGCATGACGGTCTCGTCCGCCTCCGCGCCGGCGCGGCGCAGGATGACGGTGTCGTGCAGCATCATCCCGTCCGGTCCGGTAATGCGCCGTGCGAAGCCCATCGGACCACCGCCGGGTTCGATCACGCGGACATAACGGCCGGGCAAAGGCCCCTCGGTGACGACGCCGAGCCGCCGCATTGCGCCCGCGCCGAGCGGCACGGGATCGGCGATCACCGCGACGCGCGGCGCGCGCGCCGGCCCGTGGCGCACCAGCACGTCGCCGGGCCGCAGCTCCCCGGCGAGGCGCTGACCGTGCCACGCGACAACGCCGATCGAGCGATCGTCGGGATCGAGCGCGCGGCGCAGCATGGCCAGCGGCGGTTCACCGGCGAGCGCCAGTGGGAAGTCGGCGGGCGCTACCCCGTCACGGAGCAGCCGCGAGGCAGCGTCGAGAAGGTCTTGGGTCATGACGTCTCCTTTGCGCGTTGGGCCAATCGTTACCCCACGGAGCTGGTGCGAAAGGCGTGTAGCGCCATCGTGTCGGTCATCTGGCGATGGACTTCCTGTGACGTCGTGAAGGCGTCACCATGCGGATCGATCACCGGCTTCTTGGTAGCGGTTTTATGAGCAGGGAAATTCGACCAGCTCGCCCCGGGCACATGATAGATGCGATGTACCCGGATCGCTTGCCGACGGGTCGGCGCCGGCACTTGGTCGAACTGGACCAAGGGAATCGACTGGTTACGCAGGCGAAGCGAGATGTGCTTGAACTGCTGCGCGTAGTGACCGTCAAAATCCCAGATTTCCCTGGTAACGCTCGCCGAGCCGGCTGCCAAACTGCGGAAATTGTCGAGCGGGGCAATCCCGATGCTGAAGCTGGACAAGATCAGATTGGCCACCCGGCTCGCTTGCTGCGGTCCCGCCACCTCACGCTCCGCGAGCAATGTCGTCTGGACATGATCACCGATGGAAGAGAGAATTTCCTGCCAACGCTGGTGCAGAAAGCTGTTCTTGGCCGTATAATCGGACGGCGGCACGAACGGCACGACCAGAATCTGTTTCTTGCCCGACCCTACCAGCTGCCGTCCGAGCGCACGGACGTAGCCGAACACCTTGCGCCACGATCCACCAAATCTTTCATAGGTGTCATTTCTTTCCGCCACATCTTTGGCGTCTGGTTGGGGATGGAAAAAGACATTGAAATTGTCGAAGCGATCCAGGCCATTCGACACTGCGACACCGAACCAACGCGGGGTGACGTCCAGCCCCGCGTCGAGAAGAAAGGTGCGCAGGTCTGGCACCTCGAAATCGTCGAAATCGATCGGCTCGGAGGAAGGGCCGGACGAATCGAGCGACGCGGACCGCGCGCCGAACGCGTTAAAAGAAGGCACCGGCTCGACGCCCCCGCGATTGTCCGTGCGCCACGTCAGGCCCAGCGGGAAGACGATCGGCACGATGCCGGGTGGGCCACGGTCGACCCAGGGCAGGACGTGCGGCATCACGGGCGGGGTATCGTCCGCGCCATAGGCGTCGAGCATCGCCCAGGTCTTGGGACCGATCACGCCGTCCCATTCGCTGGGCTGGCCCGGGAAGGCGAAGCGCTGGAACGACACGGTCGCGGCGCTGGTGTTGGGACCGAAGATGCCATCGACGGTGAGCGGGCAGCGGTCCAGCGCGTTGCGGCTGGCATGGACGCGGTTGAGCTTGGTCTGCGCCTCGGCGACCGCCGGGCCGGACGAGCCTCGGCGGATCATCGGGTGCGGCCCCGATGGCGGGGGAACCGCCTCATCGCCGCCCTCGCCGGCGTGGCGCAGCACGACAGTATCGGGCAGCATCAGCCCGTCCGGCCCGGTAATGCGCCGGGCAAAGCCCATCGTTCCGCCACCAGGCTCGATCACGCTGACATAGCGGCCGGGCATCGCCCCCTCGGTCACCACGCCGCGGCGGCGCATCGCGCCGCCGCCGAGCGGCACCGGGTCGGCGATCACCGCCATTCTCGCCGTGCGGGTCGGGCCATGGCGGAGCAGCATGTCGCCTGCCCGTAGATCATCGACCAGCCGCTGCCCGTGCCATGCCACGACGCCGACCGAACGATCGGCCGGATCGAGCGCGCGGCGCAGCAGCGCCGCTGCCGGTTCACCGACCAGCGCATGGGGAAAATCGGTCGGGGACACACCATCCCGCGCCAAGCGCGTCGCGGTATCGATCAAATCGGGCGGCATCGTGCCTCCTTCACTGGCATGCGAGGCGGGAGGAATCAGCCGCGGCGGCGCGGCGGGCGTGGCGGGCGGCGCGGGGAGCGTGCGCGCACGCGTCACCGCCTCGACGATGTTGAGTTGCCCATAGCCCCAGCGCGGTTCGTCGGTGCCAGCATTGGCGAGCGTGGCGAACAACGTCCGGCGCAGCGCGGTGACGCGCTGCAGGCCGGCGGCCTGCAGCATCAGCGCGAGCGTGCCGGTAACGTGCGGCGCGGCCATGCTGGTGCCGCTCATGCGCAGATAGCCGGGTGCCGCCGACGGGTCGCTGCGCGACCTGACCGAGAGCACGCGCACGCCGGGCGCGGCGAGCAGCGGCTTGCGGCGACCGTCGCGGGTGGGCCCGACGCTGGAAAAATCAGGCAGCGGGTGCGCCGGGTCGTGGGCGTCATAGGCGCCGACCGCGATGGTGCGCAGCGCGTTGCAGATGCTGCCGGTGGTCGATTGCGGTTCGGCAAGGTCGTGGCGGAACTGCGCCTGGCACGGCCGGCACGCCGCATTGCGCTCGATCCAGGCGTGCCAGCGGCCATCGACCACATCGACGCCCTCGATCTCGATCTCCCACACGCCCGCCGCCGCCTCGCGGCGCAGGATCAGGTTGATCAGATTGTCGCCATTATTGGGGTCGGCGATGCGGTGATAGAGAAAGCCGATCTCGCGCCCGTCGGCGTGCCGCACCGGCGCGTTGCGGCCAAGCGCGGCGGCGGCCGACGCGCCGCCGGGGCCGCGCATCCGCGCGGTGAATTCGTCGGCGCCATTGTACCAGATCTCGACCGACACCGGGACGGCGTCGCGCTGGGTCATGCGGAACGGCAACAGCGCGGCGCGCGTCTCGCTGATCCGCCCGGCCATATGGACATCACGCGAATAGTAATTGCCCGCACTCTGCACCACGGCAGTGCCCGGGCGGTTGATCAGCAGCCAGTCGATCGCGCGCTCGACGAGCAAGGTGCCGTCATGCGGCCCGGCATGACGACCGAGGCTGAGGTTGATGACCAGCGGGCGCTCACCGGCGGTGCGCACGGCGAAGTCGATCCCCTCGAGCAGCTCGATCGAGTTGCCGAGATCGCCGCCGCCATTGCCGAGATGGACGAAGATCAGGCCCGCCTCGGGCGCGATACCTTGCGGTCCGCCGGCGCGGCCGTTGCCGGCGGCGATGCCGAGCACATGCGTGCCGTGCGCATTGGCGGCAGGGGTGTAGCCGAGCGCCGTGAACGGATCGGGCTGCCCGAGCGCGCGATCGATGGTGGCGGGGGCGTGGATGCGGCCATAGCCATAACGATTGGCTGGCGCCGCCGGACCGCGCTGGTCCCACAGGCCGAGCAGGCGGGTCGAGCCATCGGCATTGCGGAAATCCGGATGGGCATAGTCGAGCGACCAGTCGATCACGCACACCGCCGTGCCACGCCCGGTTTCGGACAGGCCGGGCGGTCGGCGGACATCGTCGGGCGCGGCATCGGGCGGGCCGTCGGCCTCGCCGGCACCGTGAATCGTCTCGAGCTCGCGGGCATAATCGCGCGGCGCCTTGAGGCTGGCGATCGCCGGATCGGCATGGAGTGCGCGGAGCAGGCCGCGCCGCGCCCGCGCGGTCGCGACGACACCGAATTCGGCGACGATGCGCAGCGCCGCAGGCGCGCGGGCGCCATGGTGAAGCCGGACGACGACGGCTACCTCGTCGTCCGGCTCACCCTCGGCGATTAGTTCCTGGAGTGCGGGATCCATCGCGTTTCACCTTTCTCCAGGGATACGACGCACCGGCGCCAGCTGGGGCTACTTCTTGGTTCCGGGGTTGGCCGCGTTCTGCGCTTCGATTTTGGCGGCAAGTGATCCGATCGCCGCCAGCAGCTTGGCGTTCTGCGCTTCCATCTGCTTGCCGAACTGCGCGAACCCATCGGTCAGCCCGGCTTTCAGATCGTCCGCGGTGATGCCTACCGGCACAGGTGTCGGCGTTGGTGTCGGCTCCGGTGTCGGCGGCGGCGTGCCCGACGCGCTCGGCGTCGGCGGCGGCGTGCCCGACGCGCTCGGCGTCGGCGGTGGGGTGCCCGACGCGCTCGGCGTCGGCGGTGGGGTGCCCGAGGCGCCGGGCGTCGGCTGGGGCGTGCCGGCCGCCTCGTCCGTCTCGCTTGCCCGTTGCCGGCGCCGTGCGCTCCCGACCGAGCTTTGCAGGAGCACAACGCCGGTCGGCGTCATCCCGGCGATGCCCATCAGCATACCGGCAGTCGTCGCCGCCGCGCCCGTCACTTTCTCCCTGCGCGCGATCAACGTGCCAACCGCGAAGGCGCTTGGATCGAACCTCATGTTCCGTCTCCTGGGTTGCGCGGGATCACTTGGTCAGCGCCATCATCATGACGAGCGGACCGATCCCGCCATCGCCACCAAACATGCCGCCGCCGGAACCCGACGAGCCGCCAAAGCCGCCGCTGAGCAGCATGATCGGCAGAAGCTTCGACATCTGATCGCCATTGTCGATCACGACGTTGGGCACACCGTCGACCACCCTGGTCTCGGTCGTGCTGAGCAGGGGCAGCATCATCGCGAGCTGGCGCGATTCATCGAGCCCTTTCTTGAGCGCGTCGGTCGCCTTGGTGCGCTCGGCGATCTCGTGTTTGAGGCTGGCGCGCAGCTTCTGGTTCTCGCTCTCGATCGTACGCGTGCGGGCATCGACGGTGGTGATCGCCTTGCTGTTGGTGGCGATGCGCGCGTCGAGCCGCTGTGCCGTGGCGTTCAGCTCGGCCTTGGTGGCATAGCCGCCGGCAACTGGTTGCGGCACGGGATTGCCACGCCTGGCGGTCGGTACCCGCGGCATCGCGCGGCCGCGGCTGCGGCCGCGCACGGCCTCGTCGGACTCGAATGCCTCGTAGGACTCATCGCTCTCGATATCTTCGAGCAGTTCGCCGAAATCTTCAAACGCGCTATACATGATGCTGTCCTTTCGCCGTCAGTGAGTGGTGTTCTGCTCGGGCACCGTAGGTCGCGGGCGCGGCGGGCCGAGCAGCCGCGCGCGCAATTCGAGATCGGGTCTGACCATCCCGGGCCGGCCGCGTCCGCGGCAGCTCGGGCAGTAATCGTCCTCGCCCCAGCACAGCCCGCAGGCGCCGAGCGCGGCGGCGAGTTCGGCGAGGCGTTCGCTGGCGCCGCGATGCGCCTCGAACAGGCGGCGCGCCTGGCGCTTCATCGCCTCGATCCGCGCTTCCGCCTCGGCGAGGCGTTCGGCCAGCGCGAGCACCTCGTCGCCGAGATCGTCGGCGACGGGCTCGGGCACGATGGCGCGCGCCTGCATCATCTGGGCGAGCATCGCGAGTTGCGGGTTGCTGCGCTGGAGATCGGCGATCATCTGCTGGGCGAGCGCGGCCGGATCGGCCGCCGCGAGGGCCGGATCAACCATAAGCCGGTTCCTCCTCATACCATTCGGCCTCGCCGACCGACCAGTTCTCGTCATTCTCCCAGTCCTCGATCGCATAGGCTTCACCGGCGACGACAAGCGGCGGCGCGGGTGGCGGGGCGGGTTCGGGCGGGGCGACGTTGACCGTCACCGGGCGCGCCTGGGCGTTGGGGCCCCAGATCGACGGCGACAGCGCCAGCAGCGTGAGCAAGGTGTCGGTGCGCCCCTCGGCATCCTCGATGTCGACCCCGAGCGCCTCGCCGGCCTCGGCGACGAAGCCGGGGACGTGCTCCGCCCATTCATCATATTCCGCGGCCTCGTGCGCCGAGCGATTGGCCAGCGTGCCGAGCGCGCTGAGCAGCATGTGCACCGGGATCTGCTGGCCGCCGACGGGGATCGCCTGGCGCCCGAAGCTGCCCATCGCGGCGGAGGACAGGGCCTGCAGCGTTTCGGGCCGGGCGAGCATGCCGAACAACCCATTGGCGGCGCCGCCACCGCCACCGCTGAGCATGGCCAGTGGATTACCGCCGCCACCGCGCGCGCCGCCACCGATCGCACTGAGCGCGGCGAGCGGGCCACCGGCGCCACCGCCGCGTACCGTCGAGACGAGATTGCTGACGCTGCCAATGCCGCCGCCAACGGCGCGCGCGGTCGGGTTGCTCGATTGCGACAGGATGCCGCCAGCCCCGCCGGCCACGGCCCCGGCAAGAGCACCCCATGGGCCGAGCGCCGAGCCGGCCATCGCGCCCTGCGCCATCGCCGGCAGGGCGCGGCCGATGACGGGCGCGGCCTGTTGCGCGAAATGACCGACCGCACCGGCAGCATGCGACAGGCCACGCCCGATATCGTCGAACAGCCCCTCGACATCCTCGGCACTGGCCCCCTCGCCATAGATCTGGCGGACGATGGCATCGAGCTGGTGGACGTCGGCCTCGGCATAGGCCGGGGCGAGGCTGGCACGCAGCAGGGGGTAATCCTCATACATGGCGGGGTTCCTCATTCGGGCGGATCAGGGGGCGGGGCGACGTGGCGGTCGACCAGCGCGGCAAGGCTTTCGAGGCTGTCGAACGCGCCGAGCATCCGCCCGCCAAGCTCGGCAACGGTGCCGCGCAGGACCGGCGCGCCGCCGGCGACCGGCTCGAGCCAGGCGCGCACGACCAGCGTGGCGGCGCGGCCACCGATGGTGAAATGCGAAGCGGCTGGGACCTGATCGTCATTGTCGGCTCCGTTCATCGCGCTCGTCCGAGGGACCTGAAGTCCCGAGTCGGAAGGCGTTGTGAACGGCGCCCGTCACGCCGCGATCACGGCATCGTCACCGCCGCATCACGGCCCGGCGAGCGCGTGGTCGATCAGGCCGATCGCGGTACGCATCTGGTCGCGCGTGGCGGCGAGCACCTCGCGCAGGTCGGTGCTTCCCGGTGCCGGGACCGCGAGCGGTGGCGACGATGGCGGCACAGCGGCAGGGCCGGCCGGCGCACAGAGGCTGCGGTACAGTGCGCTGGTCTCGTCCATCGGCTCGACGCCGAGTTCGGCCGCAAGCACGGCGGCGCAGTGGCGATATTGCCGCAAGGCCAGCGCGCGGTTGCCGGTGCGGGCATAGCCCGTCATCAACAGCCGGTGGGCATCTTCGCGCAACGGCTCGGCAGCGGTCAGCGCGCGGGTCGTGGCGACGACGGCACGCCAGTCGTCGGCGCCGGCATGAATGCCGGCCAGCGCATAGAGCGCATCGAGCCGCAGGCAGCGCAGCCGCTCGCGCTCGATCAGCGCCCATTCGGCGTCGACCATCGGCATGAAATCGCCGCCATAGCCGTGCAGCGAGCGATGCAGCCGGCGCCGGGCCGGCGGATCGAGCACCACCGTGCGCGCAATCGCGGCGAGCGGCGCGGCGCGGCGTTCGAAAGCGAGCATATCGACCCACAAGGCGTCATCGAGCCGCAAGCGGACGCGCTCGCCACTGGCCTCGATCGGGCAGGCGAGATCGCCGAACGCGCTCCTGATGCGATAAAGTGCGCTGGCCAGCGAATGGCGCGCAGCATCACTCTCATGATCGGGCCATAACGCCATGGCGAGCGCATCGCGTGGCGCCTCGCGGCGCGGCGTGGCGAGCAGGTAGCCGAACAGCGGCCAGCAATTGGGCGGGACAGCAATGGGCGCACCGCCGACCCGTGCGGCAGCAGCAACACCCAATACCATCAGCTTCCACCGCGCCACGCAATCCCCCCGGGAATAGAACGGATTGCGACCCCCGGACCGACGATCGCCTCGTGACGACCGCGCCGTACCCGCGCGACTCGCGCCGCGTGGTGCCGCCATGCTGTTCCCTGCACCGAAAGGCGGCAAGAATAAAAAGGCATTCATCTTAATATGGCCGGCAAACTCGTCGTACATTTATCCCCGTCTATCGCGGATGCCTGATGCATCATACAAATGCGACATCGAATAGCACCGATATGACATGGATCTTATATGGTAGTTGGGCAGCTTTAACTAAGGTTATGCTGGAACGATTGCGGCACGTTACGTGTCATTTCGCGCCATGGGCTGCGCAGCTTGAAGCGCGGATCGCGACGAAACGTCGGCAATGCTGGCGGAGATGCGTCACCATCATGAAGACGGCTTTTGCCACTCCATGATCACGAACCAAGGCGCGCGACGGAACCGCGCGGCGCGGCGCGGATCGCCGCCATAGGGCGCCGGCTCGGCGAAGTGGCGCAGTACGAGCCCGGCGTCGAGCAGCAGCGCCATGTAGCTGCCGAGCGGCCGGTGCCAGTTGCGCACGCGGATGCCGCGCCAGCTCGCCCAGGCGGCGCGCTCGACAAGGTAATGGTCGATCGCGAAGCGGACGCGGCCGAGCAGATCGACCGACCAGCTGCCGGCGGTGCTGAAGCTGGCGAGATTGGCGATCAACAGCGACCCGCCCGGCCGCAGCACCCGCCCCATCTCGGCGATCGCCGCGGCGGGATCGGGGATGTCGATCAGCGACAGGTAGCTGACGACCAGATCGAACGAGGCGTCGGTGAAATCGAGTTGCTCGGCACGACCGAGGCGATAGTCCCCCGCCGGATCGCGCCGACGCGCTTCGGCGAGCAAGGGTTCGGTCGGGTCAATGCCCGTCGCCTTGATCCCGCGTTCGGCGAGCATGCGGCAGAACCGCCCCTCCCCGCAGCCGACATCGAGCGCCGTGGCGAAGCCACCGCGCGCGACGCGCTCCAGCATCGGCCGGTCGAGCACATACGCACGCCCGAAATCGCCGCGCTCACCGAGGCTGGCGATCCATGCCGCCGCTGATTCCGCCCAGCCGTCAGCCATTCCGCCTCCCCGCCCTCGTGCGCCTCAGCCGTCGATCATCTCGCGCACCCGCGCGCCGAGCGCCTCGATTGAGAAGGGCTTGGTGATGATCTGCATGCCCGGATCGAGCCGACCGCTACCGACCACGGCGTTTTCGGCATAACCGGTGATGAACAGCACTTTCAGCCCGGGGCGCGACACGCGCGCCGCGTCGGCGACCTGGCGACCGTTCATCCCGCCGGGCAGGCCGACATCGGTGATCAGCAGGTCGACGCGCACGTCGCTCTCCAGCCGGCGCAACCCCGATGGACCGTCTTCGGCGGTGATGACATGATAGCCGGCCTCGCCCAGCACATCGGCGACGAGCGTGCGGATCGCCTCCTCGTCATCGACCACCAGCACGGTTTCACCATGGCCGCCGAAATCGGCTTGCGCGACGGCGGCAGCGCCATGCTCGACGTCGACCTCGCCGGCGAAGCGCGGCAGGTAGAGGCACATCGTCGTCCCGTCGCCGACCTCCGAATAAATCCGCACCTGCCCGCCCGATTGGCGCGCGAAGCCGTAGATCATCGACAGGCCGAGCCCGGTGCCCTGGCCGAGCGGCTTGGTGGTGAAGAACGGATCGAAGGCGCGGTCGATCACGTCGGGCGCCATGCCCGTGCCGGTGTCGCTGACGCACAGCGAGACATATTGCCCGCGCGGCAGATCGCGATCGCGCGCCGCACGGTCGTCGAGCCATTTGTTGGCGGTCTCGATCGTCAGGCGACCGCCATCGGGCATCGCGTCGCGCGCGTTGATGCACAGGTTGAGCAGCGCGTTTTCGAGCTGGTTCTGGTCGGCCAAAGTCGGCCACAGTCCGGCCGCGCCGACCACCTCCATCGCGATGGTGGGCCCAACGGTGCGACCGATCAGCTCGGCCATGTTGCGCACCAGCCGGTTGATATCGAGCGGGCGCGGATCGAGCGTCTGGCGGCGCGAAAAGGCGAGCAGGCGCTGGGTCAGCGCGGCGGCGCGGCGCGCGCCCTCCTGCGCGGCATCGACATGGCGCGGCAGCGCGTCGAGCCGTCCCTGCGCGACGCGCCGGCCAAGCAGTTCGAGATTGCCGGTAATGCCGGCGAGCAGGTTGTTGAAATCATGCGCGATACCGCCGGTGAGCTGGCCGATCGCCTCCATCTTCTGCGCCTGGCGCAACGCCTCCTGCGCGGCGGCGAGCTCGTCGGCGGCGGTCTTCTCGGCGTCGATGTCGCGCCCGCTGGCGTAGACCAGCCCCTCATCGGGCGCGGCGACCCACGAGATCCAGCGAGCGCCGCCGTCGCGGTGCAGGCAACGGACCTCGACGGGTGGCAGCACGTCGCTGACCGCCCGCTCCAGCGCACCCTGCGTGACGGCGCGAAACTCGGGCTCGACCAGATCGAGGCAGCTTCGCCCGACGATCTCCTCGGGCAACCAACCGAGGATGCGCGTCCAGGCCGGGCTGGCGGCGCGGACGATCCCGTTGTCATCGAGCACGAGCTGGAGATCCTGCGAGGTCAGCCACAGCCGGTCGCGCTCGCGCGTCCGCGCCGCGACGGTCTCTTCCATCTCGCGCTCGGCCTGGACACGCAGCGTCGTCTCGACCGCGGTAACGAACACGCCACCGATGCCGTTCGCGGCGGTTGCGTCCGGCACGGGGCTGTAGCTCAGCGTGAAGCTGGCATCCTCCCAACGGTCGCCATGGCGCTGGATGCGCAGCACCGCGTCCTCGACGAACACCGCCTCGCTCGCGCCGTCGAGGATCGCACGGTGCGTCGGTTCGATCCGCGGCCACACCTCGGGCCATACGTCGCGGATCGGCCGGCCGAACCCCGCGGGGTGCTTGCCACCGAGGATCGGGCGATAGCCGTCATTGTAGATCAGCACGAAATCCGCGCCCCAGCGCAGCGCCATCGGGAAGCCCGACGCCATGACGATATCGACCGACAGCGCCAACGCGGGCGACCACGCGGCGCGCGGCCCGAGCGGCGTCGCCGCCCAGTCGAACGCCGCAGCGAGCGCCGGCATTTCGGCCGGCGGTCGTTCGGGAAACGGGGCACTGTCGTCGTGGACGTACGTCATCGCTCGTTTCCCGGCAGCCCCCGCCGGCACGTAACGGATGCCGACAACCGGGGTTTCAGCATTTGCAGCGAAACATCAAGGGGCTGGGGTTGGCCGGGCGCGATCGGCCGGGACATTGACAGACCCGGTTCCCCACCCTCCTATCCGTCAATCGGGAGAACGATGATGCAAAGAGCATTCTATCGGCGCGTCTGGCGTTTCAACGCCCTGGTCATCGCCGCCTTCGGGATCGTCGGCATTCTCGCCGCTGTGGCCGTGCTTGTCGCTGTCTTGATCGATGTCCAGAGCCGTTTCGCACCCCATGGCGTTTTTCGCGGAGATCGGCCCCGGTCAGAGGCCGTATCCGGTGACGTCCCGACCTTTACCAAGCAGGAGCGGGTCGAAGGGACGCCGTTCCTGGCAATGACGATCGGCGCGAAAAATCCCGATGGTAGCCTCGCCATGGTTGGGAGCTCCCGATCCGGCGATCAGGCCGAGCGTAACGTGCTTCTCCTTGACTTGAGAAACGGCGATACTCGCTACGTTCTGCCCAATAATGATCGACCTCTGGTGCAATGGGACGTGCTTTCCTCCGCCGGCCCCGACGGCAAGAGCGTCGGGCGCGCCTATGTCGCGCTGGTCGGCAACGCCGGATCGTCCAAATATGATGTTCTGATCGGCACCGTCGCTACGGGAAAGCAGCTCTGGGCGGCACGCGGCGTTACCGCGCTGGACGTGCCGAACCTTGTCGATGACGGTACGATCGGCTTCGTCGTGTGGAACGGCAACGCTGCCAGCTATCACCTCTACGGTCTCGACGATCTGAAAGAACGGATGGCGCGCCCGCTACCGCTGTTGGCGGCGGGCAAGACGGGCTGAACCGTGTCTTGCCGGTTCGCTTGGCCAATCGTTCGGGGCCCGATTTAAGGGGCGACCAGAACGGCTTTTCTTGGTGTAATGAGGTCGTTCAGCGGATCGAGAACTGGACGTCGAGTCCTCGCTCGCTTCTCGCGTCGGCAAACACCGCAGACACCCCCTGTAGCAGCACCATTATATCCTTACTTGATAGGTTCGCGTGTTGCACGACGACGCTGAATGGCGGCTCAATATCGTTTATGTTGCTGGTTATGCTGTCCCACAGAGCGTTGAGATTGTATCCGTGCCAGCCGGGCGAGCCCAGTGCTGGCAAGAGCGCAGAGAAAAAATCATCTGGCGACGACCACGTCGAGGCATCCAGTTCGATCGTTTTCATACCGTGCTGAATGCCCTCCACTTCAAATGTCCGCAATCGGGGGGCTCGCGCCCGGCGGCTTTTCTCCGCATGAAATGGCGGCGAGCATCAAATAGCGGCGCTTTCAATAAGCACCCGCCGCAAGCCGCTGCGACAGCCACCAGATGTTGCCCGACGGATCGGTAACGCCGCCCTGGCGCTCGCCATAGGGCATGTCGGCGACGGCCATCGTCTGCACGCCACCCGCCGCGACGGCGCGGGCCATCGCGGCGTCGGCGTCGGGGACGTAGAGATAGTGGGTACCGCGCGAGGGCTCGCGGCCGTCCACCGCTTCGCTGACCATGATCGTGATGTCGCCGAAGCGGATATGGGCGTTGCGCACGATGTCGTCGGGCGAGCGATGCACGCCGATGATCTCCCCACCCAGCCCGTCGGCGAGGAAGTCGAGATAGACCGGCGCATCGCTGACGAAGATATAGGGGAACAGCGTGGTGAAACCGGGCGGGATGTGCATGATCGCCTCCACATTCCAATGGCAGTCCGGCGCCATAGCACGAAGCGGGCGCGCCCGCGATCAGCCGTGCAGGAAGCGCCGCAAGGCCTCGCGGGTCGCCATCGCGGCGGCCGCGCTGATGCGCGCGCCGGGCATCATGTCGTAACCGTGGAAGCCGCCGGGGAAGACGTGCAGTTCGGTCGGCACGCCGGCGCGGATCAGGCGGCGGGCATAATCGAGATCCTCCTCGACGAAGAGATCGAGCGCGCCGGTCGAGATGAAGGTCGGCGGCAGGCCGGCGAGATCCGTTGCGCGCGCCGGTGCGGCGTAGGGCGAAACGTCGTCGCGGCCGGGTTCGTGGCCGAGCAGCGACGACCAGCCGAAATGGTTGCTGGCGGCGCTCCAGATGAACTCGCCGGTATGAGGGTGCGGGTCGGCGGTGACGCAGGTGCGGTCGTCGAGCATCGGATAGATCAGGTGCTGGAAGGCCAGCGCATGTTCGCCACGATCGCGGACGAGCAGCGCCAGCGCCGCGGCGAGGCCGCCACCGGCGCTCTCGCCCATCACCCCGATCCGCGCTGGGTCGATGCCGAGCGCAGCGGCGTTGGCGACGAGCCAGGCGAGCCCGGCATAACAATCCTCGACCGGGCCGGGGTGCGGCGTCTCGGGTGCGAGGCGATAGTCGACCGAGACGAGCGCACAGCCCAGCGCCTTGACCAGCGGGCGGTGGCGCGGCTCGCCCATGGCGGCCTTGCCGGCGACATAGCCGCCGCCATGGATATGGTAGATGCACGGCAGCGGCCGCGCCGCATCGTCGGGGAGGTAGATGTGTAACCCGATGTCGGGCGCGCCCGCCGGGCCGGGCACCGAACGCACCGCCAGCGTGCTGCCCGAGGCGTCGAACGGCATCACCGGCATCTCGCGGTTGCGCATCGCGTCGAGCGTGTCGGCGGCAATCGTCATGGTCGGCCAGAGATCGAGCATCGGGGCGACTTCGGAATCGACGAGGTGGCGGGTATCCATGGCATGTTCCTGCGTTCGGCGGGGCGTGGCGCGACCCCTTTCGCGCCATAGTGGAATCGTTTGTGCCGGCACGCCGGACCCAGGGCAGCCGAATCCGGATGACGCACGGCGCATTGTCCGTTTTGCGTTTGATGGCCTGTCGGGCATGGCGCAAGGCACCGGCACGCCGGTTTACGCCGATCGCCCTTTACCCCTTCCGGAGCCTTTCCCATGCGCATGATCGATCGCGACGAAGTCCGCCGGCGACTGAGCTATGAACGCTGCATCCCGATCGTGCGCGAGGCGATGATCGCCTTCTCGACCGGCGAGACGCGGCAGTTGCTGCGCTCGATCATCCCGCTGGGCGAGGGGCGGCTGTTCGGCATCATGCCCGGCGCGCTGGCGGCCGACGGGCCGTTCGGGGCCAAGCTGATCAGCGTCTATGCCGACAATTTCGCGCAGGGGCGGCAGTCGCATCAGGGCGTGGTCGTGCTGTTCGACCCCGCGAGCGGCGCACCGGTGTGCGTCGCGCATGCCGGCGAGATCACCGCGATCCGCACCGCCGCGGCCAGCGCGGTGGCAACCGATGCGCTGGCGCGGCCCGAATCCTGCCGGATGGCGGTCCTGGGATATGGCGAACAGGCCGCGACGCACATCCGCGCGATCGCACAGGTCCGCCCGCTCGAAATGGTGCGCGTATGGGGACGCTCGTCCGAGCGCGCGGCAGCGTTCGTCGCGAAGATGGAAGACGAATTCGATTTCGCCATCGCGGCGAGCGAGACGGTCCACGGTGCTGTGGTCGATGCCGACATCATCTGCACGGTGAGCGCGGCGCACGACCCGATCCTCGAAAGCGCCTGGGTGCGGCCGGGCACGCATCTCAACCTGGTCGGATCGAGCCATGCCGGGCCGGCCGAGGTCGACAATGCGCTGGTGGCACGGTCGCGCTTCTTCGTCGACAGCCGCGAGGGCGTGCTGGCGCAGGGCGGCGAATTCCGCCGTGCGCGCGACGCCGGGCTGATCGGCGACGACCACATCGTCGCCGAGATCGGTGAAGTACTGGCAGGCACGATCGCCGGGCGGGGCTCGGCGGACGAGGTCACCGTCTACAAGTCGCTGGGGCACGTCGTGCAGGATCTGGCGAGCGTGTGGGCGCTGTATCGCGACGACGCCTGACCATCGCCATCGCGCTCGCCCGGAGCAATTGACAATGCTGCGGTGCGGGAGCAATCGCCCGCCGGTCGGCGACTCGCCGACGATCAGGAACAACCAGACCCATGCCAAGCGACAGTAGCAGTCGATTGTCCGCGCCGTCGGAGGCGCCCGTCCGAGCCTGATCCGTCAGTCTCGCCCCGGGCTGCCGCCGATGGCGCCCGAACGAGGTGAGACATGAGCAAGATACCGCCCACCACCGGTATGCGCAGCTTTTCGCGCCTGCTGCGCGTCGCCCCCGCACCGAGCTGGGCCGATGCGATCGCCTTTATGCTGCTGGCCGGCGCGGCGGTGCTGGTCATTCGCGGCGCGGAAGGGATGAGCGAGCCGCTCGCCCGGCTGCGCATCGCGCCGGTGGCGCTCGATCCGTGGAACCTGCCGGGTTATGCGCTGCGCACGACGCTGCGCATGTTTGCGGCACTCGGCGCGTCGCTGGTGTTCACCTTCATCGTCGCGACGCTCGCCGCGCGCAGCCGCCGCGCCGAGATGGTCATCGTGCCGGCGCTCGACATCCTGCAATCGGTGCCGATCCTCGGCTTCCTGACCTTTACCGTGACGTTCTTCATGGGGCTGTTTCCGGGCGAGCAGTTCGGCGTCGAGCTGGCGGCGATCTTCGCGATCTTCACCAGCCAGGCGTGGAACATGGCGTTCAGCTTCTACCAGTCGCTGCGCTCGGTACCGGCCGATCTGGAGGAAGTGACGCGCGGCTTCGGGCTGTCGCCGTGGCGGCGTTTCCTGCGGCTCGAGCTGCCCTTCGCCACGCCGGCCCTGGTGTGGAACGCGATGATGTCGATGTCGGGCGGCTGGTTCTTCGTCGTCGCGTCGGAGGCGATCAGCGTCGGCAACACGCAGATCATGCTGCCGGGGATCGGATCATGGCTGGCGTTGGCGATCGAGCGGCAGGATTTCCGTGCGGTCGGCTGGGCGGTCGGCGCGATGGCGGTGGTCATCCTGCTTTACGACCAGCTGGTGTTCCGCCCGGTCGTCGCCTGGGCCGATCGCTTCCGCTTCGAACAGACCGCGTCGCAGGATGCGCCGCGCAGCTGGGCCTATGACCTGTTCCGCCGCACGCGGTTGCTGCCGCTACTGTTCGCGCCGCTGACCGGGCTTGGCCGGCTGCTGATGGCGATCGACACGCGCGCGGCGCGGCGCCCGGCGCTGCGCGACGACCCGCGGCGCGGGCGGATCGGGCGCGGGCTGTGGCTGGTGCTGGTCGCCGCCACATCGCTTGCCGCGGCGTGGCTGGTGGTGGGTTATGTCGCGCACCACCTCGCCTGGCGCGATGCGCTGCTCGCCTTCGGTTCCGGCATGGTGACGATGCTGCGCGTGCTGCTGCTGATCGCGGTCGCCAGCCTGATCTGGGTGCCGATCGGCGTATGGATTGGCCTCAGGCCGCGCTGGGCCGAGCGGCTCCAGCCGGTGGCGCAGTTCCTCGCCGCGTTCCCCGCCAATGTGCTGTTCCCCTTCGCGGTGATCGCGATCGTGCGCTGGCACCTCAATGTCGACATCTGGCTGTCGCCGCTGATGGTGCTCGGCACGCAGTGGTACATCTTGTTCAACGTCATCGCCGGGGCGAGCGCGATCCCCAACGATTTGCGCGAGGCGGCCGGCATGTTCGGCGTCAAGCGCTGGCAATGGTGGCGGCGGCTGATCATCCCCGGCATCTTTCCCTATTACGTCACCGGCGCGCTGACCGCCTCGGGCGGATCGTGGAACGCCAGCATCGTCGCCGAAGCGGTGTCATGGGGTCACGAGCATCTCGAGGCCACGGGTCTCGGCAGCTATATCGCGCGCGCCACCGCCGCCGGCGACTATCCGCGCGTGACGCTGGGCATCGCGGTGATGTCGATCTTCGTCATCGGATTCAACCGGCTGCTGTGGCGGCCGCTCTATGCCTATGCCGACCGCCGCCTGCGGCTCGGCTGACCAAGGAGAAGGTAGATGGCCACCGTGCTCAATCGCGCGATCGCGACCGTGCCGCTCGTCACGGTCGAACATGTCTCGCACCGCTATGGCAAGGCCGGCGGCGGCGGGCTGCTGGTGCTCGACGATGTCGAACTGACGCTCAACGAGGACGAAGTGGTCGGGCTGCTCGGCCGCTCGGGCTCGGGCAAGTCGACGCTGCTGCGCTCGATCGCCGGGCTGATGGCGCCCGACGAGGGCGCGATCCGCTTCGTCCCCGGCGAGGGCGGCGCGACGCCGACCGTCAGCATGGTGTTCCAGACCTTCGCGCTGTTCCCGTGGCTGACCGTGCTGGAGAATGTCGAACTCGGGCTCGAGGCGCTGCGCGTGCCGCCCGACGAGCGCCGCACGCGCGCGCTCGCCGCGATCGACCTGATCGGCCTCGACGGGTTCGAGAATGCCTATCCCAAGGAACTTTCGGGCGGGATGCGCCAGCGCGTCGGGCTGGCGCGCGCGATCGTCGTCAACCCGTCGCTGCTTTTGATGGACGAGCCCTTCTCGGCGCTCGACGTGCTGACCGCCGAGACGCTGCGTACCGACCTGCTCGACCTGTGGGCGGAAGGGCGGATGCCGATCAAGTCGATCCTGATCGTCACGCACAATATCGAGGAAGCGGTGCTGATGTGCGACCGCATCCTGGTCTTCTCGTCCAACCCCGGGCGCGTCGCGGCCGAGATCAGGGTCGACCTGCCGCAGCCGCGCGACCGGCTCGACCCGGCATTCCGCGCGCTGGTCGACGACATCTATGCACGGATGACCGCACGCGCGCCGGCCGAGCCGAGCCGCGACGGCACGCTGCCCGGCGCGACGATCCAGACGATGCTGCCGCGCGTCTCGACCAACGCGCTGGCCGGGTTGATCGAGGAGGTCGATGCCAGCCCGTTCGACGGTCGCGCCGCGATGGCCGACCTTGCCGACCAGCTGCAGCTCGAGATCGACGAGCTGTTCCCGATGGCCGAGACGCTGCAACTGATGCGCTTCGCCGAGCTGCACGGCGCCGACATCCAGCTCACCCCGGCGGCGCGGCGCTATGCCGAGGCCGATGTCGACACGCGCAAGGCGATGTTCGCGCAGGCGCTGCTCGCGCATGTCCCGCTTGCGCAGCATATCCGCCGTGTGCTCGATGAGCGCGCCGGTCATGTCGCCCCGGCACGCCGCTTCCGCGATGAGCTGGAGGACCATATGTCGCCGGAATACGCCGACGAGACGCTGCGCACGGTGACGCATTGGGGCCGCTATGCCGAGGTCTTCGCCTATGACGAGGCCGATGATCGCTTCTCGCTGGAAGACGCCGTGTGACCTGGCGGGTCGCCGGCCTCGCGGCGCTGCTGTTCGCCGCGCCGGCCCTTGCCCAGGACGAGCGGCCGAGCGGCGCGCCGGCGTCGGCCAACGAGCGGCCGGCGGGGCCCGTCACGCTGTCGGTGGTGTATACGGCCGACCTGCGCGGCAATGTGCGCGGCGGGATCGCGACCGGCACGCGATATCTCGACAATGTCGACCTCCAGCTGTCGGTCGATGCCGACCGCCTCCTCGGCTGGAAGGGTGCGAGGCTGTTCGTCTACGGCCTCTACAATAATGGCACGCCGCTCTCGGCCGACCTGGTCGGCGACGTGCAGAGCGTCTCCAATGTCGAGACCGACATCCGCGCGCTGCGCCTGTTCGAGGCGTGGATCGAGCAGGATATCGGGCAACGCGGGTCGCTCAAACTCGGGCTCTACAATCTCAATGCGGAATTCGACACGACGCGCAGCGGCGGGCTGTTCCTGCTCTCGTCGCACGGCATCGGCCCGGATTTCTCGCAATCGGGGCGCAACGGACCGTCGATCTTCCCGGTCACCTCGCTCGCGCTGCGCGGCGAGATGAAGTTCGGCAGCAACTGGCTGGCGCGGGCCGCGGTGCTCGACGGCGTGCCGGGCGACCCCGAACATCCTGGGCGCACCGCGATCAATCTGTCGGGGCGCGACGGCGCGTTGCTCGTCGGCGAACTCGACTATCTGCGCGGCGGCACCAAGCTCGCGCTCGGCGGCTGGGGTTATACCGCGCGGTTCGACGACGTCGCCTCCCCGCCCGGCACGGCGACGGGCCGCGGCAACAAGGGCGGTTATGTCATTGCCGAACATCGTTTCTTGGGCACGCGCGACGACCCGCCCAAGGGGCTGTCGGGCTGGCTGCGCTTCGGCGTGGCCGACCCGCGCTACAATATGATCGCCAGCTATCTCGGCGGCGGCATGGTCTATGCCGGGCCGTTCCGTGGGCGCACGGAAGACGAGGCCGGCATTGCTTTCGCCTCGGCCAATTTCAGCCGGCGGTATCGGCAGTTCCAGCTGCTGGCGGGCAATCCGACCGATCGTCGCGAGCTGATCGTCGAGGCTAGCTACCGCGCGACCATCGCGGATTGGCTGAGCTTCCAGCCCGACCTGCAATATGTCGCCAATCCCGGCGGCGACGCGCGACGTCGCGACGCGGTGGTACTGGGGTTGCGCGTGAAGATCGGCAAATAGGCTACGCCGCTGGCCGACCGCGAACGAGAGGACGCGACGCTCCAGAAGCTCGACGATCGCACCGTTACGAAAGGTGCGCCGCATGGTACAAGCGCATCATGGAGCCGCCTTGGTCTGTCTTCCCCGATGAGCCGCGCGGATCGATCAGCTGGCGAATGGGCAGCGGCGAAGAAACCTATGACACCTTTTACAAAGCTTTTTTGGTCATGTCCGCGGAAGCGCGGGCTTCCTTTGCGCTCGCAAATCCGGAACCGCCGGGGTGGCAAGGCTTTTACGCGATGATCAGCGAAAACCCCTGGCTCGAAATCTAGGCTGATACGCTACCGGCAAGACGCCGTACTCGCGTGTTGGGTCGATCGGTGTTAATGATGGCCGCGCGGCTTGGGGAGCAGCGACCATGAAATATCTGCATTTCGTCTTCGGGGTCTTGGCGTATTTCGTTTTCTTCGGCGTCTTTCTCTATCTGATCGGCTTTGTCGGCGATCTGTACGTGCCGGTCAGCGTCGATCGCGGGCCGGCCGCGTCGCTGTCCGTCGCAATCGCCTGCGACATCTTCGCCATCGTGCTGTTCGGCGTGCAGCACAGCGTGATGGCGCGCCCCGGGTTCAAGGCGGTGCTGACGCGCAGCGTGCCGCCGGTGCTCGAACGCACCCTCTATGTGCTGATGAGCAGCATCGCGCTGCTCGCGATGATCGTGCTGTGGCGGCCGATCGCGCCGATCGTCTGGGAGGCCCGCGCGCCGTGGCTTGCGGGCGCGCTGTGAGGGTTGTTCTTTCTCGGCTGGGGCGTGGTGTTCGTCAGCACCTGGCTGCTTGACCATTTCGAACTGTTCGGCCTCGCCCAGCATTGGCGCCATCTGCGCGGGCATGAAGCGCCCGCCCCCGAACTGCGCGAACCGCTGTTCTACAAATGGGTGCGGCACCCGCTCTATACCGGCTTCCTGATCTCCTTCTGGGCGATTCCGACGATGACCGTCGGGCATGCGCTGCTGGCCGGCGGTATGACGCTCTATGTGCTGATCGCGGTCGGTTTCGAGGAGCGCGACCTGCTGCGCCATATCGGCCCGGCCTATGCCGATTATCGTCGTCGCGTCGGCATGCTGGTGCCGGGGCTCGGCAAGGTGCGCGGGTAGCGGCGGAGCTCGATTTGCCGAAAGAATTACGTTAACCATCAAGTGTTTCGCGGCGATACACGGCAAATTTCGCGACGGATTCGCTAACGAATCTACGCTATGGCGCGAAGCGCCGGTGGGTTCCGGCAGTGGGAGCGCACTGCGCCGATGAGTTTGTTCGCGATCAGGGAGTGGTTTCGCATGCGTCGGCTGAGCCGGGTCGGCGCACTCGCCGTCGCGTTCGTCATCTGTGCCGGCGTCTCGGCGCATGCCGCGTTGCGCGCGATCGCCGCGCGAACCGAGACTGTCGCCGAGGCGCCGCCCGTGCCGACCGGCTATGAGGCACTCGAGCATTTTCCGGGCGCGGCCGCGCTCTATGCCGACGATCCAGAGCCAGTCGCCGCCGCGGCGCCTGCCGCCGAGACCGCGATCGCCGGCGCAACGGGTAGCATCGCGCTGCCCGATCTCCCGCTGCCGCCCGGTGCAGGCGATTATGCCGCCAATGCCAGCATCCATCCGGCCCAGCCTTTTTCGATGAAGAATGCCAGCGCAGTCGACAAGGGCCGCGCGCTGCAATGCCTGACCGCCGCGGTCTATTATGAGGCCGCGACCGAGCCCGATGCCGGGCAGCAGGCAGTGGCGCAGGTCGTGCTCAACCGCGTGCGCCACCCGGCCTTTCCGGCGACGGTGTGCGGCGTGGTCTATCAGGGATCCGAACATAGCGGCTGCCAGTTCAGCTTTGCCTGTGACGGCGCGGCGGCGCGCACGCCAAGTCGCGACTATTGGATCCGCGCGGCGAAGGTCGCGGCGGCGGCATTGGGCGGCCGTGTGTTCGCCCCCGTCGGCCTCGCGACGCATTACCATACCTATGCCGTGACGCCGCGCTGGAACCGCAGCCTCGTGATGACCGCGGCGATCGGTGCGCACTTCTTCCATCGCTGGCAGGGCTGGTGGGGCACGCCGGCGGCGTTCAGCCAGGGCTATGCCGGCGGCGAGCCCCTGCCCGCCCCGCATCCGCGCGCCGATGTCCCTGTTCCGGTGCTGGCGGCAATTCCCGCCCCGCCGGTCGTCGCGCCGCGCGTGACCGCGCCGGCCGCGATCCAGCCGGCCTATGCGCAGAGCGGCAGGCCGCTGGCCGGCGGGGCGGCGGTGGTGGCCACGTCGCGCGCGACCGCCTCAGCCGTGCCGCCGGGCTACCAGAGCGACGACTCGCAGATCCTCGACAAGTGGAAGGATTCGGGCAAGCCGCTGCGATAATCATTCCTCCCCGCGACGGGGAGGAACCCCCATCGCTACCTTCCCAGATATTTGTCGAACCACGCCACCGTGCGCTTGCGCAGGTCGGCGGTGTTGGCGGGGCCGCGGATGCCATGGCCTTCCTCGGGATAGATCACCAGGCTGGTCTCGACGCCCATGTCCTTCAGCGCGTGCCAATATTCGATCGACTGGGTCGGCGGCACCTCGATGTCGCGTTCGCCGACATAGATGAAGGTCGGCGTCTTCGCCTTCTTCATGTGGTAGATCGCCGAGACGTCCTCATAGGCTTTGGGGTCGTCGTACATCGTCTTGCCGAAGAACGGCAGCATCCACTGGTCGATGCCATTGGTGCCGTAATAGCTGACCCAGTTGGATAGCCCCGCCCCCGCGACGATCGCCTTGAAGCGGTTGGTCTGGGTGTTGGCCCACATCGCCATGAAGCCGCCATAGCTGCCACCGGTCAGGCCGAGCCGCGCGTCGTCGATCGGCGCTTGCCTTTCGACCGCGTCGATGCCGCTAAGGATGTCGCGCAAATCGCCGCCACCGAAGTCGCGCTTGTTGGCAGCGGTGAACGCCTCGCCCTGGCCGTAGCTGCCGCGCGGATTGGGCAGGAAGACGTAGTATCCGGCAGCGAGCAGATCGGCGGTCGCGCCGCGCTGGACGTAACTGGGCACGTTGGCGGCGGAGGGGCCGCCATGGACGATGGTGACCATCGGATGCCTGGCCGCCGGATCGGCACCAAGCGGCGCGAGCAGCCAGCCCTGCACGTCGAAGCCGTCATTCTTCCACTCAATGCTGCGCGCAATGGCAAGCGCGGGGGCGGCGTCATTGTCATGCGTGATCTGCACCGGTTTGCCGACCGGGCCGGCGAAGATCGCGGGGGCATGGGTGAAGTCCTGCACGACCATCGCGACGGTACGGCCATCGGCGCTGAACGCGGCGCGGCCGTCGCCGGCGGCGAAGCTGGCCGGGCGGCTCCAGATACCTGCGCCGTCCGCGTTCGAGGAAACCGGGGTCATGTACCCTGCTCGGTCGCCTTTGAGGACGGTCAACCACAACCCCTTGTTTGTGGCGATCAGTGAAGTGGCCGTGAACTTCGCGTCCCGCGACATGTTTACCGGCTCGCCACCGGCGAGTGGCACGGTCCACAAATCGCCGCCGACCGAGCCGAAATCGCTCATCAGCCCGCCGATATAGGCCACGCTCCTGCCGTCGGGCGAAACCCGCGGGAAATTCATTTGCGTCGTCGGCCTGGCGATGTTCCGCAGATCGCCAGTCGCCGCGTCGATCGCGTCGAGCGTCGCGACCCACCAATTATTGTCGCCATTGCCGAGCGCTGTGGTGGCGACGAAGCCCTTGCCGTCGGGTGTCCAGTCATATTCGTAGACGTAGCGATCGGCCGGCGACAGCGGCTTGACCGCCGCCGCCGCGACCGGCGCGCCCGTGGCGTTGAACACGGCAAGGCGCTGTTCGTCGCTATGCTCGCCGATCTCGCCGACCTGGCGCACGCCGGCCTGGGTCGCGCCGGCTTCCTTGGCGGCGCCGATCGTGACGAGCAGCGCGATGCGCGTGCCATCTGGCGACCAGCGCGGCGTCTGCGCGATGCCGGCAACCGTCGCTACCGGGCGCTGCGCCCTGCCTCCATCGACCATCAGCGTAACGGTGCCAGCGGCGCGATCGCGCGCGAGATAGGCAAGGCTGCCATCGGGGCCGAAGCTCAGCCCGGCATAACCGCATTTGGCGCACGGATCGATCGTACGCAGCACCTTGCCGCCCTTGACCGAACGCAGCGTGACGACGCCGTGATCGGCGGCATTGTCCTCGATCGTCGCCAGCACATCGCCCTTCGGCGCGAGCGCGAGCCCGCCATATTGATGGATCGGCGCGGCGAGCGCCGGGGTGGCGGTGGCGGCGAGCAACAGGGCGGCGAAACGCAAACGCATGAACAGGCTCCGGGAGAAGGGATGCGTCGGGATAGCATGGCGGCGGCGCGCGGCAAGCCGTTCGCATCGGCCGCCGCGCCGCGGTGTCGTCTCGATCCTATCGACCGCGCCCGATCGGGTGTATCATGGGCGCAATTGGATCCGATGCAGAAAGGGGAGCACGACCATGGCAACGCAGTTTCCAGGCGGCCGTTCGAAGGGCATGATCGAGCGCATCAAGCGCCTGATATTGAGCCCGACCGCCGAATGGCAGGCGATCGACGCCGAACCGATGACCGCAATGGGCATCTTCACCAGCTGGGTCGTGCCGCTCGCCGCGATCGGGCCGATCGCCGGGCTGATCGGCGCGCAGTTATTCGGCTTCGGTTTTCTCGGCGTGCATTACCGGCCGTCGCTGATCGGATCGATCGAGACGGCGGTGATCGGCTATGTCTCGATGCTGGCCGGAATCTTCATCCTCGCGCTGGTGATCGATGCGCTCGCCCCGAGCTTCGGCGGCACCAAGAACGCCGTCGCGGCGATGAAGGTCGCGGCTTACTCGTCGACCGCGGCGCTGGTCGTCGGGATCGTCCAGATCATGCCCAGCCTGTTCTTTCTCGGGCTGCTCAGCTGCTATTCGCTCTATCTGATGTGGATCGGCCTGCCGCTGCTGATGAAGCCGCCGGCGGACAAGGCTGTGCCGTATTTCGCCGTGTCGCTGGTCGCGTGCGTGGTGGTGTACGCCGTAGCCATGGCGATCGCCGGGACGGTGACCGGCGGGTTGATGCGACCGGGGATCACCGCCGATGCCGGCACGGTCAGCGGCACGGTGTCGGTGCCCGGGCTCGGCTCGGTCGATCTCGACAAGGTGAAGGCCGCCAGCGAGCGGATGACGGCGGCGAGCGAACGGATGCAGGCCGATGCGGCGAGCGGGCACAGCTCCGCGGTGCCGGCAGATACGCTGCAGGCGATGCTGCCGGCGACGATCGCCGGCTTCACGCGCGGCGATGTCGAGACGCAGGCCGGTGGTGCTGCGGGCATCAGCGGCAGCAAGGCCGAGGCGCGCTATACGATGGGCGAGCAGAGCTTCAGCCTGTCGGTCGCCGATGTCGGCGCGATGGGCGCGGTGGCGACGCTGGGCGGGGCGATGAACCTGCAATCGAGCAAGACCACCGCCAATGGCTATGAAAAGACCGCGATGGTCGACGGATCGATGGTCAGCGAGAAATGGGACAATGCCGACCATCGCGGCAGCTATTCGACGATGGTCGCCAGCCGCTTCGCGGTCGACGCGTCGGGTAATGCGCAGAGCATCGATGTCCTGAAACAGGCGGTGGCGGCGATCGATACGGGTAAGCTGGCGGGACTGGCGAAGTAGGGCGATCCGGCCGGGGCATTGGCGGGCTGATCGGTAATCTTCGAGCGCGCTCCTTCCCGGGTGTCGACGGCGGCTTTCGAGCGATTCGATCGATCGGCGGCAGGTAGAATGGCAATGAGTGGTGGAGGCTGTGTGAAAACGCCCTGATATGCTATGATTCTGGCGTTGCAGGAGGCGCCGAAGTGGGACGTTTCATTGAGGGCTGTGATCGCCGGCAGAAGCTGCTTTTGCCCAAT
>NZ_JAXOJP010000019.1:0-87939 GCF_036663795.1 Parasphingomonas halimpatiens
TGCGGCATGGACATCACAGCGCCAACGCTCGTCCATGACCACGAAGACAACCATAGACCAAGGTCAGAATTACCAAGGAAAATCAAATGTATGTAAAATCAATTAGACAACACAATACTAAATTCAGGCGAGCGCTAGCATGCGGCAGCCGATCGCGAAGAATTTAGTATTGTGTTCCCGAAATGGTAAGCGCGGCACCAACATTGGTCGGTGCATGGCCGCCGATTCGCCTTCGCGGCGACGGAGGGTGGCGCCGGCGATGTGCATAACCCCTTTGCGCCCTCCCCTCGCCCCCCTATAGCCCGCCGCCATGGAGCGGCTTGACGGCGGCTCGGCGCTGCCCCCGCACCTCGCCGGTGGTATCGTCGCGCTGGGCAATTTCGATGGATTTCACCTCGGACACCAGGCGGTGGTCGGGCGCGCCATCGCAGCCGCGCACGCCGCCGGCCGACCGGCGATCGTCGCGACCTTCGATCCGCATCCCGTGCGCCTGTTCCGCCCCGACGCCCCACCCTTCCGCCTCACCACGCTCGACCAGCGCGAACGACTGTTCGGCGCGGCCGGCGCCGACGCGATGCTGGTGTTCCATTTCGACGCCGCGCTCGCCGCGCTGACCGCCGAGCAATTCGTCGACCAGCGTCTGGTCGCCACGGCGCGCATCGGCGGCGTCGTCACCGGCGAGGATTTCACCTTCGGCAAGGCCAAGGGCGGCAATGTCGCGCTGCTCGCCGACCTCGGTCGCCGGCATGGCTTTGGCGTCGAGACCGTCGGCCCGGTGTCGCTCGACGGCCGCACCGTATCGTCGAGCCGGATCCGCGACATGCTCGTCGCCGGCCAGCCGCGCGATGCCGCGCGGCTTTTGACCCGACCCTGGGCAATCGAGGGTATCGTCACCCACGGCGCCAAGCTCGGCCGCACGATCGGCTACCCGACCGCCAATCTCGATCTCGGCAGTTATTTGCGGCCGGCCTACGGCATCTATGCGGTGCGGGGGCGGCTGCCGGACGGGCACATTCTCGACGGTGCCGCCAATCTCGGCATCCGCCCGAGCTTCGAACCACCCAAGGAACTGCTCGAGCCCTATTTCTTCGATTTTTCGGGCGACCTTTATGGCCAGCGCATCGAGGTCGAACTGATAGACTATCTCCGCCCAGAGGCGAAATTCGACACGCTCGCCGCGCTGACCGCGCAAATGGAAGCAGATTGCGCGCGGGCGCGGGCGCTGCTTGCTCGCGCCTGATCGCGCCATCCGATCGACGTGCCCCTAACGCAAAATGGGGGCCGGCATTGCTGCCGACCCCCTGTCGCCGGACTTCGACCCGCTCATCCGTCTTCCGAAGAAAACGAACCGCGCCGTCTGGTTTCGGCGGCCCGCTCCACCTCGTGCCGCGAACGGCGACAAAGCTTCGCGTTTCGGTCACCGGGGCCGGGCGCGATACCCTTGCGGGCCTCAGCGCCACAGCCTCGGCGGCCAGCTCGGCGTTCCGGACCGAAGTCCTTTCCGCTTCGCCTTGGCCCTTACCTGTCGAACCGCCTTCCGCCCGGTGATGAGCGTCGCGCATCCGGCCATCATGGCCAACGCCCTTCCTCGATCGCGGGGACGCGGAGGGACGTTTCGGTCCGCCGCTCCTGCCGCCGCGACGCCGACGCTTGCGCGTCCGCACATCCCGGCCATCAGTTACCTGCGGGCCTCCCGAAAAAGCGCGCCGAACCTTGCGGTCCTCGTCTCTTCCCCGGCATAAGCTTTTGATCTCTCTGCGGTTTCCCGCTTCGTCGTCATCCGCTTACAGTCATGATGGTGTCATCGAATCCGAGTCGCGCCAATAGCAATCCGCGCGGCCGCGCTTGTGGATAATGTGGATATCGTGGAGCGATTGGTGCGCTGCGGCGCGCACCAAGACGTGACATGAACGCAACGTTTTTTGCGGTTCATGCAACAATTGCTAAACCTCCCGCGTTCGGCACTTCACTGAATTAAAGGCAAGGGAGACTATCTATGCGTAAGCTCATCATGGCGCTCAGCGCCGTATCGCTGGTCATTCCGGCAATGGCGATTCCGACCGCCGCCGAGGCCAAGAAGCATTATTATAACGGCCATAGCTACAAGCGCACCAAGGTCTGCCGCCACTCGAGCGGTACGACGGGTCTCGTCGCCGGCGGCGTCGGCGGCGCGCTGGTCGGCAACTCGGTCTTCGGCCATGGCGCGCTCGGCACGATCGCCGGCGGTGTCGGCGGCGCCTTTGCCGGTCGTGCGATCGATCGCACGATCACCGCCAAGAAGCGTTGCTATTATCGCTGAGCCGGTCGGTACGCGAAGCAGACAGGAAGGGCGCGGTTCACCCCGCGCCCTTTTGCCATGACAGGGACAATCGACATGACGACACGCAGCGGATCAGCCCGTTATGACGGGTTCGGCAAAGACGGCCAGGGCCAGGTCTCGACCCAGTCGGGCGTGCTCACCGATCAGCGCTACGGCTTCGGCAGCCGCTTCGAGGACGGCCCTGGCACCAACCCCGAGGAACTGATTGCCGCCGCGCTCGCCAGTTGCTTCACCATGGCGCTGAGCTTCGCGCTCGCCAGGGCCGGGTTCAGCGACGGCGTGCTGGAAACCACCGCCAAGGTCACGCTCGACAAGGATGGCGATGGCTTCACCATCACCCGCTCGGATCTCGATCTAAGCGCGACGGTCGCCGGTATCGATGCCGCCGAGTTCGAGCGCATCGCCGTCGATGCCAAGGCCAACTGCCCGGTGTCGAAATTGCTCAAGGCGGAGATCACGCTGACGCACCGCCTTAATGCCTGACGTTAGATCAGGCCGCCGGTAAAAAACAGCCGCAGCCCGCTGATAAGGATAATCAACAGGTTCAGATTGCGGCCGGACTTGTGCGACGACATCAGCCCGACCGCCGTGCCGATGATCGCGATCGGCAAGGCGATCCAGTTGAGCAGCGGGACGAAAGGGATGGGAATCACGCCGACCAGGGCGAAGACCAGGGCGACGAGGCCGATCAGGAGCGATATGATGTTCATGCTTTACAAGATGGCGTGCATCGGACGCCCGCGCAAGGTGTTTTAGCTATATACCACACAACCAACGCTTCTTTAACCGGATCCGGTGCATTGGTGTCCGACGTATCTGGAGCGTTTGAATGGTTCGCAGTCGGTTTCCGGGCCTTATGGTCCTCGCTTTGCCGCTGGCGCTGCTCGCCTGCGGTCCGCGCGACAAGGACAGCCGCAACCTCGATTCGCTCGACAACGAGTTGATCGAGGCGGGCAATGCCAACAGCCATGACCCCGCGATGATGAGCGCGTTGCAGGACCAGATCATGGTCGACCCGTCGCTCGCCCATAAGGCGAATGACGACGCCGTGCGCCCGCCCGCCCAGCCGCTGTCGGGTGCGGTGCCACCCGAGAACATCGCTGCCACGCCGGCCGGGACAGCCGCCACAACCGGCCAGGCGACCAGCGTGGCGGTCAAACCGACCCCCGCGCCCAAGGGCGCCAGTTGCCCGCAGTGCGATGCCGCCAAGGCGTCGCTGACGCTCGGCGCGCTCGCCTCGCGGCAGCACGACCGCCGCACCGCCGCCTGCGCCGGGTCGCTGCGCTATTCCGCCGGCTGGGCCGACCGCCTGCCCGCCGACCTGCCGCTCTACCCCGATGCGCGCGTTGCCGAGGCCGCCGGCGCCGACGGCAAGGCCTGCGCGTTGCGCGCGGTGAGCTTCTCGACCGGCGCGTCGCTGCAACAGGTGATGGACTGGTATTATACCCGCGCCAGCGATGCCGGCTTCTCGGCCGAGCAACAGACTGATGGCAGCCAGCATGTGCTCGGCGGCACGCGCGACCGCGACGGCGGCGCCTTCGCGCTGTTCATGACCAGCCGCCGCGACGGCGGCACCGATGTCGATCTCATCGCCAATAACGGGCGTTAGTTAGAGCATTCCGCAGATAACCTGACCCATATCGTCGCATCTTCCCCCCCTTCCCCGGCGAAGGCCGGGGCCCAGTTGGGAAAGCGATTATGAGGAGCGGCAACGCCCCTCACGGCGTTCCCCAACTGGACCCCGGCCTTCGCCGGGGAACACAGGACGATAGCGCTGCTACGCGTATCGCGGTTCAGATCTCACCCACATCGCTCTAGCGCTGCAGCTCCCGACCATGCTTGATCGCCATATGACGGTCCCAACGGGCGCGCAGTTCGCCGGGTCGGCAGCCATGGCGCTCGTCGAGAAATTCGGCATCCGCCACGCGATCGGTGCGGAAGTGGCGAAAATCCTGCCGTAGCTCGCACCACGCCGCGAGCATGCGCACCGTGTCGAAATAGCCGACGACGACGGGCCAGATCGTCCGCGCACTCACCGCGCCCCGCTCGTCGCGATAGCCGATGCGGATCTTGCGCCCGGTGTGAATCCACGATCGTGTCCGCGCGATATCGATGCCGTCCACCGCGACGCTGCCCGGCCGCGTCCCGATCGCCGGTTGGGCGAAATATGGCCGGAGATGCTGGGGCACGACGTTGGTGATCTTGGCGATGAGATCGCGCGCCGCGCTCGCCAGGGCAGGGTCGCCGCGACCGGCGACCCATTGCGCCCCCAGCACCGCCGCCTCTATCTCGTCGGCGGTGAGCATCAGCGGCGGCATGTCGAAATGGCCGTCCAGCACATAACCCAAGCCCGCCTCGCCGCGGATCGGCACGCGCTGACCGATCAGGTCGGCAATGTCGCGATAGACCGTGCGCTTCGAAACCTCGAGCTCGCGCGCCACCAAGTCCGCCGTGATCGGTCGCGAAGACCGCCGCAGGATCTGGATGATCTGAAAGAGTCGGTCGGCCCGGCGCATCATGTCCTCGCTGCTGACATCATGCTGTCAGCAGGCCCTCCCTACAAGCGTTCATGTCGCGCGGCACCGTTCAGGTTGCCGGCGCCGTCGCAGGAGATTTCGAATGATCACATTGTACCACGCGCCCCAGTCGCGTTCCTCGCGGATGATCTGGTTGCTGGAGGAATTGGGCGCTCCCTACCGCATCGAGCAGGTCTCGATCTTTCGGCCGATGACCGGCACCGGGACCGCCGATCCATCCAATCCCCATCCCGACAAGCAGGTCCCCGCGATCATGCAGGGCGACGAGGTCGTCGCCGAGTCCATCGCCATCCTGCTCTATCTTACCGAAGCCTTTCCCGCGGCGGGTCTCGGCCCGCTCGCCGGCGAGCCCGGCCGCGGCGCCTATCTCACCTGGATCGGCTGGTATGCCGCAAGCATGGAGCCGGCGATGTTCGCCGCCATGGGCAATGAACTGGCCGCCGCGCCGCTCAAGCAGCGCAACCACGACGCCGTCGTCCGCCGCCTCGAAGGCGCCCTTGCCCGCGGTCCCTACATGATGGGCGAGACATTTTCTGGCGTCGACCTGCTGGTCGCCAGCGCGATCAATTTCGCGCGGCGCGCCTTTCCCGAAAGCGCGACGCTCGACGCCTATGTCGCGCGCTGCACGACCCGCCCGGCCGCGGTGCGCGCCGCCGCCCTCGACGATGCGGCCGGCCTGCAGCGCGCCGCGTGATCCCAGGTGGATTCCCCCTTCCCCGGCGACCAGCCGGGGAAGGGAATTCTCCGTGGGGTGACGGGAGAGGCCATCCGCGCTAACGGGGGCCATGTTTTCCCTGTTTCTCGTGATGCTCGGCGGCGCCTTCGGCTCCGGCGCGCGATATCTCACCGGCGTCGCCATGCTGCGACTGTGCGGCCCGAACTTTCCGTACGGCACGCTGACGGTCAACCTCGTCGGCGGGCTGGCCATGGGCCTGCTCGTCGGCACCATCGCCCGCCTGTCGGTGCCGGGCGAGAACTGGCGCCTGTTGCTCGCGGTCGGCGTGCTGGGCGGCTACACGACCTTTTCAAGCTTCTCGCTCGACGTCGCCAACATGCTCCAGCGCGGTGACCTCACCACGGCCTTGGGTTATATCCTCTTGTCGGTAATCGGCGCGATCGGCGCGCTGTTCCTCGGCCTCATACTGACACGGGTGGCGGCATGAGCGACAAGATGAGCGAGACCGACGTCCGCCAGTTCAACGTCGGTTATGACGATGAGGGCATCCGGCTCGACCGCTGGTTCAAGCGGCATTTGCCCGACACCAGCTTCACCACCGTCGCCAAATGGGCGCGCACCGGCCAGTTGCGCGTCGATGGCGCGCGCGCGACGCCGGGCGACCGCATCGCCGCCGGCCAGATCATCCGTGTGCCGCCGGCCGAGCCGGTGCGCGTCGATGCCGTGACCGGCGCGCCGACCGGCCCGAAGAAACGCGAGCGCGAACCGCTCAGCGGCGAGCAGACCGATTTCATCCGCGATCTCGTCATCCACCGCGACAAGCAGGCGATCGTCATCAACAAGCCGCCGGGTCTTGCGACGCAGGGCGGCACCAAGACCACCGAGCATGTCGACGGCTTGCTCGACGGTCTGACCTTCGATGGCGAGAGCCGTCCCAAGCTGGTCCACCGGCTCGACAGGGATACTTCGGGCGTGCTGCTCGTCGCGCGCACCGCGCGCGCCGCGGGTTATTTCGCCAAGGCCTTTTCGTCGCGCAGCGCCGAAAAGATCTATTGGGCGCTGATCGTCGGCGTGCCGTCGATCGAGGACGGCATGGTCGAACTGCCGATTTCGAAGCAGCCCGGCAGCGGCGGCGAGAAGATGCATGTCGACGAAAAGGAAGGGCAGACGGCGCGCACCCGCTACCGCGTGATCGAGCGCGCCGGCAACCAGACCGCCTGGGTCGAACTGCGCCCCTTTACCGGCCGCACGCACCAGCTGCGCGTGCACATGGCGGCGATCGGCCATCCGATCGTCGGCGACGGCAAATATGGCGGCCAGGCGGCGTTCCTGACCGGGGGGATCAGCCGCAAGATGCACCTCCACGCCCGCCGCCTGCGCATCGACCATCCCGACGACGCGCCGATCGACGTCACCGCCGAACTGCCGACGCATTTCGCCGATAGCCTCAAGCAGCTCGGCTTCGACGAGATGCTCGGCAACACCATGCCGCTCGACAAGCCGCCGCCGCCGAGCCGCGCGGTCCTGAAGCAGCAGGCGAAGCATCATGCCAAGGGCGTGCGCAAGGCACGCCGCGGCGAGCGGCGCGGACGCGGCGAGCGCGAGGCCGCGCCGAAGCCGCGCCGCTAGGACGGACCGGTGCACCCCAACCGCGCCTTCCGCTTCGACAGCGACGCCGCGATCCTCGGCTGGGCGGTCGGACGCGGCTTCGCGCACATCTTCGCGACCACGCCCGACGGGCCGATGGTCGTGCACGCACCGATCATTGCCGCCGGGCCGGGGGCGTTGCGCTTCCACGTCTCGCGCGCCAACCGCATGACGCCGCATCTCGACGGCGCGCGCCTGTTGCTGAGCGTGGCGGGGCCCGACGGCTACATCACCCCCGGCTGGTATGTCGACGGCGCAGAGACCGTGCCGACCTGGAATTATGTCAGTGCCGAGATCGAGGGCATTGCCACCACGATCGACGAAGAAAGCCTTGTCGCCCAACTGGATACGCTGGCCGCCGGACACGAGCCGCGCGTCGCGCCCGGGCACCCCTGGACCCGTGACAAAATGGACGAGGCCCGCTTCCGTGCGATGCTCAAGGCGATCGTCGGTTTTGAGCTGAGCGTCGAAGCGGTGCGCGGGACGATCAAGCTCGGCCAGAACAAGAACGACGCAGACATCGCGGGCGTGATCGCCGGCCTGCGCGGCAGCGGCAACCCCGATCTCGCCGCGGCAACCGAGGCGGCACGATGAACCGCCTCGCGCTGTTCGACTGCGACGGCACGCTGGTCGACAGCCAGGCCAATATCTGCGTCGCGATGGAAACCGCCTTTGCCGAGGCCGCGATCCCCGTCCCGCCGCGCGAGGCGATCCGCCGCATCGTCGGGCTCAGCCTGGTCGAGGCGGTCGGCGCACTGCTGCCCGAGGCAGACGACGCGCTCCACCGCCGCCTCGCCGCCGACTATAAAGCGGCGTTCTTCCGGCTGCGCGGATCGGGCGCGATGGCCGACGAGCCGCTGTTCGAGGGCATGATCGCCACGCTTGATGCTTTGACCGAGGCCGGCTGGGTCCTGGGGGTCGCGACCGGCAAGTCCGATCGCGGCCTTGCCCATGTGCTCAGCCATCACGGCATCATCACGCGCTTCGTCACCCTGCAGACCGCCGACCGCCACCCGTCCAAGCCCGACCCGGCGATGATCATGGCAGCGATGGCCGAGGCCGGCGCCGCGCCCGAGACGACGGTGATGATCGGCGACACGAGCTATGACATGCTGATGGCGCGCGCCGCCGGGACCGGCGCGCTCGGCGTCGCCTGGGGCTATCATCCGGTCGAGGAACTCACCGCCGCCGGCGCGCATGCCGTCGCCCCGACCGTCGCCGACCTTCCCCGGCACATGGAGAAATTGTGAGCAGCCCCGAGACGACCGCCCGCAACCGCTATCTGCTCATCGCGGGAAGCCGTATCGTGGGGTCGCTCGGCGCGATCCTCGGCATCATCCTGCTCGCCCGCGCGCGGGACTGGCCGACCAAGGGGCTCGGCGTCGCGATCGTGCTCGCCGCGCTCTACATGGTCGCGACCGTGCCAGCCGCGCTCGCACACCGTTGGCGGACGCCGCCGCAGCCGTGAAGCGTTTCTGGAAAGAGGTCACGATCGATGCCGGGCGCGGCATCGCACTCGACGGTCGCCCGGTGCGCACGCCGGGCAAGGTCGCGCTCGCCCTGCCCACCCCCGCGCTGGCCGAAGCGGTCGCCGATGAATGGCGCGCGGTCGCGGGCAAGATCGACCCGCGCGCGATGCCGCTGACCGGCCTCGCCAATGCCGCGATCGACCGGATCGAGCCCGACCAGGCGACCTTCGCCGCCGGCCTTGCCGCCTGGGGCGAGAGCGACCTGCTCTGCTACCGCGCCGAATCGCCCGAGCCGCTGATCGAGCGCCAGGCCGCCGCTTGGGACCCGCTGCTCGACTGGGCACGCAAGCGCTACGACGTGCATTTCGTCGTCACCGCCGGGATCATGCACCAGCACCAGCCACCCGCGACGCTGGCCCGCCTCGCCGAGGCGGTGGCGGCGCGATCGGCATTCGAGCTCGCGCCACTGTCGACGATCGTCACCATCACCGGCACGCTGGTTGGCACACTGGCGCTGCTCGAAGGCGCGACCGACGCCGCCACTTTATGGACGGCGGCGCATATCGACGAGGACTGGCAGGCGGAGCTATGGGGCCGCGACCCGCTGGCGCTGGCCGCCTATGAGGAGCGCGAGCGCGACTTTGCCGCGGCGGTGCGATTTCTCACGCTGCTCTGAGACTCACTACCGCAGCAGCTTGCGGATAAAGCCGATGATCCCAGTCTGGCGCGAGCGCTTGAGGCGCTCCGCCGCGAGAATGATCTTAACATGCTGGAAGCACTGCTCGACATCGTCGTTGACCAGCACATAGTCATAGCCGTCCCAGTGGCTGACCTCGTTCGCCGCGCGATCCATCCGTGCGTTGATGACGTCCATCGTGTCGGTCGCGCGCCGCTCGAGCCGGGCGCGCAACTCCGTCATCGAAGGCGGCAGGATGAAGACGCGCACGACGTCGCCGCCGGCCAGCTGGTGGAGCTGCTGTGCACCCTGCCAATCGATGTCGAACAGGATGTCGCGCCCCTCGCCGAGCGTGTGGAACACATCCGCCTTGGGCGTGCCGTAGCGATGCCCGAAGACATGCGCCCATTCGAGGAACTCGTGATTCGCCACCATCGTGCGGAAGGTTTCGAGGTCGACGAAATGATAATCGACCCCGTCGGTTTCGCCCGGGCGGATCGGCCGCGTCGTGTAAGACACTGACATCCCAAGCTCTGCCTCGTCGGCGAGCAGCTTGCGCGCGATCGTCGACTTGCCCGCGCCGGACGGCGAGGATAGTACGAAAAGCACGCCGCGGCGCTTGAATCCATGCGGGTCTTCGGGGGTGCTGGCGTCCATGCGCGCTAGTGGCGCGCGACACGGCGGGGCGTCAAGGCATGGCAGCGATGGAACGTGTGAAAAGCTGGTGGTGGGCGATCGCCTGCGTCGTGCTGATCGCCGCGATCTTCGAACTGAGCATGGGTCGCTCGCCGATCTGCCCGTGTGGCCACATGTCGCTATGGGCCGGCAAGGTACAGTCGCCCGAGAACAGTCAGCAATTGAGCGACTGGTACAGCTTCAGCCACATCATCCATGGCTTCCTGTTCTACGGCGCGGGCTGGCTCGTTTTGCGCCGGCAGCCGATCGGCCTGCGCCTGCTCGCCGCGACGATCATCGAGGCGGGCTGGGAGATGCTCGAAAACTCGCCGATCATCATCGACCGCTACCGTGCCGCGACGATCGCGGTCGGTTACAGCGGCGATTCGGTGCTCAATTCGATGAGCGACGTGCTGTGCATGATCCTCGGCTTCGCCATCGCGCGGCGCCTGCCTTTATGGGCGACGGTCGCGCTGGCGTTGAGCTTTGAGCTGTTCACGCTGCTGACGATCCGCGACAATCTGACGCTCAACGTGCTGATGCTGGTCGCGCCGAACGACGCGATCAGGGCGTGGCAGGCGGGCGGATAGCCGCGGTCAGGTCTAAATTCCCACCGTCACCCCGGACTTGTTCCGGGGTCCACCGTGCCGCGTAAGAAGCCGTCGTCGAGTCGGCGGCGCGGTGGATGCCGGAACAAGTCCGGCATGACGGAGGGATATTAGGCGCTCTTCGCCGACCCGAACGCGCGTTCCTTGAGTTCGACCGCGCCGCGCAGCACGGCCCAGCCTACCGCATAGGTCACCGCGAGCGGCAGCACGACCTTGAGCACATTCGCGCCGATCGCGCCGATCACCGCGCCGTCAGCAGCGCTGTCGTCGCCGCTCATCGCATCGATTGCGCCACCGATCATCGCGCCCACCGTCGTTGCACTCATGAAATCATCTCCTCGTTCGCCCGGTGAAGCGCGCGAGGTCGAAATCGGTTCCGGCGCTATTTTCCGACCATCGTCTCCGGCCGCACCAGCCGGTCGAAGGTCGCGGCGTCAACGAGGCCCAATGCCAGCCCCGCTTCGCGCAGCGTCAGCCCTTCGGCATGGGCGTGCTTGGCGATCTTCGCGGCATTGTCGTAGCCGATCTCGGGCGCCAGCGCTGTGACGAGCATCAGCGAACGCTCGACCAGATCCTCGATCCGCGCGCGATTGGGTTCGATTCCGTCGACGCAGCGCGACGCAAAACCCTCCATCGCCACCGCCAGCAGGTCGATCGAGCGCAGCACATTGGCGCCGATCAGCGGCTTGAACACATTGAGCTCGAGATGCCCCTGCATCCCGCCGACGGTGACCGCGGCGTGGTTGCCGATCACCTGCCCGGCGACCATCGTCAGCATCTCGCACTGCGTCGGGTTGACCTTGCCCGGCATGATCGAGCTGCCCGGCTCGTTGGCCGGCAGGTCGAGCTCGCCGAGCCCCGAGCGCGGCCCGCTGCCGAGCAGGCGGATGTCGTTGGCGATCTTGGTCAGCGCCACCGCCAGCGTGTTGAGCGTGCCCGACAGATGGACCAGCGGGTCGTTCGAGGCGAGCGCCTCGAAACTATTCTCGGCCGGGATGAAGGGCATGGCGGTGATGTCGCGCAGCGCTGCGCAGAAATCTTCGGCAAAGCCGTGCGGCGCGTTGAGCCCGGTGCCGACCGCGGTACCGCCCTGCGCTAGCCGGTTGGTGCCGTGCTCGACCGCCGGCTCGATCCGCCGCCGGCAGCGATAGAGCTGGTTGGCATAGCCGGAGAATTCCTGGCCCAGCGTCAGCGGCGTCGCGTCCTGCAGATGGGTGCGGCCGATCTTGACGATATCGTCCCATGCCTTGGCCTTGGCGTCGAGCGACGCGTGCAGCCGGTCGAGCGCCGGGAACAGCCGCCGCGTCACCGCGATCGACGCGGCGATGTGGATGGCGGTCGGGAAGCTGTCGTTCGACGACTGGCTCATATTGACGTGGTCGTTGGGGTGCACCGGCGCCTTGCCGCCGCGCGTGCCCGTGAGCACCTCGTTGGCGCGGCCGGCGATCACCTCGTTGACGTTCATGTTCGACTGGGTGCCGCTGCCGGTCTGCCAGATGACCAACGGAAACTGGTCGTCGAGCGTGCCCGCCACCACCTCGGCCGCCGCCGCTTCGATTGCGTCGGCGAGCCCCGCGTCGAGCCCGTGGACCCGATTCACCCGCGCCGCCGCCTGCTTCACCAGCGCCAGCGCGTGGATGATCGCCAGCGGCATGCGCTCGCTCGCCGGGAAAGGGAAGTTCTCGATCGAACGCTGCGTCTGCGCGCCCCAATAGGCGCTGGCGGGAACGGCGACGGAGCCGAGCGAATCGGTTTCGGTGCGGGTGTCGGTCATCGCAGACTCCGTCATTTCCCTTGTCCCTCTCCCTGAGGGAGAGGGAGGGAGGCGCGAAGCGCCGGAAGGGTGAGGACAGCACGCCATCGCAAACGTGCTGTCCTCACCCTTCCCATCGCTGCGCGATGGGCCCCTTCCCTCTCCCAGTGGGAGAGGGAACTTTCACTTCTTCCGCTTGAAATCCACCGAGACGACGTTCGATCCGTCCTCGACCGGGGTGATCGTCGGGCCGTCATTCTCGGCCGATTCGTGCGGCTCGGGGCCGTCGGGGCCGTCCTGCGCCTGGAAACGCAGCTCGAAATGCACCGCCGGGTCCTGGAAGCCGGTGATCGCCGAATAGGGAATCGTCAGTTTCGACGGCACCTGGTTGAAGCTCAGCCCGATCGAGAATTTCTCGTTATCGACCACCAGATCCCAGAAGCGGTTCTGCATGACGATCGTCATCTCGTCGGGAAAGCGTTCCAGCAGGCGCTTGGGGATGTCGACGCCGGGCGCCTGGGTCTTGAAGGTGATGTAGAAATGATGCTCGCCGGGGAGCCCGCCATTCTCGGCTACCGAGCCCAGCACCCGCCCGACCACGGCGCGCAACGCCTCCTGGACGATCTCGTCATAGGGAATCAGGCTGTCGGGCGCGTTGTCGGTCATCACGCATCGGTAGCGCGGTCTGGCGGCGGGTCAAGATTGCGCGTCGCGCAACAGGCGCTATGGGAGCCAGCATGCGCAGCGCCACCATCAGCCGCAAGACGAGCGAGACCTCGATCGACGTCACCGTCAACCTCGACGGCACGGGTGCCTATACCGTGTCGACCGGCATCGGCTTTTTCGACCATATGCTCGAACAGCTGTCGCGCCACGGGCTGATCGACCTCGACGTGAAGACGATCGGCGATCTGCATATCGACCAGCATCACACCGTCGAGGACACCGGCATCGCGATCGGCGAGGCGGTCAAGCAGGCGCTCGGCGAGAAGCGCGGCATCCGGCGTTATGCCGAGGCGCTGTCGCCGATGGACGAGACGCTGACCCGCGTCGCGCTCGACATTTCCGGCCGCCCTTTCCTCGTATGGAAGACCGAATTCTCGCAGAAGCGGCTCGGCGAGATGGACACCGAGATGTTCGAGCATTTCTTCCACAGCTTCGCACAGGCCGCCGGCATCACGCTGCACGTCGAGACGCTGTACGGCCAGAACAACCATCACATCGCCGAAAGCGCCTTCAAGGGCCTTGCCCGGGCGCTGCGCATCGCGGTCGAGATCGACCCGCGCAAGGCCGATGCGATCCCGTCGACCAAGGGCACGCTGTGAGCGGCGGCAAGTTCCGCGCGAACGGCGCGCTGTGCCTGATCCTGCTCGATTATGTGAAGTCGCTCGACCAGGTCGATGCGCAGATGGCGGCGCATGTCGCCTGGCTCGAGGCCGGTTTCGCGCACGGCGTACTGATCATCGCCGGCCGGCAGGACCCGCGCGTCGGCGGCGTCATCATCGCGCGCGGCGACAAGGACGAGATCGAGGCGCTGGCGGCGACCGACCCGTTCGTCACCAGCGGCGTCGCCACCGCGCGCGTGATCGCCTTCCATGCCAGCTTCGCGGCGGACGATATCGCCGCCTTGCTGGCATGACGATCGCGCTGATCGATTATGGCGCGGGCAATCTGCACTCGGTGCACAATGCGCTGAAGGCAGCCGGGTCGACCGACGTGGTCGTCACCGCCGATCCCGCTGTCGTCCTGCGCGCCGACCGCGTCGTGCTGCCCGGCGTCGGCGCCTTCGGCGCCTGCGCGTCGGCGCTGCGCGCGGTCGAGGGCATGGTCGATGCGCTCGACCGGCGCGTGCGCGGCGATGGCGTGCCCTTTCTCGGCATTTGTGTCGGCATGCAGTTGATGGCCGATCATGGTGAGGAACTTGGCACGCATGCCGGGCTCGGCTGGATCCCCGGCACCGTCCGCGCGCTGGTGGCGGACCGGCCCGAGACCAAGATCCCGCATATGGGCTGGAACGATGTCGTCCCCGCGACCCCGCACGCGCTGATCGTGCCGGGCGAGGCCTATTTCCTGCACAGCTTCGCCTTCGACGGCGAGGCGGTGATCGCCACCACCGACCATGGCGGCGCGGTGACCGCGGCGATCGGCCGGGACAACCTGATCGGCGTGCAGTTTCACCCCGAAAAGAGCCAGCGTTACGGGCTGCAATTGCTGGAGAGGTTCCTGACATGGCGACCTTAGTACTTTCCTCCCCATCGCAGATGGGGAGATGGACCAGCGAAGCTGGTGGAGGGGAAATGCCGCAAGCGCTGCGCTCGCGGCGCTTCCCCTCCACCAGCTTCGCTGGTCCCCCTCCCCACGCTTCGCGTAGGGAGGAAAGAAGGCCATGACCCTCATCGTTTTCCCCGCGATCGACCTCAAGGGCGGGCAGGTCGTCCGCCTTGCCGAGGGCGATATGGCGCGCGCCACCGTCTATGGCGACGATCCGCCCGCCCAGGCGATGCTGTTCGCGCGGGCCGGCGCGGAATATCTCCATGTCGTCGATCTCGACGGCGCCTTTGCCGGCAGCTCGGTCAATGGCGAGGCGGTGGCGGCGATCGTCGAACAATTCCCCGGCCACGTCCAGCTCGGCGGCGGCATCCGCAATCGTGAATCGGTCGAGCGTTGGTTCGATCTCGGCGTGTCGCGCGTCGTGATCGGCACTGCCGCGCTGGAAAATCCCGATTTCGTCCGCGAGGTCGCGCGCGACTTCCCTGGCGGCATCGTCGTCGCGGTCGATGCGCGCGACGGCATGGTCGCGACGCGCGGCTGGGCCGATATCTCTGATGTAACGGTGGTCGATCTCGCGCGCCGCTTCGAGGATGCCGGCGTGGCGTCGCTGCTGTTCACCGATGTCGGGCGCGACGGCATGCTCAAGGGCTGCAACATCGATGCGACGGTCGACCTCGCCCGCGCGGTCGACATTCCGGTGATCGCCTCGGGCGGCGTCGCCGGGATCGGCGAAATCCATATCCTCGCGATCCACGCCAGCAACGGCATCGAAGGCGTGATCACCGGGCGCGCCTTGTATGACGGCCGGCTCGACCTCGCCACCGCGCTGGCGGTGGCCGCCGCGGCATGACCGTCCGCGCGCGCGTCATTCCCTGCCTCGACGTCGCCAATGGCCGCGTCGTCAAGGGCGTCAACTTCGTCGACCTCAAGGACGCCGGCGACCCGGTCGAGCAAGCACGCGCCTATGACGCGGCCGGCGCCGACGAGCTCTGCTTCCTTGACATCACCGCGAGCCATGAGGCGCGCGGCACGCTGCTCGACGTCGTGCGGCGCACCGCCGAGGTGTGCTTCATGCCGCTGACCGTCGGCGGCGGGGTGCGTTCGGTCGAGGACGCCCGCGCGCTGCTGCTCGCCGGTGCCGACAAGGTCGCGATCAACTCCGCCGCCGTCGCCCGGCCCGAACTGGTCGCCGAACTGGCCGATCGTTTCGGCAGCCAGTGCGTCGTCGCCTCGATCGACGCACGCCGGTCCGGCGACGGCTGGGAGGTCTTCACCCATGGCGGCCGCCGCGCCACCGGCATCAACGCGGTCGAGCATGCGCGGCGCCTCGCCGAACTCGGCGCGGGCGAACTGCTCGTCACCTCGATGGATCGCGACGGCACGCGCGACGGCTACGACCTCGTCCTCACCCGCACCATCGCCGACATGGTCGCGGTGCCGGTGGTCGCCTCGGGCGGGGTCGGCGGACTGTCCGATCTCGTCGCCGGCATCACCCAGGGCCATGCCAGCGCCGTGCTCGCCGCCTCGATCTTCCATTTCGGCGAAGCGAGCATCGCCGACGCCCATGCCGCGCTCGCCGCCGCCGGCGTACCGGTGCGCCGGCCGATCGCTTAGGCCGTAGACTTATAAAGCGGCCATTCCGCTTGCGCCCCAATCCCAGCCGGTCTGCGCACATCTTTGGTTGCCTGAAACCTGCCGTTCGCTGAGCAACTGCTTTTCGACGGGAGCTGGGCCGAGAGCAGGCTGCCGGGTTTCGGGCGGCGAGATAAGCAGAGCTGGCTTTCGTTCGATTGTGCCGCGTTGGGATGCGGCACCTTAAGTGCTAGCTAGGCAAGGTACGACCTCGGTTATGCATGACCTCGGCGCTGGATCGAAGGAGAAGGCCGTGATTTACGAGGGCGGGGGCGAATTGGGCGCGTTGATGCGCGGCCATGACTGGTCGACCTCGCCGATCGGATATCCGGACACATGGCCCCAAGCGCTTCGGACGGCAGTGAGCATCATGCTCCCCAGCAAGCACATCATGTTCGTTGCCTGGGGTCCCGAACTCGCTTTCCTCTACAACGATGCCTACCGACCCGTATTCGGCAGCAAGCATCCCTGGGCGCTCGGTAGACCGTTCCGGGAGGTCTGGTCGGAAGTCTGGGATGAGATCACGCCGTTGGTGGAAGCAGCGCTTCGCGGTGAAGCGACTTGGTCCGAAAACCTTCCACTCGTTCTTGAGCGCAACGGCTACCCCGAAGACTGCTGGTTCACCATTTCCTACTCGCCGTTACGCGATGACAGCGGCAAGATCGCCGGTATCTTCTGCGCTGCCACAGAGACTACCCAGACAGTGCTGGGGGAACGGCGCCTGGTGGCGGAGCGCGAGCGGCAACGACTGCTGTTCGAGCACGTACCCGGTTTCGTCGGAATCTTGCGCGGACCCGACCATGTCTTCGAATATGTGAATGACGCCTATGATCGCGTAGCGGGCAAGCGGGGTTATGTCGGCCAGACTATGCGCACGGCGTTGCCCGAACTCGAGGGCACCGGCCTGTTCGAGGCACTTGATCGCGCCTTTTCAACCGGCGAACCCTACGTGGCGCGCGACGTTCCGCTCAGTCTTCAGCGCACGGCCGGAGCGGAGGCTGACGCGCTCTTTCTCACCTTCACCTACCAACCGATCGTCGACGAGCTGGGTAAAGTAACGGGCATCTTTTTCCAGGGCCAGGACGTTACCCAAGAGCATCAGGCACTGGCCGCAGTGCGCACCGAACGCGACCGCCAACTGATGCTCTTGCAGCAAATGCCTGGCTTCGTCGCCGTGCTCGCCGGCCCTAACCACATCTATGAGTTCGTGAACGACGCCTATGTCGACATGGTGGGGTCTCGCGATTTCCTCGGGAGGAGCGTTCGCGAGGTCTTTCCCGAGCTGGAAAGCCAGGGATTCTACGAAACGCTGGACAGCGTTCAGGCGACCGGTGAGTCGATTTCGGTCAAAGTCGTGCCGATCCGGTTCGCCGGCGAGGCCAGGGATCGGTTTATCGATATCCTTTATCAGCCAATCCGGAATTCAACCGGAGAGGTCACTGGAATATTTGCCGGGGGTTACGACATCACGGAGCGCATCCGCGCTGAGAAGGCACGCGCCAAGATCGAGGCGCATGTCGATGCGCTGAACGAGGACATCGAGCGTAGCATCGTCGAGCGGGCGGACGACCGTAGCCTGGTGTGGAAGCTCAGTCCCGACCTGCTCGGCGTGTTACGCGCGGACGGGCATTTCGAAACCACCAACCCCGCATGGAAGACGACGCTCGGTTGGAGCGAGTCCGAGATCATCTCGATGTCGATCTTCGAGATGCTGCACCCCGGGGATACCGAGCGGACGCGTGAGGGTTTTAACGCTATTCTCGCCGGAAATACCGTCGTCAATTTCGAGAACCGCTATCGGTGCAAGGATGGGGTTACCGCACCCTGTGTTGGGTCGCCGTGCCGGAGCTCGACAAGATCTACTGTATCGGCCGCGACATTACGGGCGAACGGGGTGCCGCCGAAAAGCTGTTGGTGACCGAGGCAGCGCTTCGCCAAGCGCAGAAGATGGAGGCGATGGGCCAGCTCACCGGCGGTGTGGCGCATGACTTCAACAATCTGCTTACCCCGATCATCGGCTCGCTCGACATGCTGATGCGCCGAGGGCTCGGCAACGATCGCGAGCGGCGGTTGATCGACGGCGCGCTGCAATCGGCGGATCGCGCGAAGACCCTTGTCCAACGGCTGCTCGCGTTCGCACGGCGCCAGCCTTTGCAGGCGGTCGCGGTCGATCTCGGCACACTGGTCGACGGGATGGCCTCACTGATCGGCAGCACAGTCGGGCCGAACATCGTCGTTCGAGTCGAGCTTGAAGAGAACCTTCCGCCGGCGAACGCCGATGCAAACCAGCTCGAAATGGCGATCCTCAATCTTGGCGTGAACGCCCGGGACGCCATGCCAGGTGGTGGAACGCTGACGATCACGGCCGCCCGCGAGAGCGTGCGTGGCGACCATCGGTCCGGGCTGAAGCAGGGGCATTATGTGCGCCTCTCCGTGGCGGACACGGGCACCGGCATGGACGAGGCCACGCTCGCTCGCGCCACCGAGCCGTTCTTCTCGACCAAGGGCATTGGCCAAGGCACCGGCCTCGGCCTGTCGATGGTCCACGGTCTTGCTGCGCAGCTCGGCGGCGGGCTCAATATCGTCAGCGAGCCGGGGCAAGGGACCGCCGTGGAACTGTGGCTGCCGGTCAGTCTTGGTCCGCTTGGACACGAGAACGAGACCAGGGCCGCACCATCACCGGTCACGTCAAAAGGCTGCGCCCTTCTTGTCGATGACGAGGAACTGGTGCGGATGAGCACGGCCGACATGCTCGCGGACCTTGGCTACACAGTGATCGAGGCGAATTCAGCGGAGCAGGCGTTGCAGCTTCTTGACGAAGGCGCGGCCCCCGACCTTGTCGTCACGGACCACTTGATGCCGGGCATGAGCGGCGCGGAATTGGCATTGGAGGTGCGCGCTCGTAAGCCGGGGGTGCCGATCCTTATCGTCTCTGGCTATGCCGAGGCCGAAGGGATCGCGTCCGACTTGCCGCGACTGACAAAGCCTTTCCGCAATGCGGAACTGGCGCAAAGCCTTGCGGATCTCGCGCGTAATACGGCTTGATGTCAAAACCGGTCGTTGTGACACTGCGGTCTCAACCACGGTTTTCTGCGGGCGTCGAGGTGTCAGAAGTCGGCTTCTGGATGGCCGCTTACGGGATGGGCGAAAATGCTCCTCAATGGCCGAGAATAGGGCGCACAGCTGTCGTCATCGACTGATCCAGCGAACGGCAGCTCAGGCTATCCTCATTCCTGAAAGCTGTCAGGCCGCTTCCCACCAGGTCGAGCCGTTCCGCTCCTGACGCGGAGATTGGCACGCCTGCGCGCGGCCTGTCCATCGGCTAGCCACCAAAGTGGGCCATTAAGCCCTTATCCGAACGGTCGTTTATGGGTTCACGACCGGGTTCTTTCCTTCCCCGGCGAAGGCCGGGGCCCAGTCACGGACCGATAGAATATTAGCGCTGCGCTCCGTTACCTCCGGCTTCCCAACTGGGCCCCGGCGTTCGCCGGGGAAGGCGAAAATGAGCGGGCAAACCAAAATTTAGGGAGCGCGCGTTACAAGAGCGCCATGCGATTCCTCCCCCTCGCCCTGCTGCTCGCCACCCCGGCGCTCGCCGTGACACCGGCGCATACCGGCGTGGCGAAGATCCGCACCGGTCCCGAACTGTCCGACATCGCGCTGTTCGTGATGGCGGCGCTGGGCGTGTGGCTGGTGCGGCGCGCGATGCGCGCGCGCTTTGCCAGGCGCGCCGCAGACGACAACGCGAAGGATTGACCTTCGGCGCGGTCTGGGCCAGCCGCATGTCATGGCCGCAGACACACTCGACCGCCTCGAGGCGACGATCCGCGCACGCCGCGCCGCCGACCCGTCCTCCTCCTATGTCGCCAAGCTGACCGCGAAGGGCCGCGCCAAGATCGCGCAGAAGCTCGGCGAGGAAGCGGTCGAGACGGTGATCGCCGCAACCAGCGGCGACGATGCGTCGATCGTGCCCGAGGCCGCCGACCTGATCTTCCACCTGCTCGTCCTGCTCGCCGATGCCGGGCTCGGCCTCGACGACGTCCGCGCCGAGCTGGCGCGGCGCGAGGGCCTGTCGGGGATCGACGAAAAGGCCGCCAGAGGAGCCGACTGATGCCGATCGACGCCACCCTGCCCTATGACGACCAGAACATCTTCGCGAAGATCCTGCGGGGCGAGATCCCGTCGCGCCGGGTCTATGAGGACGAATGGGCGATCGCCTTCCACGACATCAACCCGCAGGCGCCGACGCACATCCTCGTCATCCCGCGCGGCGCCTATGTCAGCTGGGACGATTTCAGCACGCGCGCGCCCGACGCCGAGATCGCCGGCTTCGTCCGTGCGGTCGGCAACGTCGCGCGCGCGGCCGGGCTGGTGGCGCCGGGCTATCGCCTGCTCGCCAATACCGGGCTCGACGCGCACCAGGAGGTGCCGCACCTCCATGTCCATCTCTTTGCCGGCAAGCCGCTCGGCCCGATGCTGGCGCGCTGAGCGAAACGCCAAAGCGGCGCGGCGCAATAAGGGATTGCACGGACCGGTTTAGTGGCTAGGCTCGCGCACAATCCAAACCTGCGGCGCCAACGAGCCCGCCTGTATCCCCGGGGGGACCGATCTGCATGATTTTTGATCGCGTAAAATCACTCGACGCCATTCTCGCCACGGCGGAGAAGAAGGGCCTGCACCGTTCGCTCGGCGCCTTCCAGCTGACCATGCTGGGTGTCGGCGCGGTGATCGGCACCGGTATTTTCGTGCTGACGTCCGAGGCCGCGCAGAAGGCCGGTCCGGGCATGCTGGTCAGCTTCATCATCGCAGGTTTCGTGTGCGGCGTTGCCGCACTGTGCTATTCCGAACTCGCCTCGATGGTGCCGGTATCGGGCTCGGCCTATACCTATACCTATGCGGTGACCGGCGAGCTGCTCGCCTGGATGGTCGGCTGGGCGCTGATCCTCGAATATGCCGTCGGCGCCAGCGCCGTCGCGGTGGGCTGGTCGAACCATGCGGTCGGTCTGCTCAACGGGCTCGGCTTTCACATACCCGCGGCGCTCAGTAACGGCGACGCGCTGATCGCCAAGGTGCAGATGGCGTTCGGCGCGACCGCCACGCCCGATCTCATCACCGCCAGCCAGGTCGGCGGTTATTTCAATCTCCCCGCAGTGATCATCTCCGGGCTGGTGACGATGCTGCTGATCCTCGGCACGACCGAGAGCGCACGCGTCAACGCCGTGCTCGTCGCGATCAAGATCGCCGCGCTGACCGCCTTCATCTTCCTCACCATCCCGGTGCTCAAGGCGAGCAACTTCACGCCCTTCGCGCCGACCGGCGCCAGCGGCATGCTCGGCGCCGCCGCCTCGATCTTCTTCGCTTATGTCGGCTTCGACGCAGTCTCGACCGCCGCCGAGGAAACCAAGAACCCGCAACGCAACGTGCCGATCGGCCTGATCGCCAGCCTCGGCATCTGCACGGTCTTCTACCTGCTCGTCGCCAGCGGCGCGATCGGCGCGATCGGCGCCCAGCCCGTCACCTCGCTTTCCGGCGGCGTGCTCTCGCCGGGTTCGGCCGAAATGGCCGGACGCTGCGCCTCGATCCTTGGCAGCGGCGCACTTGAGCCGCTGGTCTGCTCGAAGGAGGCGCTGGTCCATGTGCTCGATTCGATCGGCTGGCCCGCCATCGGTCGCCTCGTCGGCCTCGCCGCCGTGCTGGCGCTGCCGTCGGTCGTGCTGATGATGATGTTCGGCCAGACCCGCGTGTTCTTCGTCATGGCGCGCGACGGCCTGCTGCCGGCCAAGCTCGCCAGCGTCCACCCGCGCTTCAAGACGCCGCACGTGGTGACCGCCGTCACCGGCGTCGTCGTCACCATCGCCGCGGCGGTGCTGCCGGTCGGCAAGCTCGCCGACTATTCCAACTCGGGCACGCTGTTCGCCTTCATGATGGTGGCGATCTCGGTGATGGTGCTGCGCATGAAGGACCCGTCGCGCAAGCGCCCGTTCCGCACCCCGGCGGTGTGGGTGATCGCGCCGCTGGCGATCGTCGGCTGTCTCGGCCTGTACTTCTCGCTGCCGCTGATCGCGATCCTCGTCCTGCCGATCTGGGGCGCGATCGGGCTGGTCGTCTACTTCACCTACAGCCGGTCACGCAGCCATGTCGGGCTCGGTCATGACGACGAGATCCATGAGATGGACAGCGATACGCCGCCCATGCCGGTGCCGCCGCTCCCCGGTGCGCCGACACCGGGCCGCAACCAGGCCTGACCTTCCACTGACGCCAGACAAAAAAGGGGCCGCGACATCATCGTCGCGGCCCCTTTTGCTTGCCTTGATGAAAGGCGCGTCAGCCGAGCTTTTCGGCCACCAGCGCCTGCATGTCGCACATCGGGCGTGCGCCATAATGCGAGATGATCTCCGCCGCGCAGATCGCGCCGAGCCGGAGCGATTCCTCGAGGCTCTTGCCCTGCGCCTGGCCGCGCAGGAAACCGGCGGCGAACAGGTCGCCCGCGCCGGTGGTGTCGACGACCTTGTCAATCGGCTCGGCCGGGACGGCGACGGTGCGCCCGCCCAACACCGCGATCGCGCCATGCTCGCTGCGCGTGCACACCAGCAGCGGCACCTGCGCCGCGGCCGCGGCCACCGCCGCGTCGAAGCTGTCGCTCTCCATCAGCGCGAGAATCTCATTCTCATTGGCGAACATGATGTCGATCAGCCCGTCGGCCATCAGCGCGCGGAAATCGGCGCCGTGGCGCGAGATGCAGAACACGTCGCTGAGCGTGAAGGCGACCTTGCGGCCGGCAGCGCGCGCAATGTCGATCGCCTCGCGCATCGCCGCGCGCGGCTCCTCGGGATCCCACAGATACCCCTCGAGATAGAGGATCGCGCCCGCCTCGATCATCGCGCGGTCGAGCGCGCTGGCGGGCAGGAACTGCGACGCGCCGAGAAAGGTGTTCATCGTGCGCTGCCCATCGGGCGTGACGAAGATCAGGCAGCGTGCGGTGGTCGGCTCGCCGTCGCGCGCCGCGGTGGTGAAGCTGACGCCGGCGGCGCGGATGTCGTGCGCGAAGACGTCGCCGAGCTGGTCGTCGGCGACCTGGCCGATAAAGCCGCAGCTGCCACCCAGCGCGGCAATGCCCGCGACGGTGTTTGCTGCCGAGCCACCGCTCGCCTCGATCCCCGGGCCCATCTTGGCGTAAAGTTCGTCGGCCTCGGCCGGCGAGAACATCAGCTGCATCGAGCCCTTGGCCATGCCCTGGGCGATGATGAAGTCGTCGTCGGTCTGCGACAGGACATCGACGATCGCATTGCCGATCGCGACGACGTCATAGGTGGCTGCACTCAAGCTGGGTCTCCAAAAAATAGACCGTTCGCCCCGAGCGTGTCGAAGGGCCGTTCTTCTTCGCGGTAAAGAAGTGCGGGGCTTCGACGAGCTCAGCCCGAACGGAGTTTATGGATCGTCGCCTAATGGTCGCGCCGCCGCGGCGCAACCGGGGCGTTGACGGAGCCTGCGCTTGTCCGCACGCTGCGCCGATGATCCGTTCGCTGTTTCTCTCGCTCGGCCAGCTCGGCGACCCCCGTGTTGCCGCGGTCTTTCTCAAGTCGCTTGCGCTCACCGTGCTGATACTGTTCGGCCTTGGTACCGGCCTGTGGTTCGGCGCGGAAAGCCTTGCTGCGCGCTATGTCGACGATACCGGCACCACGCTCGCCGGCGCAATCGCGGTGCTGGCGGCACTGGCGCTCGGCTGGCTGCTGTTTCGCACCGTGGCGATCGCGGTGATGGACATCTTCGCCGACGAGATCGTCGTCGCGGTCGAGCGCAAACATTATCCCGCCGCGCTCGACACCGCGCGGGGCATTCCGCTGATGCGATCGCTGACCATGGCGCTCGGCGCCGCCGGGCGGGCGATCCTCGTCAATCTGTTGTTGGCGCCGCTCTACATCGTGCTGATCGTCACCGGCATCGGCACGCCGATCGCCTTCATTCTCGTCAATGGCTGGCTGCTCGGGCGCGATCTCGGCGACATGGTCGCGGCGCGCCACATGCCGCGCGAGGCGATGCGTGGCTGGCGCGCGACGACCCGCGGCCCCCGCTTCGTGCTGGGGGTTGCCGTGGCGGGGCTGTTCGTGGTTCCGATCCTCAACCTGTTCGCACCGGTGCTCGGCGCGGCGATGGCGACGCATCTGTTTCACGCGAAAGGCCGGTCATGATCCGCGCGACCCTCATCCTGCTGCCCGCGCTCGCACTCGGCGCCTGTGCCGGCGACGGCACCGCCCCGCGCACGCAACATGTGCCGGCAGCCTATGTCCCGATTCCCGGCGGCGTCGCGGCGGGCATGGATCGCGTGATCGGCCAGCCGGCCGGCGCGCTGGTCGGGCTGTTCGGCCAGCCGCTCGCCGATGTGCGCGAGGGCAATGCGCGCAAGCTGCAGTTCGGCAACGCGACCTGCGTGCTCGATGCCTATCTCTATCCCAAGGGCTCGGGCGAGCCACTCGTCACCTATCTCGACGCGCGCCAGACTGACGGCAGCCCGATCGACCGCGCGAGCTGCGTCGGGGCGTTGCAGGTCGGGCGCGGCGGGCGGCGGTAGGCTTTCTCCAAAGCCCCTCCCCTTTAGGAGTTCCGGGTCGGTCATGCCCCCGGCATGACCTGAACCGCACGGGGTGCGGTTCACCCGGAACTGGGTTGGGGTGGGGCAGTGCCTCAAGCGCCGGATTCGCGGATAGGCCCCACCCCCAACCCCTCCCCTAAAGGGGAGGGGCTTTGGAGTCGGGCCAACGCCCAGGCCGCTGCCTCAGCCACCACCGGATCGGCATCGTCCAGCAACGCCGCCACCGGTCCGACCAGCGCCCCCTCACCGCTATTCCCCGCCGCGATCAGCGCATTGCGCACCATGCGATTGCGGCCGATGCGCTTGATCGGCGAGCCCGAAAACACCGTACGAAACGCGGCATCGTCGAGCGCGAGCAGGTCGGCGAGCGACGGCGCCGCCAGTTCGGCGCGCGGCGCGAAGGCGAGGTTGGCGTGCGCTGCGTCGGCGAACTTGTTCCACGGGCACACCGCGAGACAATCGTCGCAACCATAGATGCGGTTGCCGATCGCGGCGCGGAATTCGAGCGGGATCGGCCCGGCATGCTCGATCGTCAGATAGGAGATGCAGCGCCGCGCATCGAGCCGGTAGGGCGCGGGAAAGGCGTCGGTCGGGCATGCCCGCTGGCACGCGTCGCACGAGCCGCACGCGTCGCGCCCCGGCGCATCGGGCGCCAGGTCGAGCGTGGTGTAAATGGCGCCGAGGAACAGCCAGCTGCCATGCGCGCGGCTGACGAGGTTGCTGTGCTTGCCCTGCCAGCCCAGCCCCGCCGCCTCGGCCAGCGGCTTTTCCATCACCGGCGCGGTGTCGACGAACACCTTGAGGTCGCCGCCGGCGCTCGCCACCAGCCAGCGCGCCAGTGCCTTGAGCGCGCGCTTGACCACGTCGTGATAATCCTGCCCCTGGGCATAGACCGAGATTCGCCCGCGATCGGGCACCGCGGCCAGCGCCAGCGGATCGCTCGCCGGGGCATAGCTCATGCCCAATGCGATCACGCTCTTCACCTCGCCCCACAGGCCGGTCGGGCTGGCGCGCTGCCCGGCGCGCGCCTCCATCCAGATCATGTCGCCGTGCATGCCCGCGTCGAGCCACTCCCGCAGCCGCTCGCCCGCCAGCGGCGCGGCATCGGCGCGCGCCACGCCGCACGCGGCAAAGCCGAGTTCGGCCGCTTTCGTGGCTAATGATGCCGCGAGTGACTTGTCTTGCTCCACCACCTCCCGCTACCACGCGACGGGCTTCCCGCCTGAGGAATTTTCGTTGCACGACCAACTCGCGATCAGCGCCACCGGGCTGATCAAGAATTTCAGCGGGCGACGCGTCGTCGACGGCGTCGACATCGCGGTGCCGACCGGCATGATCTACGGCGTGCTCGGCCCCAACGGGGCGGGCAAGACGACGACGCTGCGCATGCTGCTCGGCATCATCGAGCCCGATGGCGGCCAGCGCACGCTGCTCGGCACCGATCGCCCGCGCGAGGTCAGCGACCGCGTCGGTTATCTGCCCGAGGAGCGCGGACTTTATCCGGCGATGAAGGCGAAGGAGGCGATCGCCTTCATGGGCGCGCTGCGCGGCCTGCCGCTGCGCACCGGGCGCAAGCGCGCGGTCGAGCTGCTCGACGCCGCCGGGCTCGGCCATGCCGCCGACGACAAGATCCGCAAGCTCTCCAAGGGCATGGCACAGCTCGTCCAGCTGCTCGGCTCGATCGTGCATCAGCCCGAACTGCTCGTGCTCGACGAGCCCTTTTCGGGGCTCGATCCGGTCAACCAGGAACGGCTCGAGGCGCTGATCCTCGCCGAGCGCGACCGCGGCGCGACGATCGTGCTGTCGACGCATGTCATGGCGCATGCCGAGCGGCTGTGCGACCGGCTGGCGATCATCGCCAAGGGCCGGCGCCGTTTCGAGGGCACCGTCGCCGAGGCACGCGGCCTGCTGCCGATGCAGGCAACCTACACCCCGCGCAACGACGATGCGCATATCGCCGACTATCTGCCCGCCGGCGCGCAGCACCAGGGCGATGGCTGGCGCTTCACCGTCCCCGACGAAGGAACCGAACAGGTGCTGAGCAAGCTGATCGGCGCGGGTTACGGCATTTCCGGCCTGTCGATCGAGCGGCCCAGCCTGCACGACGCCTTCGTCAAGATCGTCGGCCGCGCCGCGCTGGAGGATCAGGCATGAGCCGCTTCACCACCCTCGTCCGCCAGACGCTGACCATCGCGCGACGCGATTTCGTCGCCACCGTGTTTACCCCGACCTTCCTGATCTTCCTGTTCGCGCCGGTGGTGATGGGGTCGTTCGGCGCGATCGGCGGCCTCGGTGCCAGCGCGGCCACCTCGGGATCGGGCGACAAGACGCGGATCGTCGCGCTGGTCGCCGGCAACGACGCGCGCACGATGATGGTCAACGATACGCAGCTGCGCCGCGTCTTCCGCGACGCCGGCGAGGCGCCGCCGTTGTTGCGGACCGACGCGCCAAGCGCCGACCCCGCCGTCCAGGCCCATGCGCTGATCGAGGATCGCGGCATCGATGTTGCGGCGGTGCTTTACGGGCCGCTCGACCATCCGCAGGTCGTATACACACCCAACAAGACGCGATCGGCGGCCTATCTCGCCCAGCTCGCCGAGCAGACGCTGCGCACCGCGCGCAGCGGCGGCGCGACCGCGCTGAGCAACGCGACGCTGACCGAAATCAAGCGCAATGCCCCGCGCATGCGCAGCGCCAAGGAATCGGGCTTCTTCGCGGTGTTCGCGATCTTCTTCCTCACGCTGCTGCTCGCCGGCCAGGTCGTCAGCGGCGTGGCCGAGGAACGCGGCAACAAGGTGATCGAGATCCTCGCCGCCGCCGTGCCGCTCGAATCGGTGTTCTTCGGCAAGCTGCTCGGCACCTTTGGCGTCGCGATACTGTTCCTCACCTTCTGGGGCACGCTGATCACGCAGATCACCACGCTGATGCCCGCCGGCATGGCGGCCGGGTTCGCCGCGCTCACCCCGGCGATGGGCATGCCGCTCTTCACCCTGCTGTTCCTCGCCTATTTCACCATGGCCTATATGCTGCTCGGCGCGGTGTTTCTCGGCGTCGGCGCGCAGGCGTCGAGCGTGCGCGAGATCCAGCTGTTGTCGCTGCCGATCACGCTGGTGCAGGTGTCGATGTTCGGGCTCGGCGCGGTCGCCATTTCACACCCCGGCAGCTGGATGGCCATCTTCGCCGAGGTCTTTCCGCTCAGCTCGCCCTATTACATGGCCGGCCGCGCGGCGCAGTCGGCCGAACTGTGGCCGCACCTAGCGGCGCTGGCATGGCAGGCGCTGTGGGTCGCGATCTTCGTCGCGGTCGGCGTCCGCGCCTTTCGCCGCGGCGTGCTGCAATCGGGCAGCGGTAAGTTCCGCTGGAAAGCGCTGATCGGTCGCAGCTGATACCCGCTTCGGCGACTCACCCGATATCCGTTGCGAAACGCTATTGACATAAGTGTCAGTTACCGCTTTTCTACGGCGAAAGGAGAGTGGACATGGCGACTCTGGCGCAGGAAGTGACGCACGATCAGACGGTCGATCCGTTCGATGTGAGCCGACCCGAGCTTTACACCGAGGACCGCTGGCAGGAGCCGTTCCGCCAGCTGCGCGAGACCTCGCCGGTGCATTATGTCCCCGAATCGGGCTTCGGCCCCTATTGGTCGGTGTCGAGCTACAAGCCGATCGTCGAGGTCGAATCGCTGCCCGATGTCTATTCGTCGCAGGCCGGCGGCATCACCATTGCCGATTTCATCGAGAATTCGACCTCCGACGTGCGCATGCCGATGTTCATCGCGATGGACCGGCCCAAGCATACCGGCCAGCGCCGCACCGTCGCCCCCGCCTTCACCCCCAGCGAGATGGTGCGGATGAGCGGCGACATCCGCCGCCGCACCGCCGAAATTCTCGACACGCTCGAATGGAACACCGAATTCGACTGGGTCGACAAGGTGTCGATCGAACTGACCACGCAGATGCTCGCCATCCTGTTCGACTTCCCGTGGGAGGACCGCCGCAAGCTGACCTTCTGGTCCGACTGGGCCGGCGATATCGAACTGGTCAAGACCGAGGAACTGCGGCTCGAGCGGCTCAAGCACATGTATGAGTGCGGCGCCTATTTCCAGGGCCTGTGGAACGCCAAGCTCGGCAAGCCGCCGACGCCCGACCTCATCTCGATGATGATGCACAGCGAAGCCATGGCCGAGATGGATCAGATGGAGTTTCTCGGCAACCTCATCCTGCTGATCGTCGGCGGCAACGACACGACGCGCAACTCGATGACGGCGGCGGTCTACGGCCTCGACAAATTCCCCGACCAGCGGACCAAGCTCGAAGGCGATCCGTCGTTGATCGGCAATGCCGTGCAGGACATCATCCGCTGGCAGACTCCGCTCGCCCATATGCGCCGCACCGCGACGCAGGACACGGTCCTCGAAGGCCAGCAGATCAAGGCCGGCGACAAGCTCGCTCTGTGGTACATCTCGGCCAATCGCGACGCGAGCGTGTTTGGCGAAGACGCCGACAAGATCGTCGTCGACCGCCCCAATGCCCGCCGTCACCTTGCCTTCGGCCACGGCATCCATCGCTGCGTCGGCGCGCGACTGGCCGAACTGCAAATCGCGACGCTGCTCGAGGAAATGAGCAAGCGCCGCATGCGCGTCAACGTGCTGCGCGAGCCCGATCGCGTCGCCGGCTGCTTCGTCCACGGTTATCGCAAGCTGCCGGTCGAAATCACCAAATACTGAGGTTGCGGGTTTCCGCCCGCTACCGCGCGCGGGAGAGGGATTATACCAAATCCCAGCCGGCATAACTCTATTAAGCCCCTCCCCTTTAGGGGAGGGGTAGGGGGTGGGGCAGTGCCGCAAGCACGGCGTTTGGGGTGAGGCCCCACCCCAACCCCTCCCCTGAAGGGAGGGGCTAAAGGTGCCGATCCGTGAACTGAGCGCTTAGTTCGGCTTGTCGACCGTCTCGACCTTCAGCGACTCGCCGGCACCGGAGCAGTCGCCCTGTTCGCGCGCCGTCACGGCTACGGGCTTCTTGCGCCCCATCGTCCAGTTGGCCTGCAACCGCACGCGCGGATTGGGGGCGCACCAGATCTCGCCGGTGTCGTTGATCGCCGTGACCCAGATCAGGTTATGCTCCTGACCATAGTCGATCACTGCGAAGGCGAAGCCGGCGCCCTTGTCGAGCACATGGACCGGGATGGGTGGTTCAAGCTGTTGAAACATACGGCATGAATTCGCGAGACGCGTCGCGGTTCCCGGGGCCTTTGACCGGCGATCGCATCCTGACGCCGTAACCGATCGTAGCTATAGGCCGAACAGGCTCAAAAGGACCGATTGATGACCCCCGACCGCCGCACCTTCCTGACCTTCGCCACCACCGGCACCGTCGCCTTCGCGCTGTTCGGCTGCCGCGATGCCAGCGCCCGCGCGCCCGAGCACTTCGCGGTGACGCTGACCGACGCGCAGTGGAAGAAGAAGCTGTCGCCCGCCGCCTATGAGGTGCTGCGCCACGAGGACACCGAGCGACCCGGATCGAGCCCGCTGCTCAACGAGCATCGCGCGGGCACCTTCGCCTGCGCCGGCTGCGCGCTGCCGAACTTCTCGTCGCGTACCAAGTTCGAGAGCGGCACCGGCTGGCCGAGCTTCTACGCGCCGCTGAAGGGCGCTGTCGCCACGCGCAAGGACGGCTCGCTCGGCTTCACGCGGACAGAGGTGCATTGCTCGCGCTGCGGGGGGCATCTCGGCCATGTCTTCGACGATGGCCCGCAGCCGACCGGGCTGCGCTATTGCATGAACGGCGTCGCGCTGAGCTTCAAACCCGGCGCGGCGTAACGATCAGAAAGCGGCGCTGTCGCCGTTCGAGGTGTCGGCGCTGGCCAGCGTCATCGGGGCGAGCGGCGCCTGGTCGTCGTTGTTGCGATCGGCATAGATGAAACCGTTGGCGGCATAGGCGCTGGTGCCGAGGCCACCGACCGGGCCGTACCACACCTTGACGCGGCTCCAGTCGCCGGCTTCCGACACGTCGACCGCGCGGACATTGGTCTCGACGCCGCCGCGGCGCGACCAGTTGGCATGCGTCAGGAGCACTTCGCGGTCGTTGATCACGTCGCTGACCATCGCGACATGGCCCATCGGCATGCGGCCGCTGGCGGCGAAGGCAAGGACGGCGCCGACGCGCGGGGTATGGCCGCGACCGTAATGGCCGGCAGCCTGGCTCCACCAGGTATTGGCGTTGCCGTGAATGTCGATGCCCGAAATCTGCCGCGCATAAGGCGCACACTGCCAGAACTGCGCCATGGCGGGGGTTGCCGTCATCAGGCCGCAGGAAACCAGCAGCGCGAATCGCGCTGTGACAGACTTGAAATTCATGTGACCCCCAAGGCCCCCGAACGATTGCTGATATGGTGGTTATAGACGGGTGCGCCGCCTGCAAACCCCGCCAACCGTTCGTCGGGAACCTTTCGGGACGAACCGTGTTTACACACCGACCAACCGACGAAACCCGCCGGTCGCTGCATGCTGCGTCGCAGCAAAAACTACGGAATCGCCCCTTCCATCGCGACATCGATCCGCGCGGCAGCATGTTTTAGGCGCGCCTCGTGCTCGGCGCGGCCGAACGGGAAGAAGGCGTAGAACAGCGCAGCGCCGCCATAGAAGATCAGCATCGTGACGATGAAGCAGATCGTCATGCGGTCGATCGTGCCGACCGACACCGTGCCCGGCGCCGCCGACTGCGGGAAGGAAGCGAGGCTGAGAATCTGCCCGGCAAAGAAGATGCCGAGCCCGCCGCACAGCTTCTGGACGAAGAACCCGCCGGCATAGAACACGCCTTCGGAACGCCGCCCGGTGCGCATCTCCGATTCCTCGACGACATCGGCGAGCATCGCCGCCCCGAGAATGAACGCGGCGACGCCGACCGCCGTCTGGAGCGCCCAGATCGTCAGCAGGATCGGTAGCGTCATCGGCATACGCGGCTCGGGGAACCAGCCGAGCAGACGCAGCACATAGGGCGAGATCAGCAAGACGACATTGACCGCCGACAACCACGCTCCGGCGCGCGCCTTGTTGCCGCCGCGCGTCAGGGCTGGCGCGATGAAGAAGGCGATTCCCGCGCCGACCATCAACGCGAGCGGCAGCAACACATAATCACCCCCGGCGAGCCGCCACACGAACTGATAGTTGTAGTTCGACAGCGCGAAGGAAATGCCCTGCGCGGTATAGGCGCACAGCCCCGCCGCCATCAGAATGAGGAAGCCCTTGTTGGCGATCGTCCGGCCGAACATGCCGAAATGGTCGTGCAGGCTGCCGCCGCGCGGCGGCGCCGGCGGCAGTCGCCCGATCTCATGGTGCAGCCCGATCGACGAGCTGACGATCGACACCGCCATCAGCACTGCCGCCAGCCCCGCCATGGCGCGATAACCATCGCCATTGGTCAGCCCGTTGGCATGCGCCGCGTCGGGGCGCAGGAACACGGTATAGGCGAGGAACAGCATCACCAGCCCGCCGCCCCAGCCGAACAGATAGCGGTAGGAGAACAGCCGCGTCCGCTCGTCATAGTCGGAGGTCAGTTCGGGCCCGAGCGCCGATGATGGAATCTCGAAGGTCGACAGCGCGACGCGCACCATCAGCGCGGTCGCGAAGACGTAGAGCAGCAACGGCCCCTGTTCCCAGTGCGGCGGGTTCCACAGCAACCACCAGCCGAGCGCGACCGGAATCGCCGAGGCGTACATCCAGGGATGGCGCCGCCCCCATTTCCCGCGCGTATGATCCGACAGATACCCGACCAGCGGATCGACGAACGCCTCGACGATCAGCGCCGCGCCGACCGCCAGCCCGACCGCTGCCGATGGCAGCCCGATCACCTGGTTGTAGAACAGCAGCAGGAAGGTCGCGAAGCCGCTATCCTTGATGCCATAGGCGATCGACCCGACCCCGAACGACCAGCGGCTGCGCGCACCCAGCTGGCGGGCCGGCGGCACGGCGAGCGGCGCGGCGCTCATCCGGCGATGCCGTCGAGCACCGAGAACAGGCTCGGCTGCGTGTCGTCCCAGCTCGCGCGCGTGCCGACCAGCATCCCGCCATCGACGAGGATATGCGTGCCGGTGATGAACCCGGCATCCTCGCTGGCGAGGAACGCCACTGCCGCCGCGATGTCCTCGGGCCGTCCGGCGCGCTGCACCGGCTGCGCATTGGCCGCGACGCCGGCGATTGCCGCATCCGCCATCGCCTGCTTCTCGGCATCGAGATCGAACGATGCGGTGAAGATGCCCGTGGTAATGAAGCCCGGCACCACCGCATTGACGCGAATCCGGTGCTTGGCGAGATCGGCCGCGGCGACCCGCGTCAGGTGAAGCACCCCGGCCTTGGCGACCGAATAGGCGGTCGGCGCGTAGCCGCTGCCCAGCGCCGAGACGCTCGAGGTGTTGACGATCGCCCCACCGCCGCGCTTCGCCATCAGCGGCGCGGCATAGCGGATGCCGAGCGCGACCGAGCGCAGCAGCAGCGCCTGGGTGCGGTCCCAATCCTCCGGCGAGATCGCATCGATCCGCTCGCGCGACCCACCCGCCCCGGCATTGTTGAACAATATGTCGATCCCGCCGGCGGCATCGGCCGCCTCGATCAGCGCGGCGATGTCGCCCGCCTCGCACACATCGGTGCGCCGGAAATGCACCCGCCCGTTCGAGGTCTCGGCGATCGCCTGGCCGCCTTCCGCGTCGATGTCGCCGATCCACACCTCGGCACCCTCGTCGACCAGCCGCTGCACCGTCGCCCGGCCGATTCCCGAGGCGCCGCCGGTCACCACGGCACGCTTGCCCGCAAAACGCATCACACTCTCCAATTTCGTTTTGACGTCCATAGTATGGGGTTGAGCCCCGTCAATCGCGCGTCTTTCGAATTTTAGGTTTGCAGGTGCTTGCCCGACGCGACGCCACTGACTAACCCTCGCAGCGACGACAAACCCCGTGCAGGAAAAGCGAGCGGACGCCATGGCACTCGACCCAGAAACCTTCGATGCGCTGATCGACACCGTGCGCCGCTTCGTCGCGGAGCGACTCCGCCCGCTCGAGGCGCAGGTCGAGGCCGATGACGCGATTCCCGCCGAGATCGTCGCCGAGATGCGCGACATGGGGCTGTTCGGCCTGTCGATCGCCGAGGAATATGGCGGGCTTGGCCTCACCATGTACGAGGAGGCGCGGATCGGCATCGAGATGGGCCGCACCACCCCCGCCTTCCGCTCGACCTTCGGCACCAATGTCGGCATCGGCAGCCAGGGACTGGTGATGGCCGGCACGCCCGAACAAAAGGCGCAATGGTTGCCGCGCATCGCCAGCGGCGAGATCATCACCAGCTTCGCGCTGACCGAGCCCGATGTCGGCAGCGATTCGGGCAGCGTGAAGACCCGCGCGGTCAAGGACGGCGACGTCTACCGCCTCACCGGCACCAAGCGCTACATCACCAATGCCGACAAGGCCGACCTGTTCACCGTCATGGCGCGCACCGGGCCGGAAGCCGGGGCGCACGGCGTCTCGGCCTTCCTCGTGCCGCGCGACCTGCCGGGGCTGTCGATCGGCGAGCCCGAAAAGAAGATGGGGCAAAAGGGCGCCAAGGTCGCCGACGTCAATTTCGACGACGTGGCGGTCCCTGCCGCCAATCGGCTCGGCGCGGAAGGCGAAGGCTTCAAGATCGCGATGCGCGTGCTCGATCGCGGCCGGCTGCATATCGCCTCGGTGTGCATTGGCGTCGCCGAGCGGCTGATCGCCGATTGCGTCGGCTATGCCACGACGCGCAGCCAGTTCGGCAAACCGATCGCCGAGCATCAGCTGATCCAGGGCATGATCGCCGACAGCAAGACCGAAGCGCTCGCCGCCCGCGCGCTCGTGCTCGAAACCGCGCATGCCAAGGACGCCGGCAAGGACGTGGTGATGGAATCGGCGGCGGCGAAATATTATGCCAGCGAGATGGTCGGCCGCGTCGCCGATCGCGCGGTGCAGATCTATGGCGGTGCCGGCTATATCGCCGATTACGGCATCGAGCGGCTCTATCGCGACGTCCGCCTGTTCCGCATTTACGAAGGCACCAGCCAGATCCAGCAGATCATCATCGCCCGCGAAACGATCAAACGCGGGGGGTGACAATTAGCCCCCTCCCGCAAGCGGGAGGGGGTTGGGGGTGGGCACCCGCCCTCGACAATCGGCAGCATATGCGGAGAGCGGGAGCCCACCCCCTGCCCCTCCCGCAAGCGGGAGGGGTGAGGAGAAAAAGTATGGACACCACCAACCTGTTCCGCCTCGACGGTCGCGTCGCCCTCGTCACCGGCGGCAGCCGCGGCATCGGCAAGATGATCGCCGCCGGCTTCATCGCGCAGGGCGCCAAGGTCTATATCTCGTCGCGCAAGGCCGCTGCGTGCGAGGAGACCGCCGCCGAGCTCGGCCCCAATTGCATCGCCCTGCCGCAGGACGTTTCCAGCGTCGCCGGCTGCACCGCGCTGGCCGAGCAATTTGCCCAGCACGAGTCGAAGCTCGACATCCTCGTCAACAATGCCGGCGCCGCCTGGGGCGTGCCGTTCGAGGAATTCTCCGAAATCGGCTGGGACAAGGTCATGGACCTCAACGTCAAGTCGCCCTTCTTCCTGACGCAGAAGCTGCACGGCGCGCTCAAGGCCGCCGCCAGCCACCAGCGCCCGGCCAAGGTGATCAACATCACCTCGATCGACGGCCTGCGCCTCAACCCGTGGGAGACCTATAGCTACCACGCCTCGAAATCGGCGCTGATCTACCTGACCAAGCGCATGGCCGCGCGGCTGATCAAGGATTCGATCAACGTCACCTCGATCGCACCGGGCGCCTTTGCCAGCGAGATGAACCGCGCCGCACGCGACCATGGCGACGAGGTCGCCAAGAGCATCCCGTCGCGCCGCATCGGCGACGCCGAGGACATGGCCGGCACCGCGATCTTCCTCGCCAGCCGCGCGGGTGACTATATCGTCGGCGACACGATCGTCTGCGATGGCGGCTTGGTGAACGCGTCGCTGGGCACCTCGATCGACGCGTAAAGCCCTTCTCCCTTCACCTTGAGGGGAGACGCTAAGATCTGCGCCGCAACCGGGAGCATCGTGAGATTAACCTGAACCGTTCGTGCTGAGCTTGTCGAAGCACTGTTCTTTCTTGCCACGGTTGCAAGGAACAACAGCCCCCTTCGACTGCCTGCCAAGGCAGGCGCTCAGGACAGGCTTCGACAAGCTCAGGGCGAACGGAAATTATCTTGTGATCCAGGTTTAAGGCCCGATCCTAGGTCGTCGCGTCCGCCGCAACCCCCACCGGATGATGCGGCACCAGCACCATCGTCTGCCCCTCGACGCGCCACGATTTGAGCCGCGACAGGAAGTTCATCCCGATCACGTCCATGTCGCCGAACGCCGGCGACACCACCACCGGCAGGTCGCGCGCCACGACATTGCCGATCCGCACCTCGGGGACGGTCGCGGTCTGCGCGTTGACCGCACCGTTGGCGGTCCGCACCACCATCGGGAAGGGCGCGTCGTCGGGGAACAGTCCGGCCTGCTCGGCCGTGTCGCTCGAGATCGCGGTGACCGTCGCGCCGCTGTCGACCAGCATGCGCCGCTCGATCTTGCCGATGCGCACGCGCACCCAGAAATGCCCGTCGCTCGCCATCGGCACACGCAATTCCTTGCCGACCGCCTCCTGCTCGCGCTCGCCGATGTGAAAGGTCTGCGCGATCCGCGCGAACGCCGGGTCGAAACGCGCGCGCTGCCCGACCAGCAGCACGACGAACCCCAGCGACGCGATCATGATCGCGAACGATACGAAGCGGCCGACGATCGGCACGCGCTGCAGCATCGCCACCACCAGCACGGCGATCGCCACCAGCAGGATCAACGTCGCATGAGCGCTGAGATAGTCGAGCATGGAGGCAATATTGGTGCGACCAAGCTGTATACAAGCTGACCGATCGCAGACTGCGACGACACGTCACGTATCGGCGTCTCACAATCGGTTCACGCGGAGGCGCGGAGACGCGGAGCTGTTGCGAGCGCCAACAATGCAAAACCCTCCACCGTGCAACGCGCACGGCGCGATGAGTTGGCGCGACGCCACCCGGCGCGCAACACCCTCCGCGCCTCCGCGCCTCCGCGCGAACAAATCTTCTTCTTGATCGGAGGCGGACCGAGCGCGTGCTGCTCGCCCCCTCCACCGCTTCGCGGTCCCCCTCCCCGTTCCGGGGAGGAGCTGGCGTCACCGCGCGATACCCCCTGCCGCCAGCACCGCCAGCGTCACCAGTTCGCCGGCGGTCGAGGTCATCGGTGCGATCTGCACGGGCTTCTCCATGCCGACCAGCATCGGCCCGATCACCGCGTCGCCGCCCAGCTCGCGCAGCAGCTTGGCCGAGATGTTGGCGCTCTGCAGCCCCGGCATGATCAGCACATTGGCCGGCCCCGACAACCGCGCGAAGGGATAATTGGCGAGCTGCTTGGGGTTGAGCGCAACGTCGGGCGCCATCTCGCCCTCATATTCGAAGCTGACCTTGCGCCGGTCGAGCACGCACACCGCCTCGCGCAGATTCTCCAGCCACTTGCCTTCCGGGTTGCCGAAGGTCGAATAGCTCAGGAACGCCACGCGCGGCTCGTGCCCCATGCGCCGCGCCACCGCCGCGGTGCCCTCGGCGATGTCGGCCAGTTCCTCGGCGCTCGGCCGCTCGTTGATCGTCGTGTCGGCGAGGAACACGGTGTGCGCCTTGCCGACCATCAGATGGATGCCGAACGCCGTGCGCCCGGCAATCGGGTCGATCACCTTGCGCACCTCGCGCATCGTATGCGCATAGGTCCGGGTGATGCCGGTGATCATCGCATCGGCCTCGCCGAGCTGGAGCAGCACCGCGCCGAAGATGTTGCGGTCCTGGTTGATCATCCGCTCGCAGTCGCGCCGCAGGAAGCCGCGCCGCTGCAGCCGCTCGTAGAGAAAGTCGACCATCTTCGGCACCAGCGTCGAGGTACGACTGTTGTGCAGCTCGTAATTTTCGGGGTCGGTCACGCCGAGCGCGCGCAGCCGATCGGGCACGTCGTCGCGCCCGACCAGCACCGGCGTGCCGTAACCGCCATCGCGGAAGGCGATCGCCGCGCGCAGCACCACTTCCTCCTCGCCTTCCGCGAACAGCACGCGCTTGGGGTGCGCGCGCGCGCCATCATAAGCGAGGCTCAGCACCGAAGTCGTCGGGTTCAATCGCGCGCGCAGCTCGTGGCGATAGGCCGCCATGTCGAGGATCGGCTTGGTCGCCACCCCCGAATCCATCGCCGCCTTGGCGACGGCGGCGGGGATCAGCTCCATCAGCCGCGGGTCGAACGGCGCCGGGATGATATATTCCGGCCCGAAGGTGTAACGCACGCCATAAGCCAGCGCGACCTCCTCCGGCACCTGCTCGCGCGCCAGCTCGGCAATGGCGTTGGCGGCGGCAATCTTCATCGCATCGTTGATCCCCGTTGCACGAACGTCGAGCGCACCCCGGAAAATAAAGGGGAATCCGAGAACATTGTTGACCTGGTTGGGATAATCCGACCGCCCCGTCGCGATGATCGCATCCGGCCGCGCCGCCTTGGCCAGCTCGGGCAGGATCTCCGGGGTCGGGTTGGCCATCGCGAAGATGATCGGCGCCTTGGCCATCTTCATCACCATCTCGGGCTTGAGCGCGCCCGCCGCCGACAGGCCGAGGAACACGTCCGCGCCGTCGAGCGCCTCTTCCAACGTGCGCTTGTCGGTCTTCGCGGCATGCGCCGACTTCCATTGGTCCATGCCCTCTTCGCGGCCCTGATAGATCACGCCCTGGCGGTCGCACATGATGACGTTCTCGTGGCGCACGCCCATCGCCTTCATCAGCTCGGTGCAGGCGATCGCCGCCGCGCCCGCGCCATTGACCGCGACCTTGATATCCTTGAGCTGGCGCCCGGTAAGCAAGCAGGCATTGATGAGGCCCGCGGCGGTAATGATCGCGGTGCCATGCTGGTCGTCATGAAAGACCGGGATATTCATGCGCTCGCGCAGCGTCTGCTCGATGATGAAGCATTCCGGCGCCTTGATGTCCTCGAGGTTGATCCCGCCGAAACTCGGTTCCATCAGCTCGACCGCGTCGATGAAGCGCGCGACATCCTCGGTCTTCAGCTCGATGTCGATCGCGTCGACATCGGCGAAGCGCTTGAACAGCACCGCCTTGCCTTCCATCACCGGCTTGGCGGCGAGCGCGCCGAGATTGCCCATGCCGAGGATCGCCGTGCCGTTGGAGATCACTGCGACGAGATTGCCCTTGGCGGTATAGTCGTACGCCGTGGCGGGGTCGTCGGCGATCGCCTGCACCGGCGCCGCGACGCCGGGCGAATAGGCCAAGGCGAGGTCGCGCTGCGTCGCCATCGGCTTCGACGCGATGATCTCGATCTTGCCCGGCCGACCCTCGGAGTGAAACAGCAGGGCTTCGCGATCGAGCTGGGCGTTGGATTCGTCGGACATCGGGGGGGAACCTCTCGTTTGGCAGTGCCCTTACGGAATGTGGCGCGGCGCGTCACCCCGCTTGTGGTGTAAGTGCCTGCCGGGCGAATTGACGCCCGGTCCGCGCGGCAAGTGCCGCCGTAACGGATCGCGCCGTTCGATCGCGTGCTCGCGAGGCGCGACGACGGCCTGGAATAGGCTGGCGCTGGCGGCGGCGGGCGCGCACGGCCCCGCAATTTTTACTTCGTGCAACACCGCCATTTTCTGCCACCATGTACCTGACATTCCGTCATTCCATACAGGGCGACTCATGGCCGGCACGCTTCCCCGCAAGATCATCCTCGCCGCGACGCTGGCGCTGCTCCCGGCGCCCGCGCTGGCGGCATGCAGCGTCGCGCAAATCGCCGCGTTCAAGGTGACGATGAACGGTCTCTCGCCGACGATCGAGACCCGCATCAACGGCAAGGACGCGCGCTTCATCGTCGATAGCGGCGCCTTTTACAGTTTCATTTCGCCGGGCAGCGCCACCGAGCTCGGCCTGCACCTCAGCGCCGCGCCCGATGGCTACTATGTCAGCGGCGTCGGCGGCAAAGCCAAGATCAAGATCGCGACGGTCAGCGAGTTCGGGCTCGCCGGCGCCAGCATCAAGGACATCCAGTTCATCGTCGGCGGCAGCGAGTTCGGCGCCACCGGGCTGCTCGGCCAGAACGTACTGGGTTACGCCGATGTCGAATATGATTTCGCGCAGGGTGACGTGCGGCTGATGCGCTCGAAGGACTGCGCGCATTCCCACCTCGCCTATTGGCATGGCGACAAGCCCTGGTCGACATTGGAGACCCTGCCGCGTACCCCGCTCGAGCCGCACACCGTCGCCTGGGTGACGCTCAACGGCGCGCGAATCCGCGCGTTGTTCGATACCGGCGCGCCGGTCACCATGCTGTCGCTCGCCGCCGCCGCGCGCGCCGGCATCACACCCGACAGCCCCGGGGTCGTCGATGCCGGCGAAAGCAGCGGGATCGGCCGGCGTGTCGTGCGGACCTGGATCGCGCCCTTCGCCAGCCTCAAGCTCGGCGACGATGAGCAGATCCAGCGCATCAAGCTGCGCATCGGCCGCCTCGAGCAGGGCCCCATCGACATGCTGATCGGTGCCGATTTCTTCCTCTCGCACCGCGTCTATGTCGACAACAGGCAGAATCGCATGTTCATCACTTTCAACGGCGGCAAGGTGTTCGACCTCAGCGTGCAGGAAAGCGCGGCGGCGACCGCGTCGGTCGGCACGACGCCTGCCGCCGCGACCGGCGGCCCTGCACCGAGCGATGCCGACGGCTTCGCCCGCCGCGCCGCCGCGCTCGCCGCGCGTCGCCAATATGCCCAGGCGATCGCCGATTATGGCCGCGCCATCGCGCTCGCGCCGGGCGATGCGCGCTATCCGCTGCAGCGCGCGCTGGCGCGCCTCGGCAGCGGCGATCACGACGCGGCGGGCGCCGATCTCGATCTCGCGGTCAAGCTCGATCCCGCCGCGGTCGACGCCCGCATCGCCCGCGCCGGTTATCATGCCCGCGACGACGACCACGCACCGAGCCGCGCCGATGCCGATGCCGCCGACCGCGTGCTCGCCCCCTCGGCCGATCGCCGCTACGAGCTCGCCGACATCTATGGCGCGATCGACGCCTTCGACGCGGCCGTGGCGCAATATGACCTGTGGATTCGCGCCCATCCCGACGACAGCCGCCGTGGCGAGACGCTCAACGGCCGCTGCTGGACGCGCGCCGAGGCGGGCCGCGAGCTCGACAAGGCGCTCGACGATTGCAACGCCGCCTTGCGCCTGCGCCCCGGCGCCGCCGACATTCTCGACAGCCGCGGCCTCGTCCAGCTGCGCCTCGGCAATCTCGACCGCGCGATCGCCGATTACGACGCCGCGCTGGCCAGAAACCCCGACATGGCCTGGTCGCATTATGGCCGCGGGCTGGCGAAGCAGCGCAAGGGCCTCAAGGACGAAGGCGCCGCCGACCTCGCTGCGGCGGTGAAGCTCGACGCCAAGCTGCCGGAGCGCGCGCGCAAGCTCGGCGTAGCGCCCTGAGCGACCGGCGGCAGCGCCATTTCGCAATCTAGACCCGTTGACTCAGACCGATGTCAGCCCTGCTTCAAATCGCTGAGCGTCCCCCCTGGCCGGGTGAGCGCCAGCCGCCAAAGGCGATGCACCAGAACAGGATCAGGCCGGCCGGCGGAAACAGCGCGAGAAACGCCAGCCCCCTGGGCCAGCCAATCCGGCCGAGGATCTGAAAGAGCGGTACGATCCAGATCGCGGTGACGGCGATGTAGATCAGCCAATGGACGATCGAAAACGAACCCATCATCGCTCTCCTTCAAAAACGCCCGGCGAAGATCGCCGCACGCTGAACATCCCCAACAACCCCGTGCTCCTGCGCACGCAGGAGCCCAGGTTTCCAGACGCGCCGCCCGCGGCCCTGGGTTCCTGCGTACGCAGGAACACCCAAGATCATAAACGCGGCCGCCCTACCCAATCACGCTCGCAAAGTACCGCGACACCACGCCGCCAGCACGTAGAACGGCCCGCTACTGCCCCGACCCCCGCCACAAAACCCTCCGCGCCTCCGCGCCTCCGCGCGAACAAACCCTCTTCTTCTTCCGCCCGCCCCCCTACGCCTTCACCCCAGCCACGTACCGCGAAACCTCCCCCGCCAGCACATCGAGCGGCACATTGCCCCCCTCGACCACTGCCTGGTTGAAATCGCGCAAATCGAACCGCGCCCCCAGCGCCGCCTTGGCCCGCGCGCGCTGCGCGTTGATCTCAATGTGCCCCAGCTTGTACCCACACGCCTGCCCCGGCCACGCACAGTACCGGTCAACCTCGCTCGCCGCATTGCTCGGCGGCAGCCCCGTCGCCGCGACGAATTCGGCCAGCGCCTGTTCGCGCGTCCAGCCCAGCGCGTGGATGCCGGTATCGACCACCAGCCGCACCGCGCGCCACGACAGCCCCATCAGATAACCAAGCCGCCCGGCGGGATCATCGTCATACAGGCCGAGCTCATCGGCGAGTTGCTCGGCGTACAGCGCCCAGCCTTCCGAATAGGCGTTGAACGCCAGGATCGAGCGGATCAGCGGCAGTTGCTGCGCATAGTCGCCCTGCCAGACATGCCCGGGAATGCCCTCGTGAAACACCAGGTCGGGGATCGTCACGCGGTTGTGGATGCTCGGGTCGCCGAGATTGACCCAGATCCGCCCCGGGATCGACCCATCGAGCGCCCCCGGCCCGCCATAGGCCGCCGGCGCGCCCGGCTCCTGCGCCAGCGGCATGCGGCGGATCTCGAGATCGCCCTTGACCAGCCGGCGGAACGCCTGGGGCAGGCGCGGCCGGATCGCGTCGATCCGCCCCTGCATATAGGCGATAATCTGCCGCCGCCCCTCATCGTCATTGGCAAAGCCGATCCCGGGCCGCTGCTGCAACGCCGCCGCGCGCTCGGCGACGCTGCCCTTCGTTAGCCCAAATCCCTTGAGGATGGTGTCCATCCGCGCCTGCAGCTCGATCAGCTGCGCGCGGCCCAGCGCATGGATCTCGGCCGGCGACCGCGTCGTCGTCGTCCCCGCGCGTAGCCCCCAGGCATACCATTCGGGGCCATGCGGCCGCGTCAGCAGCCCCGCCGCGTCGCTCGCGACCTTGCGCTGCAGCTTCAGTTCGTCGAGCTGCCGCATCATCGCCGGCGCAACGCGCGCGCGGACGATCTGCGAGGCGCGCGGCACCCAGTCGCCCGTCATGCCGCCAAGCTTGCGCACCAGCGGCCCGAGCAGCGGCCCGCCGATCAGCGCCGCCGAGATGATGCTGCCCGTCATGCCCTTGATCGTCTTGTCGAGCAGGAAGGCCGGCGGCACCAGCCCGGCCCGGCGCGCCGCGGCGATGCGCTGCGTCTCGCCGTCGAGCTGCCCCGCCATCGCCGCCAGCCGCGCGAGATAGGCTTCCGCATCGGCGGCGTTCTTCACCGGCTGGTCGCCATCGAGCAGCTGCGGCACGTCGAGCCACGCGCCGACATTCTGGATCACGCCATAAGGCGTGTTGCGCCAGCTGCCGATCGTCGCCACGCCATAAGGCAGCGCCATCCCCTCGGCCGCGGTGCGAAACGCGCTCTCGGCGACGGCAAGGCTGGTCCGCGTGGCGGGGTCGAGCAAACCGGCGACCGGCAGCCGCGCCAGCTCATCGAGCGCACCCGCCAGAAAGGTCCGCTTCGCCGCGACGCCTGCGGGGGAGCGATCGTCGAGCCGCCCGCGAAGGGTGGCGTGGGGGCCGGTGTCGAGGCCCAGGCGGGTTGCCTCGCCGGGGTCGAGTTCGAGCAGGTGCCAGGCGAGGCTGTCTAGGAGGGCGGCGGCGGGGGTGGTCGTTGCGGTGGTGGCGCGGGCGGGTAGTGCTGTGGTAGCGGCTACGGCGGCAAGGCCTGCCAGCGTCTCGCGGCGAGAGAGGGAGGGCGTGTCCATCGCGAAGAGATGACGGGTGCGGTGTCGCACGTCAAACACTGGTCGCATTGTCGAATCGCGTCGCAACTAAAAAGAGCCAGTTTACGAGTTGCTCGTTTGGTTGCGCTTTCAGGCATTCCAACATAAAACGCTTCGTGGTGCGGGCAGGGCGCCCTTAAAACGGCGCCAGCTCACTTAGTGGGCTGTTCTTGTAAGTCGGGGAAATCTCAGCCTTGGCTTTCTTCGTAAGAGTAAAAAGATGCTTCCAATCCTTCGTGCCCGCACCACACCAAGGAGCATCAAATGAGCGACACGCAAAAAATATCGCGTATTTGGCTCACCTACAAAGCTCGAATTAATTCGGAGCGAAGATTTAGAAGGTATGCGCTACTGAGTCACCTCGGGCTCAGCTGGTACGCATTTCTTTCAATAGTTTTCAGTATTTATCAGGGAAGCGTCGCCACGAAAATAGGTGAATCTTCGGCTTCTCAGACCTCGCTCATTATATCTGTGCTAACATTCGGTTTATCTCTCGTCATTTATGGCTTTAAGTTTGATGACGTGGCGAACCAACATCGTGACTGCTACTTGCGCATGCAGGCGATATATAAGTCACAATGCGACGCGCAAACAAAGCTAAATCAATATCATGACCTTCTTATTCATTACCCTAATCACTCAACCAGCGACTATGATAACCTTCTCTTCGATGCCTGGAAACGCGGAGACGCGATTTCGAACGAGGACGGTAAAATTACACTAGGCACGTACGTCGTTGTCGTAGGCTCAATGAGATTATTATTAAATTTTCTCTTATCTGTGATTTTATTCTTATTTCCGCTGGCAATTTGGCTCTGGTTCAACTGGCACTGAGCGATGGAAATTTCCCAAACTGGTCACTTTGACCACCGTCACTTGAAAAATCTGTTCGAAACGCGTGTGATTAAATCACAAGCTGTCGGACTCGACGGCACTCGTTTAAAAGTATTTGGCAGAAATCTGGACGAGGAAACTAACTTAATATCAAGAAAGGTGTTGGCATCGACCTATCGATTCACGCCTTACAGGGAAAAACTCATATCGCGGGGATCAGACCGCCTTCCTCGGCAAATTTCAATTCCGACCGTCAGAGACCGTTTGGCGCTCCGTGCCGCTTGCAACTCCCTGTCGGCGCTCGCTCCCGCTTCCCGAACCCTGCCTCCACACCGCTACATAAAATCGATTTCCGATTTAATCCGAGGCTCAACCGAGCCGCTGTCATTCCTCCGCGTCGATGTGAGAGATTTTTTTCCCAACATCGACCATACCCTGTTGACAGAACAGTTGAAAAATATCGGCGTCGAGCGATTTCTGTTAGACTTTATGCAAAAAGCCCTAAGCAACCCTACCGGCTTCACGAAGCAATCGTCGCCACGAACCGTCGGCATCCCGCAAGGATTAAGTGTCTCCAGTATACTTTCTTCAATATATATGATTGAATTTGACCGCACACAAATTGCCCTTGGAACGTATCACCGATACGTTGACGATATTCTTATTGTATGCCCATCGCGAGAATTAAAAAATCGCTACATTTCTGTTCATGATGGCCTATCAAAGCTCATGCTGACTCCACACGCCATGGGCCGAAGTGGTAAAACCGAAGAGAAGCGTATTTCGGATGGTATAGATTATATTGGATATCACCTTACCCCTCTCAAGACATCTGTTCGCGATTCTTCCTACAACCGTATGTTTGCCAACTTATCCAAGGTATTCACATTTTATAAGTATAAGCGAAATTACAATCAATTTATTTTTAAATTAAATTTAAGAATAACTGGATGCATTGTAGATGGGAAACGCAAAGGATGGCTTATGTTTTTCTCACAAACCGAAGATATGTCGCAACTTAGATTTCTCGATGATTTTGTTAAATTGCAAATTGCGCGAGTTGGGGTTCCATATGATAAAGAACCTCCGTGTCGGTTTATAAAAACTTATTACGAGATAAGATATAAAGGGGAATCATCTAACTACATTCCAAATTTTGACGCGTTTTCTCTTGAGCAACAATATGAGTTAATATCTTCAATTACTGGTGCCAGTATGGAGGAGCTTGCATCAAGGTCAATTGAGATAACCGATACTGAGTTTAAAACTATCGTTGCGCGAGAAGTCGCAGATCTTGAGCAGGATTTATTGGATTCTTTCTCCTAGGGCGGTGATCGGCGATTCCCCGTGATCCGGTGATTCCGTGACACGAGCAATAACCTCCGAACTCGCGTCGCACCAAACGCGGCGCAAAGCCGCACAGGCGATTACTGTGCCACGTGCAATAACCCCCGAACTCACGTCGCATCAAACGCTGCGCAAAGCCCCGCAGGTTGACCGCTTCGGGCAGTTGCGACATTTTGCCCGCATGAGGTTATCCGGCTTTCCAAGAATTGCCGTCGATCCCGCGATATGCGGCGGCAGGCCTGTCATTGCGGGCACGCGGGTGCGGGTAACCGACATATTGGAGATGCTCGCCGGTGGCGCGAGCACCGCCGAAATCGTCGCAGACTTTCCGTATCTGGTTGAGGAAGACGTGCGCGCCGCACTTTCCTACGCGGCGGCGGCGGCGGATCACCCGATCGTCCTCGCCGCCGAATGACCTTCCTCGTCGATGCGCAACTCCCGCCGGCGCCATGCCGGTGGATCGACGCGCGCGGTGAAACGGCACAGCATGTCAGTGAGATCGGTCTTGGGGCGGCAAGCGACGCAGCCATCGCCGCATATGCTGAAACGGGCGGCATGATCCTGGTCACGAAAGACGAGGATTTCGTCGTACTGCGCCTGCCCGATCGCTTCGCGCTCATATGGCTGAGCTGCGGCAACGCGACAAAAAATTGCGCACTGGCACGTGGCTGGAACCGCGCTCGGGCAAAAATCCGCGCTGCTCCCATTCGGTGAGCGCTTCATCGAAACGCCGTGAGCAATGCGGCTGCGGCGAGAGTTTAGTGCACCGGGTAAACTAGCATCGTAATCTCAGCCTTCTCCCCAAACTGATGGATTTATATCCTTTCTAAGGTGGGCATGAGCGGCCTCGATGGCGTCAGTTGCCCATCTTAGGGCCTGCTGATAGTCATTTATGATGCGCGAGATCGTATTCGATACCGAAACCACCGGATTTAGTTTCGATGATGGTGACCGTTTGGTTGAAGTCGGCTGTATTGAGATCGTCAACTCGATTGAGACGGGGCGGACTTTTCACGCCTATTTTCATCCTGAGCGTGCGATGCCCGCCGAGGCGCAGCGCGTCCATGGATTGAGTGATGCCTTCCTATCAGATAAACCGCTGTTTGCTACGCAGGCCGATGCTTTGCTCGAGTTTCTCGGCGACGGCCCGCTAGTTGCACACAATGCGTCCTTTGATTTCAGCTTCCTCAATGGCGAACTGCAACGTTGCGGCCGCGCCAAGATCGATGCGGCGCGCATGATCGATACAATCGTTCTGGCCCGCACTCGCCATCCCGGCGCTAAGCATAGCCTTGATGCGCTCTGCGCGCGATACGGCATCGAGCGCAACCACCGTGTGCTACACGGCGCGTTGCTTGATGCCCAATTGCTCTCGCAAGTCTATGTCGCATTAAAACGCGACGTTCCCGAAACAGTCGAGCTCGCGTCAGATTTCCATGCGCTCGCTAGCAGTTTGGAAGAGGCAGCCGGTTCATTGTTACAGCTGCGGGATCTACTCGCTGTAATGAGCACGCGCACATCCTACGGGGAAATGGGTCACAATCTGCCATCACTAGCAATTTCTCGCAGCCAAACAGCGACATTGGAACAGGGCGCGGTTGCCACGATTGCAGCGTCAGCAGAATTGGCCAGCGATGAGCCACGATCAGTCGTACTCGCATTATGCTTGGCTTCAATAAAACGCGCCCTCAAGCTTGTTAAAGCTTTGATGAAATGGCTTCTCGAAAAGACAAATATCTTTGTGGATGAGGCGGCGAAAACCGCTGGCAAGGCGGTCGGTCCTAGCCTCGTTCTCTTGACAGCTGATTTGGCGGGACTGCTCAGACCCATAATCGAGGCGATACAGCATATTTTATTACACCGGTAGAGATTGCTTGAATAGAATTTAACACCTAACGAGCCCCCTGATTTTCCACCGGCAGCGATCTCAATCCCAGCTGTGATTTGTCCTCACCCATCCCCACCCCGCACGACTATCTTCCGCGTCTACTCATCGTAAATCACGTTGTTATCCGGCATCAGCGCCACCTCGGGCTTCCCATATTCGCCGCGCTCGAATACATTATTCAGCGCCTCCTGCGCTACCTTCCGCTGCCGCTCCGCCTCCTGCACAATCTACGTGAAGCGCCACGGCGCGTCCGCCTGCCCTCTACCGCGCGCCACCCCCCGCCCCACCGGCAACCTCCCCTACTCATCCTCCATGGCTCCCCCCCGTCCCACCCGGCCGCACCACCACCGACAGGCTCGACCGCGGATCCACGATGATCTCGCTCTCCCGCGTCGGCTTCGGCTCGCGCAACAGGCCCTGCCACTCGAACGCATTGTACAGCGTCACCTGCTCCTGCTTGGTCTGCCGCTCCGCCTCCTGCACGATCTGCGTGAAGCGCCACTGCGCGATGCGGCTGCCCGCCACCGCATTGCGGATCATCGCGCGCATCACCGCCTGGTGCGCCGGCAGCTCGATCGTCCGCCCGTCCTCCTCCACGCGCATCATGCGGTAAGCCTCGGCCAGGATCATCGCCCGCGTCGGCTCGTCCGCGCCGGGCAGGCGGTCGCCCGGCCCGCCGGTCGCGCGCTGCCGGCGCGGCCGGCCCGCCGGATTGCCCGACTGCCCTTTGCGGAACCGGTGCGGCCCGCGCGGCTGCGGCGCCCCGACCGCGATTTGCTGCCCCGGCGCCTCCTGCTCGGCCGCCTGCTGCTCCGCCACCGGCCCGGCGTCGCGCGCACGGCCAGATTCAACGCCTTCCTCGCTCATCATATTACCCTCGGCGATGTCTTGTCCGATTCGCCCTATCCGCGAGATTGCGCCGCGGTTGAATCACGCCGCGCGCCGCCGTCTTGTTACGGCGCTTGTTTTCTCTTGTTCCGCGAGAACAGGGAGCGCACCCCTTAACCCGCTGATCCGTCACGCTTCCCGCGCCACAAAACCGCGTCGATTCCACGCGCAAGAAAAATCGCAGCTTTACGTAAACGTGAAGCCGCGTGGTCGCATGCTGGCGCATGACGTGCGGGCAATTTCCCGCTACTTCGCCCCCATGTCCGCCCCCAAGTCAGATGGCGCCACCACCGCCCCCACCCCGATGATGGCGCAATATCACGCGCTCAAGGCCGAGGCCGGCGATTCCATGCTGTTCTACCGCATGGGCGATTTCTTCGAGCTGTTCTTCGACGATGCCCGGGCCGCCGCCGCCACGCTCGACATCGCGCTCACCGCGCGCGGTGAACATGGCGGCGTACCGATCCCGATGTGCGGCGTGCCGGTCCATGCCGCCGAAGGGTATCTCGCCCGGCTGATCAAGGCCGGCCACCGCGTCGCCATCGCCGAACAGACCGAAAGCCCCGAGGCCGCCCGCAAGGCGCGCGGCTCCAAGGCGCTGGTCAACCGCGCGATCATCCGCTTCGTCACCGCCGGCACGCTGACCGAGGAGGCTTTGCTCGACGCGCGCACCGCCAATTGGTGCGTCGCGATCGGCGAGGCGGCAGGCGGGGTCGCGATCGCCGCCGCCGACATCTCGACCGGCCGCTTCGAGGTGATCGAGGCCGACGCCGCCGGCCTCGCCGCCGAGCTCGCGCGGCTGAACCCGGCCGAGGTCATCGCCGCCGAAGACTCGGCGCATGCCGGCCACGCCACCGACGGCACGCGCCCGCGCGCCGATTTCGACAGCGGCGGCGCCGTCGATCGGCTCCACCGGCTCTACGGCGTCTCCACGCTCGACGGTTTCGGCAGCTTCAGCCGCGCCGCGCTCGCCGCCGCTGGCGGGCTGGTCGCCTATCTCGAACATGCCGCCAAGGGCGCCCTGCCCTTCCTGCGCCCGCCCCGCCTCGCCGCCGCAAGGGACGGGATAGCGATCGACGCCGCGACGCGCGAGAGCCTCGAGCTGACCCAGGCGAGCGGCGGCGGCCGCAAGGGCAGCCTGCTCGACGCGGTCGACCGCACCCTCACCGGCGCCGGCGCCCGCCTGCTCGCCGCCGATCTCGGCGCCCCGCTGATGGATATCGCGGCGATCGAGGCCCGGCTCGATCTCGTCGCGCTGTTCGTCGCCGATAGCGGCCTGCGCGAGTCCTTGCGCACCACGCTCCGCACCCTCCCCGACATCGGCCGCGCGCTGGGCCGCATCGCCGCCGGTAGGGGCTCGCCACGCGATCTCGGCCAACTCCGCGACGGCCTCGAAGGCGCGGAAGCCCTCACCGCCCGCTTAGCCCCTCCCCTTCAGGGGAGGGGTTGGGGTGGGGCAGTGCCGCAAACTCCGCAGGCGTTGGATTCGCGGAGAGGCCCCACCCCCATCCCCTCCCCTGAAGGGGAGGGGCGTGAGACTCACGCAACGCAGTCTGGTGTCGAACTCCTCGCCGACCTGATCCCCCAACTCCGCGGCCACACCCCGCTGATCGACCTCCTCCGCCGCGCGCTCGTCCCCATGCCGCCGATCGACGCCTCCGACGGCGGCTACATCGCCGAAGGCTATGACGCAGCACTCGACGACCTGCGCGATGCCGGCGCCGGCGGCCGCCGCGCCATCGCCGCGCTCGAGGCGAAGTACCGCGAGCAGACCGGCACGCCCTCGCTCAAGATCCGCCACAACGGCGTGCTCGGTTACCATATCGAGGTCGCCGCGCGCTTCGCCGATCCGCTGATGCGCCCCGACAGCGGCTTCACCCACCGCCAGACGCTCGCCGGCGTGGTGCGCTTCAACGCGCCCGAACTGCACGAGCATGCCATCAAGGTCAGCCAGGCCGGCGCGCACGCGCTCGCCGCCGAGGCCGCACATCTTGAAGACCTCACCGCCGCCGCGCTCGACCGGCGCGAGCCCATCGCCGCCACCGCCGACGCGCTCGCCCGGCTCGACGTCGCGGCGGGGCTGGCGGAACGCGCGATCGAGGGCGGCTGGACCCGCCCGTCGCTCTCGCCCGACGCCTGTTTCGAGGTCGAGGGCGGCCGCCACCCGGTGGTCGAGGCCGCGCTGGCGAAGAGCGGCCAGCGCTTCGTCGCCAATGACTGCACGCTGTCGGAGGCCTCGCGGTTGTGGCTCGTCACGGGTCCGAACATGGGCGGCAAGTCGACCTTCCTGCGCCAGAACGCGCTCATCGCCGTGCTTGCCCAGGCCGGCGCCTTCGTCCCCGCGACGCGCGCGAAGCTCGGCCTGGTCGATCGCCTGTTCAGCCGCGTCGGCGCGTCGGACAATCTCGCACGCGGCCGCTCGACCTTCATGGTCGAGATGGTCGAGACCGCCGCGATCCTGGCGCAAGCCACGCCGCAGAGCTTCGTCATCCTCGACGAGGTCGGTCGCGGCACCTCGACCTATGACGGGCTCGCCATCGCCTGGGCGGTGGTCGAGGCGATCCATGAGGACAATCGCTGCCGCTGCCTGTTCGCAACGCATTATCACGAGCTGACCCGCCTCGCCGAACGCTGCGACGCGCTGTCGCTCCACCATGTGAGAGCGCGCGAGTGGAAGGGCGAGCTCGTCCTGCTGCACGAGGTCAGCACCGGCCCCGCCGACCGCAGCTACGGCCTCGCCGTCGCCCGCCTCGCCGGCATGCCCCCCGCCACCGTCGCCCGCGCCAAGGCGGTGCTGGCCAAGCTCGAGGCCGGCCGCGAGAAGACCGGCGGCATCGCGGCCGGTCTCGACGACTTGCCCCTCTTCGCCGCGATGGCCGCGATCGAGGAGGAACAAGGCGACGCGATCCGCGCGGAGGTCGAGGGGCTCGACGTCGACGCCCTCACCCCGCGCGAGGCGCTCGAGGTGCTCTATCGGTTGAAGGCGCTGAGCCGTGAGGATTGAAGTGCTGCCTGACGGAAGCGCCGTGCTTTCCCTCTCCCCTTGTGGGAGCATCGGGTCGATTGTGCCCCCGGCACAATCTGAACAGCGCGGGGCGCTGTTCACCCGATGCTGGAGGGAGCCGCGCAGCGGCGGAAGGGTGAGGGGGACTCACGCGAACGTTCCGTTCTCGACTTCCCCTCATCCGGCCCTGCGGGCCACCTTCTCCCACAAGGGGAGAAGGAAGGTGGCATCACCCCGCGCGCAGATCGCCCGCGAACGCCGTGGCGGCGTCGGACAGCGCGGCCGACTGGCCGGAGATCGCCTCCGCCAGCCCGCTCAGCATCACCGCCAGCTCGCCGGCAAGCGCGGCGCCGGCGGCGACCTCCTGCAGGTCGCTCTCGACCGACTGGGCGCCATGCGCGGCCTGGTCGACCTCGGCATGGATCGCGTCGGTCGCGCCGCGTTGCTCGACGATCGTCGCCGCGATGTCGGTCGCACCGGCGACGATGCGGCCGACATCGTCGCCGATCGCGACGACCGACTGCGTCACCGCGGCGGTGCATTGCTCCATGTCGACCAGTCGCGCGGCGATGCTGGCGGCAGCGGCGCTCGCCTGCCCGGCCAGCGCCTTGACCTCGCCGGCGACGACCGCGAAGCCGGCCCCGGCCGCGCCGCTGCGCGCCGCCTCGATCAGCGCGTTGAGTGCGAGCACGTTGGTGCGCGCGGCGATGTCCTCGATCAGGCCGACGATCGTTGTCGCGGTGTTGCCATGCGTCGCCAGCGCGGCGGCGTGCTCGCGGGCGCGCGCGGCGGCGTGGGCGGCGTCCTCGGTCGCGGCGACCTGGCCATCGACCTCGCGACCGATCGCTCCGATCGCGTCGTGCATCTGCCTGGTGGCGGCCATCGCCCCGCTCATCGACCCCGCGACGATCACCGCGCGCTTGCTCACCGCGGTCACCCGCGCCTGGCCGAGCGCGCTCGACTGGGCGAGCTGCCCGGTCGACTCGCCGAGCCGCGCGACCACCGCGCCGAGCTTTGCGACCACGCCCATCACCTGGCTCTCGAAGCGCGCGGCATGTTCGGCCAGCGCGTCACGGCGGGCCTGCTCGGCGGCGGCGCGCGCCTCGTGCCGTGCTTCCTCCTCGCGCAACGCGAGTGCCTGGCGCGCGGCGAGCGCGGCGGCTTCCTCGGCGTGGCGCTGGCGTTCGAGCGCGCGGAGCTCGGCGCCCGCCTCGGTCCGTGCAGCGAACAGCTCGGCCTGACCGAGCATCAGCGTGGCGAGCATCGCGACGAAGCCGGCGATCGCCAGTGCGTAGAAGAGCGGGCTGGCGACGAGCGGCAACAGGTCGAAAACCAGCCGGAGCGCGACGACGCCCATGAAGGCGATCGCCACCTCGGGCATCAGCGCGAAGACCAGCCCGCCGGCGCACACCACCGCGACCGTCACGCACAGCAGCGCGATCTGGTCGACCGGCCCCAGCGCCACGGACAGCAAGGTGAGCAGCGCGAACCACGCAATGCCGATCGCGAGACCATAAGCGAGCAGCGCGACCTGCGCCTTGCGCGGATCCGGATAGGCGATGCGCGTGAAGCGGCTGCCGGGCAGCAGCAGGAACGACGCGGCGATCGCCGCCACCATCAGCGGCGTCGCGACCAGCAGCAGCGGGTTACCGAGCTTGAGCGCATAGATGCCGCTCAGGCCGAACGATGCCAGCAGATTGGGGATGGCGAAGCTGTGGATCACGCGCGTCGTCGCGGCGATCCGGTCGGGCAGGCTGTCGCGGTCGACGAACATCGTTCGCCACCGGTGCCAGAAGCCCCCTACCGCCGCCCGTACGTCCACGCTGTTCCCCTCACCAGCAACGGGAGGGTAGAGCGCAATGGTTAATCGAGCGTTGACCATGAAGCGCGGCGACCCGACCCGGGCCGCCGCCTCCATCACGCGTCACTCAGCGGCAGCGGATCTGCGCCGAGTTGCGGTCGAGCGCCTGGCCGGCGATCGCGCCGAGCGCGCCGCCCAGCAGCGTGCCGACCGCGCGGCTGTGACCGCCGTCGATCACATTGCCGAGAATGCCACCGCCGACCGCGCCGAGCACCAGCCCGGTCGTGCCGTCGTTGCGCTTGCAGTAATAGCGCCCGTCGGTGCCGCGATAGATGCGGTCGTCGTTGGACAGCGTCCGCTCCTGATAGTTCGGGCCGGGGCGATAATAGCGCGAGGCGTCATAGCCGCTCTCGTCGCGGTCATCGATCAGATAACCCTGCTGCGGCGGCTGGCGCGAGTCGTAATAGCCGCCGCCACCGCGATTGGCCGCGCGCGCCTGCTGGTAGCGATCGAATTCCTGCTGGAACAGCGACAGCTCGTTCTGGAACCGGCGCTGCGCCGCGTCGAACCGCGCATCGTCGCGCGCGCTCTGCGCGAACGACGGGCTGGCCAGCGCCATGCAGCCGGTGGCCACGATCGTGGCGAGAGTGGTGAAACGCTTCATCATCATATCCTCCTGTGGATCGGCACGCCAACGTCCGAACGCGGCACTTCGTTGCATGTCCGTCCTGAACATGCCTTGACTGGCTTATCTTGCCGCAACCGCGTCGGGCCCGGTCCAGGTCCAGCCGCTGATCTTCCAGCCCGCTTCGCCCTTGTGCAACGAAAAGGCGAACTGCGCGGTCTCGGTCATCGCGACGCCCTTCTGCCTGAAGCGATAGACCGCCGGCACAACGACATAGGCGTCGGCGCCGGTGACCAGCTCACGCGTCGGGTCGCTGATCGTCACGCTCTGGTCGGTGATACCCTTTGCCCTGGAATCCGCCGCCAGCGCCGCGAGCCAGCCGTCGAATGCCCCGGCGCCGCTCCAGCGATAGGGCGCAACCTCGTCGATGATCGCCACGTCCCTGTCGTGCGTCGCAGCGGCGGCGGGCACGTCGCCCTTGTTGAAGCTGGCGACGAACGTCCTGATCGGCGCCTCGACCGCGGCGTCCTTCGCCAGCGCCGGCAGTGGCAGCGCCGCGCAGGCCAGGCCGGTCAATGCTATCGCAAGTCCTCGCATCTATTCTCTCCCCCGCGCGTCGCTCGCGCTGTTACGAACCTATCATGCACCCGTAACGATTGCATCCGCCGGGGTGACCCCCGCCCCCAGAGGAACTGACCCGCCACCATGCCCGCGCGCTTCGACACCCTGCCGCACCGCCGCGCGATCATCGATCGCCGCACCCTTGCCGACGCGCTCGCCGCGATCGAGGGCGGGGACACCGCGACGCTGCGCCGCGCCGCCACCGTCCAGCTCAAGGCCGCGCTCGACGCCGGCCGCGCCGAGATCGCGCGCCGGCTGGTCGAGCACCCGTCGCGCGGGATCGAGGCCGCTGCCGGCCAGGCCTTTCTGATCGACCAGATCCTGCGCCTGCTGTTCGACTTCGCTACCCAGCGGCTTCACCGCAACAGCAACCGCACCACCGCCGAGCGGCTGACGCTCATCGCGGTCGGCGGTTATGGCCGCGGCGAGATGGCGCCCTATTCCGATGTCGACATCGCCTTCCTCACGCCGTGGAAGCAGACCGGCTGGGCCGAGCAGGTGATCGAGTCGATGCTCTATGCGCTGTGGGATCTCGGGCTCAAGATCGGCCATAGCAGCCGCTCGCTCGACGAGATGGTGCGCCAGGCCAAGAGCGACATCACGATCCGCACCGCGTTGCTCGAGGCGCGCTACGTGTGGGGCGACCAGTCGCTCTACGACGAGGCCGCCGCGCGCTTCCGCAAGGAGGTGCAGGCGGGCACCACCCGCGCCTTCATCGCCGACAAGCTCGCCGAGCGCGAGGCACGCCACCACAAGATGGGCGACAGCCGCTATGTCGTCGAGCCCAACGTCAAGGAGGGCAAGGGCGGGCTGCGCGATCTCCATACTTTGTTCTGGATCGGCAAGGACGCCTATAACGTCTCCGATCCCGCAGAGCTGGTCGATGTCGGGCTGCTCACCCCGATCGAATATCGCCAGTTCCACCGCGCCGAGAACTTTCTCTGGGCGGTGCGCTGCCACCTGCACATGCTCGCCGGACGCGGCGAGGACCGGCTGACCTTCGACCTGCAGCGCGAGCTCGCCGACCGCATGCGCTTCGCCGATCGTCCCGGCAAATCGCGCGTCGAGCGCTTCATGCAATTCTACTTCCTCCAGGCCAAGACCGTCGGAAATCTCAGCGGCGTGTTCCTCGCGCATCTCGACGAGAAGTTCGCCGCGCGCGGCCGCCGCTTCAACCTGCCGACCTTCCGCCGCAGCCCGCGCCGGCTCAACGGCTTCGTGCTCGACCGCGGCCGCCTCGCGCTGCCCGACGACGATTTTCTCGCCAAGAACCCGGTGCGGCTGATCGAGATGTTCGCGCTGGCCGACAGGAACGAGATCGAGATCCACCCGCTCGCGCTGCGCGCCGCCGCGCGCGACGCCAAGCTGGTCGACGATTATCGCCGCGACCCCGAGGCCAACGCGCTGTTCATGGAGGTGCTGACCTCGCCGCGCCAGCCCGATACCGTGCTGCGCTGGATGAATGAGACCGGCGTGTTCGGCCGCTTCGTGCCTGATTTCGGCCGCGTCGTCGCGCAGATGCAGTTCGACATGTACCATCACTACACCGTCGACGAGCACAGCATCCGTGCGATCGGCTTGCTCAGCCGGATCGAGAAGGGCGAGCTCGACACCGACCATCCGCTGTCGAGCGCGATCATGAAGCAGATCGTGTCGCGCCGCGCGCTCTATGTCGCGGTGTTGCTCCACGACATCGCCAAGGGGCGTGGCGGCGACCATTCGGTGCTCGGCGCCGAGGTCGCGACCAAGCTCGGCCCGCGCTTCGGGCTGACCCCGGCCGAGACCGAGACCGTCGCCTGGCTGGTGCGCTTCCACCTGCTGATGTCGGCGACCGCGTTCAAGCGCGACCTGTCGGACTTCAAGACGATCCTCGATTTCTGCGAGGCGGTGCAGAGCCCGGAACGGCTGCGCATGCTGCTGGTGCTGACCGTGGTCGATATCCGCGCGGTCGGGCCCGGCGTGTGGAACGGCTGGAAGCGCCAGCTGCTCTCCGACCTCTACGAATCCGCCGAGGAAGTGCTGCGGCTCGGCCACAAGCAGAAGGGCCGCGCCGACCGCATCGCCCTGAAGCAGGAGACGTTGCAGGCCGTGCTCGGCTGGGACGACGATCGCTTCGCCCGTTTCGTCAAGCGCCTGCCCGAACCCTATTGGATCGCCGAGCCCGACGACGTGCTCGCGCACAATGCCCGGCTGATCGACGGCGCGGGCGACACGCCGCTGTCGATCGCGGCGATCGTCTATCCCGAGCGCGGCGCGACTTTGGTGACGATCTACGCCGCCGACCATCCCGGGCTGTTCTACCGCATCGCCGGCGCGATCAACATTGCGGGCGGCAACATCATCGACGCGCACATCCACACCACGCGCGACGGGATGGCGCTCGACAATTTCCTCGTCCAGGATCCGCTCGGCCGCCCGTTCGACGATGCCGGCCAGCTGACGCGGCTGAAGCAGGCGATCGAGGATGCGCTGGCCAATCGCGGCAAGCTCGCCGACCGGCTGAAGGCCAAGCCGCTGCCGCGCGCGCGCGCCGAGGCGTTCACGATCGAGCCCAATGTGCTGATCGACAACCGCGCCTCGAACCGCTTCACGGTGATCGAGGTCAATGCGCGCGACCGGCCCGCGCTGCTCAACCGGCTGGCGCACACGCTGTTCCAGTCGCGCGTGACGATCCATTCGGCGCATGTCGCGACCTATGGCGAACGCGCCGTCGATACCTTCTATCTAACCGACCTGACCGGCGATAAGATTTCCGACGGCACCCGACTCAAGGGCATCGAGCGCCGCCTGCTGGCGGCGGCAGCCGGCGAGGCGATCGACAAGGCGGCCTGAACGGGAGTGAGACGATGCCGGTAAACGGAATTGGCGGACTGTTCTTTCGCGCACACGACCCCGAGGCGCTGTCGACCTGGTATCGCGAGCATCTCGGCGTCGGCGGCGGTTGTGCCGCCGAAGGCGCCGGCGAGCCCGACGAATGGTCGTGGATGACGTTGGGTGGCCCGGTGGTGTTCGCGCCGTTCAAGGCGACGACGGATTACTGGAAAGCCGAGCACGCCTTCATGCTCAATCTGCGCGTCACCGAGATCGACGCGCTGCTGGCGAGCCTGACCGCCGCCGGGATCGAGGTCGAGACGCGGCCCGAATGGGACGACCCGCAGGCCGGCCGCTTCGCGCGGATCCATGATCCGGAGGGTAACCCGATCGAGTTGTGGCAGCCGCCGGTATAGGTGATTTGATCGCGGCATTGGCCGGGGATCAGTTGGAATTTTGTAAAGCGGGGTCTTGCGGATCAGCAATGTTGCCCCTCCCCTTCAGGGGAGGGGTTGGGGTGGGGCTTCTCCCCGAGCGCTGCGCTTGCGGCACGGCCCCACCCCCAACCCCTCCCCTGAAGGGGAGGGGCTTAAGGAGGCGCGCTGGTTCGCAATGTGCGACAGTGAGAAAGAACGCACGTCGGTATGACGGTCGAAATCCTACATTGAAAGTGCCGATTTCGACCGGACCCGCGATTTTCGGCCTGTCGCGCGCGCGGTCCGATCCCATGGAACATCGCTCCCAACCGCCCCACCTGAACAACATTCGTTTCGTCACATAACTTTCATCGAAACGCCGCGAATCCGTCGCCGAGAATCGATACCGCACCGCAACAATCCATAAAAACAAAGGGTCGTTGTGATGCGTGGTACCTTCTCGCTTGCGTTTGCAGGCGTTCTTCTTGGCTGTTCCTCGTCGACGGCGCTCGCCCAGTCGGTGGCCTCCCCATCGTCAATCGCGCCGGATGCGCCCGAAGCGCAGGGCGGCGACATCATCGTGACGGCGCAGAAGCGCGAGCAGAAGCTGCAGGACGTGCCGATCACGGTCTCGGCACTGACCGGCGCGCGGATGCAGGAACTCGGCGTCAATTCGCTCGCCGAGGTGGCGTTGTTCGTGCCCGGCCTGCGCATCCAGGAGCAGAGCGACAACAACCCCGGTTTCGTGATCCGCGGCATCACCTCGGACAGCGGCTCGTCGCAGCAGGGCGCGCGCGTTTCGCTCTATTATAACGGCGTCGACATCTCGCGGACGCGCGGTGCCTATCAGGACCTGTACGATCTCGAGCGGATCGAGGTGGTGAAGGGGCCGCAGGCGACGCTGTTCGGCACCGCATCGGCGGTCGGCGCGGTCAACATCATCTCGGCGCCGCCGCGTGCGGGCACCTCGGCCGGGCTCACCGCCTCTTATGGCAATTATCACCGCGCGCAGGTTTCCGGCTTCATCAATGCCGGCAACGATACGCTGTCGGGGCGGCTCGCCTTTGCCTACAAATATCATGACGGCTTCGTCCGCAACATTGCCGGCGACCCCAATGTGCCCAACCAGAACCAGGGCAAGATCAACCAGGACGACCTCAACGGGCAGGACCAACGCGGCGTGCGCGGCTCGCTGCGCTGGACGCCGAGCAACGCGATCACCGCCAGCCTGGTGCTGACCTATGACGGGCAGCGCAACCCGGGCACGGCGTTCCGCTCGCGCGCGCTGGCGCCGACCGGCGGCAATTTCGGCGACTATAGCTATGCCGAACTGTCGGGCTCGCCGTACAGCGCGCAGGTGCTCGGCGCGGCCAAGCTCGGGCTGAAGCGCGATGTGTACGATGCCAATTTCACGCTGACCGCGCAGCTTGCGCCGGGCGTCACCTTCACCACGGTCAACGGCTATCGCAAGTTCAACAGCAACGAGGTGTTCGACGCCGATGGCAGCCCGGCCTGGTATCTCGAATTCGCCGAGGATGCGCGCGGCGACCAGTGGAGCCATGAAGGCCGCTTCAACTTCACCGGCGAGCATTACCGCGCCTCGTTCGGCTGGAACGCGTTCTTCGAGAACAATTTGCAGCGCGTGCCCTTCTCGACCGAAGAAGGCACCTATCTCGCCTGCTCGGTCAGCCCGTCCTTCGCCGCGATCCGCTCGATCCTGGCGGCAAACGGCGTGTCTGGGTGCGTTGCGCCGAACGGCACGGTGACCGGCGCCAAGGCGACGGCGGTGCTGACGGGCGGTGCGGCGACGCAGATCCCCTATCAGTCGGTGTTCACCAATTACGGCACCAACGACACCTATTCGGTGTTCGCCGATGGCACCTGGATACCGACGCCGCGGCTCGAGATCACCGCCGGTGCACGCCTGCTGATCGAGCAGCGCAAGTCGGGCTATAGCTCGGTCCAGCCCAATTCGACGATCCTCGCCGGACTGGGGGTGAAGACCAGCCTTCTGGGCGTCGCCAACACCAATGCCGTGATCTTCACCGCGCAGAAGAGCTTCACCGGGGTGCTGCCACGCTTCAACGTCCTGTATCGGCTGACCGACCATGTGAACGTCTATGCCACGATCAGCAAAGGCCGCCGCTCGCCGGTAGTGCAGCTCTCGGCGACGACCGCGAGCGGGGTGGTGGTGCCCGCGCTGCAAGTCGTGCCCGAGGAAGTGGTGTGGAATTACGAAGCCGGCATCAAGGGCAAGGTCGGCCCGCTGAGCGGATCGATCGGCATGTTCTACCAGGCGTATAACGGCTTCCAGGTCTCGGTGACCAACAATGGCGTGACCACGACGCAGAGCGCCGGCAAGGCGCACAACCCGGGCGTTGAGGTCGAGGCGAACCTGCGCGTCAACCCGCTGCTCCAGCTGTTCGGCAACTTTGCCTATGTCGACGGCAAGATCGCCAGCAATGCCAGCTACGGCGTCTATTCGGGCGCGCAGTTCCGCCTGCAGCCGAAATACAGCGCCTCGGGCGGCGCGATGCTGCGCGTGCCGGTGGCGGGGATGACCTTCTATGCCACGCCGTCGGCGACGTATCAGAGCAAGGTGTATTTCGAGCTGCCCAACCAGGAGGCGATCAGCCAGGGGGCTTATGTGCTGGTCAATGCGCGCGCCGGGGTCGAACTCGCGGACGGGCGCTATGCGATCGGCGGCTTCGCGCGCAACCTGCTCAACCGCCGCTATCTGATCGATGCCGGCAACACCGGCGGCGGCTTTGGCGTGCCGTCATACATCGTCGGCGAGCCGCGGGTTTACGGGATCGAGGTTAGCGGGAAGTTCTGATTGGTTAGGGGGGGGCTGGCTGGGGCGCCCTTAGACTAGCCCCTCCCCTTCAGGAGTTGGGGGTCGGTCATGCCCCCGGCATGACCTGAACGGCGCGGGGCGCCGTTCACCCGCAGCTGGGTTGGGGTGGGGCCTCTCCATGAACGCCGCGCATGCGGCACCGCCCCACCCCCAACCCCTCCCCTGAAGGGGAGGGGCTTAAGGCAGTCATGCCGAACTCCGGCATCCACCCATCGTCGGGCGCCGGAGCTCGCGGCACGGTGGATCCCGGAACAAGTCCGGGATGACGGGCAAATTTCTTTTTGGTAGAACCGCAGGAAAGGCGGGCGGTGGATGCACCGCCCGGCCCCGCGAGCGTTACTTCGGCGACAGCACCATGAGCATCTGCCGGCCTTCCATGCGCGGATAGGCCTCGACCTTGGCGGTTTCGGCGGTGTCGGCCTGGACGCGCTGCAGCAGGATCATGCCGAGCTGGCCGTGGCTGAGCTCGCGACCGCGGAAGCGCAGCGTCACCTTGACCTTGTCGCCGTCACCGATGAACTCGATGATCTTCTTCATCTTGGTGTCATAGTCGTGGTCGTCGATGTTCGGACGCATCTTGATCTCCTTGATCTCCTGCGTCTTCTGCGACTTGCGCGCGAGGTTGGCCTTTTTCTGCGCCTCGTATTTGAACTTGCCCACGTCGAGGAACTTGGCGACGGGCGGATCGGCGTTGGGCGACACTTCGACGAGGTCGAGCCCGAGCGCCTTGGCCTGCTCCATGGCCTCGCGGGTGTACATCACCCCGAGATTCTCACCCTCATGATCGATCACGCGAACCTTGGGCGAAACAATGAATTCGTTGAAGCGAGGGCCGTTCATCGGCGGCGCCTGGCGGGTCATGGGAGGACGGATAGGTGAAGCTCCTGAGTCTGTTGTCGGGGCGATATAGGGATTATTGCGGCGAAACGAAAGGTGGTCGTTAAACCCCTCTCGTCGTCCGCCGGGGCACGGCCTTCATGCGTCGGACGGGCTGGCGCAAATTCCCTTCTCCCCCTGTGGGAGAAGGTGCCCCGAAGGGGCGGATGAGGGGGAGTCCGGAACGAAACATCCGCGTTACTCCCCCTCACCCTTCCCATCGCTTCGCGATGGGCCCCTTCCCTCTCCCACAAGGGGAGAGGGAGTTCAGGCGAGATCCGGCGCCAACGCCGCGGTCTTCAGTTGCGCGATGACGTCGTCGAGCGACAGGATCTGCTGGCGGTCCGAGCCAAGCTGGCGCAGCGCGACGGTGCCCTCATCGGCCTCGCGCTTGCCGACGACGAGCAGGTTGGGGACCTTGGCCAGCGAGTGCTCGCGCACCTTGTAGTTGATCTTCTCGTTGCGCAGGTCGGTGTCGACGCGGATGCCGGCCGCGGCGAGCTTCGCCATGACCTCGCGGGCATAGTCGTCGGCGTCGGACACGATCGTCGCGACGACCGCCTGGACCGGCGCCAGCCACAGCGGGAAGCGCCCGGCATGGTGTTCGATCAGGATGCCGATGAAGCGCTCGAAGGTGCCGAGGATCGCGCGGTGGAGCATCACCGGGCGGTGGCGCTGGCCATCCTCGCCGACATAGGACGCGTCGAGCCGATCGGGCAGCACCGTGTCGGCCTGGATCGTGCCGCACTGCCAGGTCCGGCCGATCGCATCGGTGAGGTGGAATTCGAGCTTGGGCGCGTAGAAGGCGCCCTCGCCCGGCAGTTCCTCCCAGCCGAAATCGGGGGTATCGCGCCCGGCCGCCTTGACCGCGTCGCGCAGATTCTGCTCGGCGGTGTCCCACATCGCGTCGGAGCCGAAACGATTGTCGGGGCGCAGCGCGAGCTTGATGGCGTATTTCTCGAAGCCGAGATCGCGATAGATGCCGTCGAGCAGGTCGCAGAAGGAGCGCACCTCCTCGATCAGCTGATCCTCGCGCACGAAGATGTGCGCATCGTCCTGGGTGAACTGGCGGACGCGCATGATGCCGTGCAGCGCGCCATGCGGCTCGTTGCGGTGGCAGCAGCCGAACTCGGCCATGCGGATCGGCAGGTCGCGATAGCTCTTGATGCCCTGCTTGAAGATGAGGATGTGCGCCGGGCAGTTCATCGGCTTCAAGGCCATCAGGTCGCTCTTGCCCGACAGGATCGGCGCCGCATCATCGACGCTGGGGATCTCGTCGGGGACGACGAACATGTTCTCGCGATATTTGCCCCAATGGCCCGACTGCTCCCACTGACGCGCGTCCATCAGCTGCGGGGTCTTGACCTCGACATAACCGGCGCCGTCGAGCTTGCGGCGCATATAGGCCTCGAGCGCGCGCCACACGAGATAACCCTTGGGGTGCCAGAAGACCGAGCCCTGCGCCTCGGACTGGAGGTGGAACAAGTCCATCTCCTGGCCGATCTTGCGATGGTCGCGCTTGCCTGCCTCTTCCAGCCGGAAGAGATGCGCGTCGAGCTGCTTCTTGTTGAGCCAGCCGGTGCCGTAGATGCGGCTGAGCATCGCGTTGTTCTGGTCGCCGCGCCAATAGGCGCCCGAGACGCGCGTCAGCTTGAAGGCTTGCGGATCGAGCTTGCCGGTCGAGGCGAGATGCGGGCCGCCGCACATGTCGAACCAGCTGCCGGCGCGGTACACCGTCAGTTCCTCGCCCGCGGGCAGTTCGGCGGCCCATTCGGCCTTGAAGGTCTCGCCCTGGTTGCGCCACGCGCTGATCAGGTCCTCGCGCGACCAGACCTCGCGGACGAGCGGCTCGTTGCGGGCGATAATGGCGCGCATCTCGGCCTCGATCGCGGGCAGGTCTTCCTCGGTGAAGGGGCGATCCTTCGGGGCGAAGTCGTAATAGAAGCCGTCGTCGGTCGACGGGCCGAAGGTGATCTGCGTGCCGGGGAAAAGGTTCTGCACCGCCTCGGCGAGGATATGCGCGAAATCGTGGCGGGCGAGTTCGAGCGCGTCGGCCTCGTCGCGCGAGGTGACGAGCGCGAGATCGGCATTGCCCTCGAACGGGCGGTTGATGTCGCGCAGATCGCCATCGACGCGCGCGGCGATCGCCGCCTTGGCGAGCCCCGGCCCGATCGCCGCGGCAATGTCCGCCGGGGTAGTCCCCGGGGCTACCTCGCGGACGGAACCGTCGGGCAGCGTGATGCGGAACAAGGCGGACATGATGGAACGGGTACTTTCTGTGGCAGGTGGAACCGCGCGGCTTATGCCCGCGTGCTTCCCATATAGGCAAGCCGCGTCGCAAGGCGAGCCGTCAAACCCGATGGTGTTGCGACAACCAACCGCTATTCGCTTTTTCCGGATTGTTCATTTCTTCCCGACTAACAACGTCGTCAGGAGCGTGTTTATGAAAGTACCGAGAGTCGCCAGCGGCATCCTGGCTTTCATCGCGCTGGTGCTGGTCGCAACGCCTGCCGCAGCGAAGAAGCTTGACGAGCCGCAAGAGGTAATCTGCGTGACGGTCAAGCATTTATGGGCAGGCAATGGCGAAGATGTCGCGAACATCGCGTCGGCACCTGTGCCGGAGAGCTATCGCCGGACATTTCTCGGCGGCGGTTGCGGTCGCTTCTCGCTCGATGAAGCGGGACTGATAGATTGGCACCTGGCCTTTGGCGACGAAGCGAGCACGACCGCCGCGCTCGCCTTTCTCGCGCAACATATGGGTGGCGCGGGTGGGAGCCTTGCCGGCCTCGACGCAAAGTTGTTGGCGGCGCGCCGGGCGGTGCAGCCCGATATCGATAAGGTGCGTCGCACGATCCAGCGCGGCGGGCACGGCGCTCTTGAGACCGCCATGCGGGAATTCTACCTCCGCCCTGCGGTCGTGCGCTTGCTGGCGCTCGTCGATCTGCACAAGGACGAGAGCTTTCTCGCCACGCAATATCTCCGTGCAGCGCAATTCTATGGATCACCCCGCCTTCTTGAACAGGCGCGTTCACATTTCGTCGCAGTACAGGCCGTATGGCGCGCGATGGGCACCTTGGCGTTTTACGACAAGGCACGCGATGGCGACGTTCTTCGGCTGCAGATCGACGGACGGAGACAGACCGATGCGGATGATTCCGACATGGCGATGGCCGTGACGACCGCGCAGCTGTCAGGCGACGAACTGGAAATATACCGGGCGGATGCACGGCTCCGCGCGCACTTCCAGCCCGCGTTCGAGACCGCTGCCAGGGAAGGTTACCGGCATGGCGAGGAGCTTTGCGACATCGGCGACCGGGACGATTTGAAAGACTTTGCGAAGACCTGCAGCGACGATAACGAATTCGAAATTGAGGCTGCCAATTATTGGTATCGGCGCGCGCAACTCGATCTTGTGACGGTTAGAAACGTGGCAGGCTGCCCTGCCGATGTCGGGGCTACGACCAATATGCTCGACAGTTTCTCCGCCGCTCTGCTCTTCATCGACGCAAAGGAAAAGCACAACGAGGGCAACTGGAGCTTGCGACGCTACGATGCCCAGTCGAGCGCAAAGGCAGCGCTTTACATAGCCCGCGCGGACACCAAATTGCGCTTAGCGCTTTGCCAGCCTCCCAACACCAGTGGATCGATGAGCATCTCGCAGAACCTGCAAGAAGTGCTCAACGACCTCGTAGTCGCCGAAGCATTAGTCCCTCCGTCAGAGGCGCCCAGCCGCTTTCGCCAGATCGGCGAACTTTACCTGAAAACTTATGATCGACTCGTCGTGGCGGAACGCGCGTCCGGCGAAACGAGACCGCTCTATGCGCCGATCGTCCGGAAAGCAGCTTATTTCCGGAGCGTGATTGACCGCCTCGCCGACATCGCTACCGCGCATTGATCCAATACCCGGCGCGATATGGCCGGACAAGCCATGTTGACGGAACACCGCCGCGACACAGTGGTTTTTGCAGTGCCCGCAGGGCGGGTGCTCATGTGCCCGACTGGTCTTGGTGCTGGGGGACGACATGGTAACGGAATCGAACAAGGCGCCGCGCGCCGCTCGTGCCGCGCCGGTGGCGGCGGCGGGCGTGCGGACGCGGCAGCTGTGGCTGACCGTGACGATCATGCTGCTGGCGCTGTGGATCGCGCTGCCGTTCCTGACGCCGATCGCCTGGGCGACGGTGCTGGCGATCGCCGAATGGCCGCTTTATCGCCGCGCGCTGCGGCGCCTGCCCGACCGGCCCGGGCTGGTCGCGGTCGGCTTTACCGTCGCAACGGCGTTGCTGGTGATCCTGCCGCTGTCGCTCGCCGCGGTGACGCTGGCCGAGGAAAGCCAGGGCGCGCTCGACTGGCTCAAGCATGCACAGCAGTTCGGCATCGCCGCGCCGCCGTGGCTCGCCGGGCTGCCGCTGGTCGGCGCGCGGGCGAGCGGGTGGTGGCAGGCGCATGTCGCGTCGCCGCAGGCCGCCAATATGCTGCTCGGCAGCCTGAGCGCCTCGTCGATCCTCGGCTGGACGCGGACGGTGGGCGGCGAGGTTGCGCGTGAATCGGCGCTGTTCCTGATCACGCTCGTCGTGCTGGCGACGTTGCTGGGGCGCGGCGAATGGATCGGGGCACAGGTCAAGGCTATGACGCTGCGGATGTTCGGCGATTTCGGCGAGGATTTCATGCTGCGGATGACCGGCGCGGTGCGTGCGACGGTCAACGGCACCTTGCTGGTGTCGGTCGGCGAAGGCGCGCTGATCGGGCTGGGTTATGCCGTGGCCGGGGTGCCGCAGCCGTTGCTGTTCGCGACCTTCACGATCGTGCTGGCGCTGGTGCCGTTCGGCGCATGGGCGGCCTTCGGGCTGGCCAGCCTGATCCTGATCGGCAGCGGCAGCGTGCTGGCGGGCGCGTTGCTGTTCGCCTTTGCCGTGGTGGTGATGACGATCGGCGACAATGTCGTGCAGCCGATGATGATCGGCAGTGCGGTCGAACTGCCCTTCCTGCTGGCGATGATCGGCGCCTTTGGCGGGCTGGCGGCACTGGGGCTGGTCGGGCTTTTCGTCGGGCCGGTGGTGATGGCCGCGCTGCTGCTGGTGTGCCGCGAATGGGTGACAGAGCCGGCACCGGCCCTGCGCCCGCGCCGCGCCCGGGTGGTGCGGCGATGATCGCGACGATGACCGAGCTCGACCGCGTGCGGCGCGACTGCCGGCGGATGGTGACGCGGCGCGCGCTGGCGGCGGCCGGGGCGACGGTGGTGCCGATCCCCGGCGCCGACCTGGTCGCCGACATCGGCCTGTTGGCGAACATGCTGCCGCGCATCAGCCAGGCGTTCGAACTCGACCATGACAGCGTCGAGAAGCTCGACCCCGAAATTGCCGAGAAGGTGTTCGTGTTCGCGGCGAGCCTGGGCAATAATGTGATCGGGCGGTTCGTGACGCGCAAGGTCGCAATCGGGCTTTTGCGGCGGATCGGCGTGCGCGTCGTGTCGGCGTCGGCGGCGCGTTATATTCCGCTGATCGGATCGGCCTTTGCCGCCTCGGTGAGCTTCGGGGCGATGAAGCTGGCGGGCAATGCGCATATCGAGGATTGCTATCGCACGGCGCGGTCGCTGCTGCCGGCGGACGGGCATGAGTGACCTGACCGTGGTGCGATCGATGGTTCGCTTGCTGGTGATCGGCGCGGCGTGTCTCGGCGTCGCGGGGTGCCACCGCGTGCCGCGCGTGGCGCCGCCGCGCGCGACCGACGTCATCGCGGTGCCGCCGCAGACCTCGATCATCACCGTGCCGGTGACGGCCGATCTCGACCAGCTGCGCGTCGCGCTCGAGCGCGCGGTGCCGCGCCGGCTATGGGCAATCGACCAGCCCGGCGAGACCTGCGTCGCGTCGAAGCAGGTCAAGATCCTGTTCGCGAAGATCAAGACGCCGACGATCACCTGCCGCATCGTCGGCGTCGTGACGCGCGGGCCGCTCGCTTTGTCGGGGTCGGGGCAGAATATCTTCGTGACGATGCCGCTGCATGCGGTGGTCAGCGCAGAGGATATCGGCGGCATCCTGAAGCGCGAGACCGCCACGGCCGACGCGCATGTCCGCGTGGTGGTGAAGCTCGATGTTGCGCCCGACTGGTCGCCGCGCGGCAGCATCGCGATCGCCTATGACTGGACCGACGCGCCGCATATCGACTTTCTCGGCCAGCGGATCGAATTCACCGGCAAGGCCGATGCGAAGCTGAAGGGCGTGATTGCGGGGCTCGAGCGCACGCTGCCGCGCGAACTCGCCAAGCTGCATTTTCGCGAGCAGGTGGCGCATGCCTGGGCCTCGGCCTTCACCTCGATCGAGCTCAACGAGGCCAATCCGCCGGTGTGGATGCGGATCACGCCGCAGACGCTGAACTATGGCGGTTACACCGTCAGCGGGCGGACGCTGACGCTGCGGCTGGGGATGAAGGCGGGGACCGAGACATTCGTCGGGCCGCAGCCGGCCGATCCGAAGCCGACGCCCCTGCCCGCGGTATCAAGAACCGCGACCTCGCCGGGCGAGATCCTGTTCGCGATTCCCGTCATCGCCGATTATCGCGAGCTGGAGCCGGTGCTGGCGAAGGCGCTGGCCAAACGTTCGGCGCGGCCGTTCGCGGTGCCGGGGATCGGGCCGGTCACTGCGCAGTTCGGCAAGGTGACGATCTATGGCACCGCGGGTGGCAAGATTGCGGTCGGGCTGGAATTCAGCGCGGCGACGCCGGGCGGCACGCCGTCGCGCGGCACGGTGTGGCTGACGGCGAAGCCGATCAACGCGGTCGACAGCCGGCGTGTGTCGTTCACCGAGCTGTCGGTTGCCGGCGTGACCGATTCGGTGCGCACCGGGCTGTTGATCAAGCTGGCCAATACGCCTGGCCTGTCGGATACGATCGCCGATGCGCTGACGCAGAATTTCAGCAAGGATTATGACGGGCTGCTCGGCAAGGTCGCGCAGGCGATCGCGGAGAAAAGGCTCGGCGACCTGCTGATCCGCGCGCATATCACGCATGTGCGGACCGGGCAGCTCAAGGCGGCGGGCCAGGGGCTGTATCTGCCGGTGTGGGGCCAGGGGACGGCGTCGATCGTGCTGGCGGGGCAGCCCTAGCCACGGACGCGACAACTTTGGTCAGGCACGATTAAGGTCGCGGCCCGCTTTCATGCCCGCGTCATCGCCCCGACACGCGCGGCATGACAGGGGCCGTGACAATGAAATCTGCGCGCATGTCTTGTCTTTCGCACTGCAGCATTGCGGGCTAGGCGGTTCGACGATGCGGGCTGCGCTAACTTCCCTGCGAGAGCGGCTGCCCGACCGGTTGCGCGGCCGCGCCGTGGCGATGGTGCTGGCGATCGCGATCGAACTGCTGGTCGTGGCAGCGCTGCTGACGCTGGGCCATTATCAGCGTGAGGTCCAGAAGCGCGACGAGAAGCTCGCCACCTTCCAGGTGCTGCCCGAGGCCAAGCCGGCGCCGCGCCCGGCGTCGCGCGCGACGAAGGTGACCAAGGTCAAGCATGACAGCGGGGGTGCCGCGCCGAAGTCGCCGACGCAGGATACGCCCGCGACGCCCGAGCCCAAGCCCGAAACGCCGCTCTTCATTCCGCTGAGCAAGGACGAGATGGCCGCCGCCGATATCGGCCATATGGCATCGGCCAGCGGCAACGATGCCGGCGATGGCCGCTCGACCGGTCGCGACAGCGGCGCGGCGTACGGCCCCGGCGAAGGCCCGGGCGGCGAGCGGCTGTTCAATGCCGAATGGGAGCGCGAGCCGACCCGCGCCGAAATGGTGACCTATATGCCGGCGGGCGTCGAGACCGGCTGGGGCATGGTGGCGTGCAAGACGATCCCCGGCAACCGCGTCGAGAATTGCCGCTCGATCGGCGAATCGCCGGGCTCGGGCCTGTCGCGGATGCTGCGCCTCGCGGCCTGGCAATTCCGCGTGCGGCCGCCACGGATCGGCGGCAAGCCGCAGATCGGCGCCTGGGTGCGGATCAAGTTCGACCTGATCCGCGGCGTGGTGAAGTAGCGACGTCGCGATGAGCGGCGCTCAGTCCCGCAGCGTCGCCTCGAGCAGCACCAGCGACGGATCGCCCTCATAGGTTCGGGCGGTGAAGCCCATTTCGCGTTCGAGCTCGATCGCGGCGTGGTTCTCGTGGCTTTCGATCGAGCAGAGCTTGCGGATGCCCTTGGCCTTGGCCTGGCGCGCGACATGGTCGAGCAGCGCCCAGCCGATGCCGCGCCCGCGCACGTCATGGCGGATCGAGATCGCGACCTCGGCAGTGTCGAGCTTCTCATCGGCGGCGAGCAGAGCATTTGCGACGATCGTCTCGCCATCGGCCTCGAACACGACGAAGTCCTCGGTCTTGCCGTGATCGACATGCGTCATCTCGGCGATGCGCGCCTCGGGCACCTTGCTCATCCCGCTGAGGAAGCGGAAGCGCAAATCGTCGGACGAGACGCCGGCGAAGAAGGTGGCGAGCGCCGCCTCGTCGCCGACCCGGACCGGGCGGACGTGGCAGACATAGCCGCTGCGCGTGGTGAGTTCGGTCGTCCCGGTCGCCGCGTCGGGGCGGGAAATCTCATCGAGCTTCATGTCGGTCGCCTTTTCGTCTGTGCCGCGTCGCGGCAGGACCATGCCGTGCACCGCGCGCGACCGTGCCGGTATCGGTATTGTTACGCGGTTCGCCGGGCCCGCCACTCCCCGGCCAGACCGGGCTGTGCTAGCGGCCAGTGGTCATGAGCGCCGACGTTATCGCGAAGGATCGGGCAGCCTTTGTGCGGCCGCGCCACCTGCCGGGGGTGGAACTGGTGTCGGTCGCCTATCGCCGCCGCACCTTTCCGACGCATTTGCACCCCGAATATGTCGTCGGCACGGTCGAGGCGGGCGCGGAGGAATTGTGCGTCGGCGGCGTCGGCCATGTCGTCGCGCGCGGCGACGTGTTGCGGCTGCACCCGGGCGAGCCGCATGCCAATCGGTGCATCGGCGACGCGACGCTGCGCTACCGCGTCTTCTACCTGCCCGAAGAGAGCATCGCACCCTATCTGCGCGATGGCCGGCCGCTCGCTTTTGCGGGCCCGGTGGCGCGCGACGCGCGGCTCGCGGCACAGGTGGCGGCGACGCATGAGATGCTGTGCGCGGACGGCAGCGGCCCGCTGGAGCAGCAGAGCGCGCTGCTCGCGCTGATCGACGCGCTGGCCAGCGATGGCGCCGTCGCACCGCCGGCGGCGGGTAGCGCTGCGGCGATCGCGCGGGCGCGCGACCATATCGACCGGCATTTCGCCGAGGGTTTCAGCCTCGCCGCGCTCGCGGCGGTCGCCGGGCTGAGCGTATTTCATCTCGCGCACAGTTTTCGCGCGGCGACGGGATTCAGCCCCCTCGCCTATCGCAACCAGCGCCGGGTGATCGCAGCGCGGCGCATGTTGCGCGAGGGCGGCGAGATCGCCGATGTCGCGGCGGCGGTGGGCTATGCCGACCAGAGCCATCTGACGCGGCAGTTCCAGCGCATCGTCGGCGCCTCGCCGGGGCGTTACGCACAGCAATAGCGTTCAATCCTTGCCGCTGCGGCGCGGCTAGACGCGCCGGCAGCAAGAGCGGGAGTGCGGCATGCGTTACATTGGGGCGATAATGATGGCGGTGCTGGCGAGCAGCGCTAGCGGTGCGGCGGCGCCGGACAGTATGTCGGCGACGGATTATCGCGCCGACGCGGGCGAGATCGCCGCGCTGATCGCGGCCAATTATGCGTATCTCGACGACCTGCCCGGCGGCGCGGTGCCGACATCGCCGATGCTGACCGCCGAGCGCGACGCGGTGCACGACCGCGATTCGCTGCTGCGCTATGCCGAGGACATGGTCACCGCGCTGGCCGATCATCACGCCATGACCGGCAGCTCGTTCAAGGACGATTGGGCGATCGTGCCGAGCTATGCCGATCTGTGGGTCGTCAAGCGCGGCGACGCTTACATCATCGACGCGGTGAAGCCGGACACGCCGGCGGCGCGTGCCGGGATCGTCGCCGGCGAACGGCTGGTCGCGGTGGACGGCGTGGTCATCGACCGCGCGGTGGCGGCGTTCTGGGATCGGCTCGGGCTGGCGCCGGTCGGCGAGCGCGCGCCGTTCGCCGCGCGCGTGCTGGCGGCAGGGCGGCGCGACCGCGGCCGGACGCTGGCGACGCGCGACGGGAAGGCGCGTGTCGTGACGCTCGCCAGCCTCTATGTCGGACAGGTGGATCGGCCGCCGTTGCGCGTGATGCCGGGGAAGAACGGCGCGGTGACGATCGTGTTCAACAATGCGCTGGGCGACGACGCGACCATCACCGCGTTCGACGCGGCGATGGCGAAGATCGCGCCGCGCGCCGCCGTGACGCTCGACCTGACCGACACGCCGAGCGGCGGCACGACCAGCATCGCGCGCGCTGTGATGGGCTGGTTCGTCACGCGGCCGATGGCGTACCAGGTGCACAATTTGCCGGCCGAGGCGCGCGAGACGGGAATCGCGCGGCAATGGATCGAGCAGGTGCTGCCGCGCGCGGGCAAATATCATCCCGGCCCGGTCAGCGTGCGCGTCGGGCGCTGGACCGGGAGCCTCGGCGAAGGGCTGGCGATCGGCTTCGCCGCGCTGGGCAAGCCGGTGTGCGGCACGGCGATGGCCCGGCTGAAGGGCGCGGTCTATGATTTCGACCTGACGCACAGCCGGCTGCGGTTGAAGTTTCCGGCCGAGCGGCTCTACACGATAACCGGGCAACCGCGCGAGAAGGTGGTGCTGCGACGCTGTGTCGGATAGCGGCTCCCCCTGACCCGGCCGACTGCCGCCCGCAGGTTCGCGTGTGCCGAGGCTCGAGCGCGTCCGGGAAATCCTGAAAGCAGGCGCCTATGAGCGGACAGACTGCGCGATGTCGAAATGCGGGTCGCTGATCTGGACGCCCTGTTTCGCCCATGCCGAACGCGAGCGACAGGTGACTCCGGGACGGCCCGGGCGTGGGTCTGCGGCCTCGGCATCGGCGAAGAACCTGATGCAATAGACGTCACGGTCGCCTTCATAGGTGACGCGGTAGGTGGTCGTGGTCGCGCTTCGCCGCGGAGACGCCATCGTGGGCGATGCGACGGTGGCGATCGTGGTGGCGGCGATCAGGCAGGCAGTCAGGCGGGCGATGATGGTCACAGCGTATCTCCGGGCAAATCCGGGCCCGGATCGGCGCCGCGACTGCCCGCCACGCCATGCGAAAAGTGTGCCATATACATAACACACGCAGTTGCGCTGCAGAGATCAGTGCAGGCGCCCGACCGCCCCGCCATTTCCCGCCAATCTTCGGCGGATGACGCCGATGTCTGGCACGGGCCGCCGACCTTCGGAACTGTTTGAAGCGGTACCCGCACAGCAAGCCGGGCGATCGGAATGGCGCGCGGCGACATCGCACGCTGCCGGGATCGTTATGCCCGGCGCGCAACAGTCGCTCGCGGCGGCGACCCCGGCTAGCGGGCGCTGGACCTTCCCCGCACGGGAAGGATCAGATGCTATTTCGTCGCGATGTCGCCGGGTTCGGCGCGGTATTCGGCCTTGACGAAGGCCTTGGCAGCGGTCTGGGTGCGGAAAGCGTCGGTCAGGATCTCGGCCGACACCAGCGGATAACCTTGCGAGTTATACCGCGTGGTGCGGACGGTGACGCGGAACACGCCCTCCTCATCCTTAGTTACGAGGAAGGGGCGGACGGGAACTCGCGACATTATATTCTCCTGAGACAGGTCGGGCAGATGATGGACAGGCGGCGTAATTACGCCGGCTGGTCCTCGGATGCGTCGGCGATCGCCGCTTCGGTGGTCAGCAGCAGGCCGGCGACCGAAGCCGCATCCTGCAGCCCCGAGCGCACGACCAGGGTCGGATCGATCACGCCGGCCTCGACGAGATTTTCGAACTTCTCGGTCTGCGCGTTGAAGCCCATCGCGGGATCGTTGCCGTCGAGCAGGCGGCCGGCGACGACGCCGCCGTCATGCCCGGCATTCTCGGCGATCTGGCGCAACGGTGCCTGGAGCGCCTTGCGCACGATGTCGATGCCGCGCGTCTGGTCGTCGTTCGCGCCCTTCAGGTCGGCGAGCGACAGCGAGGCGTAGAGCAAGGCGGTGCCGCCGCCGGGAAGAATGCCTTCCTCGACCGCCGCGCGTGTGGCGTGGAGCGCATCGTCGACGCGATCCTTGCGCTCGCGCATCTCGACCTCGGTCGAGGCGCCGACGCGGATGATCGCGACGCCGCCGGCGAGCTTGGCAAGGCGCTCCTGGAGCTTCTCCTTGTCATAGTCGCTGGTGGTGATCTCGATCTGCGCCTTGATCGCGGCGATGCGCGCCTTGATCGCCTCGGACGAACCGGCGCCATCGACGATGGTCGTGTCGTCCCTTTCGATCAGCACGCGCTTGGCGGTGCCGAGCATCTCCAGCGTGACACTGTCGAGCTTGATGCCGAGATCCTCGGAAATCAGCTCCGCCTTGGTGACGATCGCGATGTCCTCGAGCATCGCCTTGCGGCGATCGCCGAACCCCGGCGCCTTGACGGCGGCGACCTTGAGGCCGCCACGCATCTTGTTGACGACGAGCGTGGCGAGCGTGTCGCCCTCGACGTCCTCGGCGATGATCAGCAGCGGACGCCCCGACTTCATCACCGCCTCGAGCACCGGCAGCAGCGCCTGGAGATCGGACAGCTTCTTCTCATGGATCAGGATGTACGGATCGAGCAGCTCGACCGTCATCTTCTCGGTGTTGGTGACGAAATAGGGCGACAAATAGCCACGGTCGAACTGCATGCCGTCGACGACTTCGAGCTCGAACTCCATGCCCTGCGCGTCCTCGATCGAGATCACGCCTTCCTTGCCGACCTTCTCCATCGCCTCGGCGATCATGTTGCCGATTTCCTCGTCGCCATTGGCCGAGATGATCCCGACCTGGGCGATTTCGGCGTTGTTCGACACCGGGCGCGAGCGCGCGACGAGCGCCTCGACGACCTTGGTCACGGCGAGATCGATGCCGCGCTTGAGGTCCATCGGACTGACGCCGGCCGAGACCGACTTCATGCCTTCGCGAACGATCGCCTGGGCGAGCACGGTGGCGGTGGTGGTGCCGTCACCGGCATGATCCTGGGTGCGCGAGGCGACCGCGCGGAGCATCTGCGCGCCCATATTCTCGAACTTGTCCTTGAGCTCGATTTCCTTGGCGACGGTGACGCCGTCCTTGGTGATACGCGGCGCGCCATAGCCCTTGTCGAGCACGACGTTGCGACCCTTGGGGCCGAGCGTGACCTTGACCGCGTCGGCAATGATGTCGACGCCGCTCATGATGCGCTCACGCGCGTCGCGGCCGAATTTTACGTCTTTGGCTGCCATCTTGGCGGTTCCTTTTTGGAAAATACCGTTCGGGCTGAGCTTGTCGAAGCCCTGCCCTTCTTTCCGCCCGCGTTCAGACAAGAACGGCCCTTCGACAAGCTCAGGGCGAACGGGAGGTTGTGCAAACTAGATCAGCCGACGATCCCGAGAATGTCCGACTCCTTCATGATCAGCAGGTCTTCGCCGCCGATCTTGACCTCGCTGCCCGACCATTTGCCGAACAGGATCTTGTCGCCGGCCTTGACGTCGAGCGCGACGAGCGTGCCGTCCTCGCTGCGCGTGCCGGAACCGGTCGAGACGACTTCGCCTTCCTGCGGCTTTTCCTGGGCGGTGTCGGGGATGATGATGCCGCCGGCGCTCTTGGTGGCGGCTTCGATGCGACGGACGAGCACGCGATCGTGCAGGGGGCGGAATGTCATGGAGGGGGGCCGTTCGCTTGCTGGACCGCGACGCAATCGTCGCTCTCACAACCGGCGCCAGCGCAGCCATTTGCGAATTGGCACTCACGGAGCGCGAGTGCCAGCATGCCCCATGTGGGCGTTAATGCCGCGCGGGGCAAGGGCGGAGGCACGAACGCGACCTAAAATGGGCTCAGTGCGTGCGGCGTGCGCCGGCGTTCGGCGCCAACACCTTGCGCGGCGGCACGGCAATTCGCTAGCTCTCCGCCATGACCAACACGACCGAGATCTTCCTCATCGCGATGCTGCTGATCTTCGCGCTGCCCTATCTCGTCTGGCGGCTCGGTCGGACCGACTATTATGCCCCGCTGGTCGTGGTGCAGATCATCGGCGGGATCCTGTTGGGCCCAGGCGTGCTCGGCGCGGCCTTCCCCGCTTATTACGCCTTCATCTTCAGCCCCCCGGTGATCGGCGCGCTGAACGGCATCGCATGGTGGGCGGTGATGCTGTTCGTGTTCGTCGCGGGAATCGAACTCGATCTTGGCGAGGCGTGGCTGCGGCGGCGCGAGACCGGTGTCACGGCAGGGCTGGCGTTGCTCGTGCCACTGCTGTTCGGCATGGCGGCGGCGGCGGTGATCCTGCGCTGGCCGGGCTGGATCGGCGCGAAGGGCAATTACTGGCAGGTCCTGCTCGGCATCGGCATGTCGTGCGCCGTTACCGCCCTGCCGATCCTGGTCCTGTTTCTCGACAAGCTCGGCATTTTGCGCCAGCCGCTGGGCCAACGCATCCTGCGTTATGCCAGCCTCGACGATATCGCGATCTGGGGCGTGCTGGCGCTGATCCTGCTCGACTGGCAGCGCGTCGGGCGACAGCTGGCCTTCCTGATATTGTTCGCGATCGCGGCATGGGCGATCCGCCGCACGATGCGCGGCATTGGCGAGCGGGATCGCTGGTATGTCGGGCTGATCTGGCTGGCGGCGTGCGGCTTCGCCGCCGACTGGTCGGGGTTGCACTTCATGGTCGGCGCGTTCGTTGCCGGGGCGGTGCTCGACAAGAAATGGTTCGATGAGGCGCGCATGGACGCGTTCCGCGACCATATCCTGCTGGCGATCATGCCGGTGTTCTTCCTCAGCACGGGGCTGAAGACCAGCTGGGGCGTGGGCGGGGCCGAGGTGTTCGCCGTGGCAGCGCTGCTGCTCGTCGCGTCAGTGAGCGGCAAGCTCGCCGGGATGCATCTTGCCGGCCGCTTGCTCAACTGGGCGAAGGGCGAGGCGCGGATCATCGGCTGGCTGGTGCAAACCAAGGCGCTGATCATGATTATCTTCGCCAATATCCTGCTCGACCGTGCGGTGATCAGCAGCGAAACCTTCACCGCGCTGCTGCTGATGGCGATCGGCAGCACGATGCTGACGATCCCGGTGGTGACGCCGCTGCTGCGGCGCGGCGCCCACTGACGCGCGGCGCTATCCGGCGCGACGCCGGGTGCACCAGGCGTGCGCGGTCAGCGCCGCACCCAACAGCGCGGGCGCGGTGACACCCGGAAAGTCTATCCACAAGGCCGCGCTGCCGCAGATGCCGACCGCCACTTCCCATACATGGAACAGCGCATGGCCTGCCAGCCACAGGGTCGCGGCCGCCCAGAGCAGCGGGCGCTCGCGCGGCAGGCGGACGCCGGCGAGAAAGCCAGCGCCGATCATCACATAGACCAGCCCGATATCGCGCAGGAAATGCTGGTTGAACGGACCCGTCCTGGTCACACCGGGCACGGCAACGTACCAACGTTGCGGATCGACGAGCATGACGAGACCGTTGCCGAGCAGGAACAGGCCGAGCAGCAAGGCGGCGAGCTTGACGACGCGCATCACCCTGCCCCGCCCGGCAGCAGGCCTTCATCGGCCATCACGCCGGCGATATGACGCAGCTTGTCGGGATTGCGCACGATGTAGAGCGCCACGATCCGGCCGTCGGCGATCTCCAGCGCGGTGGTCTGGAACACGCCGCCGCGGTCGACGCTGGCATAACCGGGCAAGCCGTCGATGTGTAGCGCGCGCAGCATCACCGGGCGATAGCTCGGCTTGCGTCGCAGCCCGGCGAACAGGCGCAGCACGCGCTCGACGCCGCGGATCGGGTTGCGGAAGGCGATGACGCGGCCGCCGCCGTCGGAATGGATCACGACATGCTCGGCGAGCATCGCGCGCAGCCCTTCGGCATCGCCGTCGCGCGCGGCGACGAAGAAGGCCTGGGCAATGCGATCGGCCTCGGCCTGCGCGACGGGGAAACGCGGGCGCGCCTCGCGGACGTGGCGCCGCGCGCGGACCGCGAGCTGGCGCACCGCGGCGGCATCGCGGCCGAGCGTGGTCGCGACATCGTCCATCGCCACGCCGAAGATGTCGTGGAGCAGGAAGGCGGCGCGCTCGAGCGGCGAGAGGCGTTCGAGCGCGATCATCAGCGTCAGGGTGAGATCGTCGGAAGACGTGGCGTCGCTATCGTCGAGCAGCGGCTCCGGCAGCCAGGCACCGACATAACTCTCGCGCCGGTGCCGTGCCGACTTCATCCGGTCGAGGCACAGCCGGCTGACGACACGGGTGAGATAGGCAGCGGGCACGTCGACCTGCGCGCCGACCGCCGACCAGCGCAGCCATGCGTCCTGCACGACATCCTCGGCTTCGGACAGCGAGCCGAGCATGCGGTAGCCGAGCCGCAGCAGCCGCGGCCGCTGCGTCTCGAACACCTCCGTCGCGGAGTCAGGCTGCAACATCGCGCTTTTCTACCGGATGTGCGGCGCGAAAGCCCACCTGCAGACGATTCCAGCTGTTGATCGCGCCGATCAGCAAGGTCAGCTCGACCTGCTCCGCCGGGTCGAAGCAGGCGGCGAGTGCCTCATAATCGGCGTCGGGTGCGCCGGTCTGGGGCAGTAGCGTCAGCGCTTCGGTCCAGCCGAGCGCGGCGCGCTCGCGCGCGGTGTAGAGTGGCGACTCGCGCCACGCTTCCAGCAGATAGAGCCGCATCTCGCTCTCGCCCGCCGCGCGCGCGTCGGTGGCGTGCATGTGCAGGCAGAAGGCGCAGTGGTTGATCTGCGACGCGCGCATCCGCACCAGTTCCATCAGCGCGAGTTCGAGGGTGCCGTGCTTGAAGCTGGCTTCGAGCGCCATCATCGCCTGCAGGCCGCGCGGGGCGAGCATGGCGGCGTTGGGCAATCGGGGGGTCATGTCGTGTCTCCTGCGTGCACCATGCACGCTCGATGACATGACGAGGCGGCGACGGCGATTGTGACATGCCGGGTAAATTTATTGCACGGCGCGCTTACGAATGGCGTTAGCGGTCCATCCAGACGATCCCGAAGCCCTGGTTGGCAACGAGGCGCGTGACGCGAAATCCGAGATCGGTCGCGAGTTGTCGCACGTCGTCGACCGTGCGGCCGTCGATCAGATGATATTCCATGCGGATGTGATCGACGGTCGCGAACAGCGCCGGATCGCGCATGAAATCCCACTCGGCTCCCTCGCAATCGACCTTGAGCAGGTCGATGTGACCGCCGGCGCGAGCAAGCACCGTGGCGAACCCCGTCAGCGTGATCGCGCCGTCGGCCTTTGGTTCGGTGCGGGCAATGTTGGAACCGCCATATTCGATCATCTCGGCGCGCCCTTCGACAGCCGCCACGCCCTCCTCGAAGACGCTGGTCAGCGGGTGCGCAACATTGTGCCGCGCATAGGCCGCGGTGCCCGGTGACGGTTCATAGGCATGGATTTCCGCAGCGGGAAAACGCTCGCGCGCGAAACTTGTGAACAACCCGACATTGGCGCCGATATCGACGATCGTCCGCAGCGCGCGGGTGATCCGGCGCAAGCCATAATCGTCGTCGAGAACGACATTGGCGAAATCGGCGACGAGCAACGGATCGTCGGGGAAACGCATCGCGCGGGCCTGGCCACCGAAGCGCAAGCTCTCGGGCAGGCGCGTGCGGGATGTCCCGACAAAGGCAACGCCATGCCGGTGTGCGCGCAGCGCACGGTGGATCAGGGTAACAAGTTGCCGCACGCGCTGTTTCATTGACGCCTCTCTTCGATGGCGTTCTCCGCCATTGGCAATGCCATGACGCTGCCGGTCCGCCCTTTCCTCACCCTCGCGGCGAAAGATGATGAAGAAAGTGTGCGGCGGCAGCTTTCGAGCAGCGCCCGACTGCGGTCAAGCGACCCGCGCCGGGCGATGCCGGGGATCGGCCCGCATGATTTGGTCGTAGCGCCGATCGAAGGAGCCTTCGACCTGCGGCGCCACAAAGAGCGCGTGCCGGTCAGCGCGAGTCGGGAAGATGGACGCTCACAGCTTCACCGTCAGATCGGCGTGGAAGCTCCGCTGCGGGAAGGGATGGAACAGGAAATATTTGTCGTTGTTCACATTATCGACGCCGATCGCGAAGCGGTAATGGTCGGTGACCTTGAACGCGGCGCGCAGGTCGACGACAAGATATTTGTAGAAGCCTTGATAGGTGTTGCCGACGATGTCGCTGTTGTCGAGCGTGGCATAGTTGCGGCTGGCGTAGCGCGCGGCGGCGGTCAGCGCGATGGCATCGGTCGGGCGCCAGGTGACGACGGCGCTCGCCTTCCAGTGCGGCACCGACGGCAGCACCTTGCCGACCGCCGCCGGAAAGGCAGCGTCGCTGCGGGTGGTCGCGTCGGCATAGGTGACGCTGCCCGAGACATCGATATGGGTGCTGGCGATGTCGTTGCGGTTGAACGCCAGCTCGACGCCGCGCGCGCGGGTGCGATCGACATTCTGGACGAAGGTAGCGATGGTCGATGTGCCGTTCAGCGGGCCGCTCTGCGAGATCAGCGCATCCTCGATCGATTCGTTGAACAGCGACAGGCGGATATTGCCGTGCGCGTCGCGCCGCTCGATCGCCAGTTCCCCCGACAGAGCGCGTTCGGGTTTGAGATCGGGATTGGCGATCTGCTGGATCGCGCCGGTCGTGACCGCCTGGTAGAGTTCGCCCGCGGTCGGGAAGCGATAGGCCTTGCCGAAGGACAGGCGCGCAGTCCAACCGGCTGCCGGCGTCCAGGCGAGCGAGGCCTTGGGCGAGAAGCCCGTTGCGGTGCGCGAAGGCTGATAGACCGGGTTGACCGGCGACAGCAGCGGCGACGTGGAGAAGTTGAACCCGTCGAACCCGCGCCACCATTCGTAGCGGCCGCCAAGCGTCAGCGTCAGCGGTTCGGCGAGGCGGATCTCATCCTGCGCCCATAAGGCGGTCGTCTGGGTCTTGCCGCGCGACGCCTGGTTGAGGGCACCCTCGCTCCCGCGGATCCAGTCGCTCGTCGCGTAGCGGTTGCTGTTCACGACATAGCGATCCCAATGCGCCCCGGCGTTGACCGTATTGGCATTATCGGCGCGCCAGGCACCCTTGGCATCGAGGGTCTTCCACCCGGTGCCATCGAGCCGGGTAATGCTGCCCGCGCCGCCGGCGAAGGCGGTGGGCAGCGGATCGGTCGCGGTGCGCTGAACGTCCTTGCCGAAGCTGTAGATCGTGCCGACGACCTGCCAGTCGAAGCGCCCGCCATGACCGGTCACCGACAGCGCATGCGACCAGTGTCGTTCGTCGAAGCGATAGACGCTGCCGCTGAAAACGCTTGCCGCGATAGTATAGCCATCGCCGGCACTGTCGATCTGCCGTGCGGTCGGGCTGGTCGGCGAAACGTAGATCGGCAACCCCGTCGTCGTATCCGTCAGATAGCTCTCGACGGTCGAATCGACCGCGTTGAGGAACAGGCCGCCGACATAGGTCAGCCGCAGCGACGAGGAGAGGTCGAGCGCCGCCTTGACCTTGATATTGTCCTGCACCGCATGTTGCAGCGAGATGGCGCCGAAGATGCGGATCGCCTGGTTGGCGCGGTTGACATCGTCATAGCCGCCATTCGTCGGAATCGCCGGCGCGCCGGCGAGCGCGCCACGCGTGCCGGTGGCATAGCCGATCGGCTGGCTGTCGCTGATCGTATGCGTGACGCTGGCGAACAGCGCGAGCGGGCCGAAGCGATCGCCGAGCGTGGCGGAGAGCTGATGGGCGGGCAGCGTGCGATGCGTGCCATATTGGTCTAAGGGCTGGACGTTGGCGCCGGCGCTGAGCGTGCCCTCCAGCTTGTCGGGCAGGCGCGTGGTGATGTTGACCACCGCGCCGATCGCATTGCCGGCATAGGCCGCCGAGAAGGGGCCGTAGAGTATATCGATCCGCGCGATTTCCTCCGGGCTGACCATGCCCCAGCGCGGGCTGGCCGATGTGTTGTTGTTGCCGATCAGCGAGGAGAGCAAGGCGCCATCGGCGTAGATCAGGCTGCGCGCACTGGCGCCTAGCCCCGAAGTACGCGTCGCCAGCGGCGCCTGGGTGTCGCCGAGATTGCGCTTACGGACGACGAGGCTGGGGAGATATTTGAGCGTGTCCTCGACAGTGACCGCGTTGACGGTGTCGGCGATGTGATCGGCCGTTACGGTGGCGCGGCTCGTCGGTGCGTTCTCGATCGACTGGGTCTGTTTCTGCGCGACGACAAGGACGTCCTGCGCAGGCGCCGGCGCGTCCTCGGCGCGGGCGGCGATGGGAGCCAGGGCGACAAACAGGGCGAAGGCCGACGCGGAAGCGCGCAGGCAGGCGATATCGGTCATGAAAGTTACTCGTTCAGGGCGGCATATGGCCGCGCGTCAGCTGGTCGGCCGGCGAAGCGGCCGCACGAAGGTGGGAACGAGGTGGCCGGTGACAGGCAATCACCAACGGCAGGACGCGGGCGACATGCTCGTCACTCGATGGATCCCGCCACCTGTTGGATCCAGATTGTCGGATCATGGCGGCGCGTGATGACGCGACACCCCACCTCGTCAGCGCAGTGCGGGTGGTCCGCGCAAGGGAGGGCGTAGAAAGGCCCAAATCGGCCGCCGCGCGATCGGCGTAAACAGCACGCCGAACGCGACGATCGCGGCGAGCGCGATCGCCAGCTGGATGATATCGGCGCCGCCGAGACCTGGCGCGGCGAGGCCGGCAAAGGCGCAGGGCGCTTCATGCTTGCCCGGCGCGTCGTGGTCGCCGCCTGGGGTGGCCATGCCGGGCATCGCCATGGTCGCCGTCATCGGGCCGCTGCCCGAGCAGATCACGATCGCCACGCCCTTCGCGCCAAACACCGGCATGAAGCCGGCCGGGACGAGCACCTTCATGGCCAGGGCAAGCGTCACCATCAGCCAGGCCAGGCGCGCGTGCCGGCGGAAGAGATGTCGCATACCCCGCATAAGCGCGCCGTAGCGGCTGCGATCCGCCATGTCATGACCGGCGCGCGCGACGGACGAAAAAAGCCCCGGCCGTCTCCGACCGGGGCTTTTGGATTTCGCGAACCTTGCCGGCGGGCCCGCGTCGCCGCGCCGTTACTTGTTCGGAATCAGCGACGTAAACGCACCATCGGTGCCGTTGCCGTCGAGCTGGTTGCTGCCATAGCTGAGCAGGCTGCCGCTCTGGAGCGCCGCGACGCCCGTGAGGTTGTTGCTGATCAGGCTGTTGCCGACACGCGCCGTTGATCCGGTGCCGTTGACGATCAAGCCAAAGCTGCTGCTGTTCGAGACCACCGAATGATCGAGGATCAGCTTGATCGTACCGGTCGATGGCGGCGACTTGAGCAGAATGCCGTTGGTGTTGCCCGCGATGGTCGTGTTGTCGACCGTGGCATTGATCACCGACCCGACGATGTTCACCGTATCGAGCCGCAGGCCGATATTCTGGTTGTTGAGCAAGCGGCTGTTGACGATCGTTACATCGGCGGAGATGCCCGCTGCGGGCTGGACCAGAACGCCCCCGGTCAGCGTATCGCTGACGACGCCGCCCTCGATGATCGAGACGTTGTCGATGATCAGCTTGCCGGTCGCAGTGTTGACGAAGTTGACGCCATAACCGTTACGGAAACCGCTGATCGTCATGTTGCGCAGCGTGACGTTGCCGCCCTGCAGAACGTAGATGCCGTTGACGCCGGCGACGCCGGTGCTGCCGAGGCCGTCGACATAAAGACCGCTGATCGTCACATAGGTGCCGGCCGGAACGTTGATGATGATGGCATTGGTCGCCGCCACCAGCACGCCCGCCTGCGGATTGTTATCGCAGATGATCGCGATCGATTTGGTGATGGTCAGGCTGCCGAAGCCGCCCGGATCGAGGCAGTTGATCTCGCCGCCGGCCGCCGTCTTGGCGATCGCGCCGCCAAAGGTCTTGCACGGCGCGGTGCGGCTGCAGGGATTGACGTCGTCGCCGACGCCCGAGATCCAGGTCCGAGTCGCCTGCGCCGAAGCGGGTGCGGCAAAGAATAGCCCAGCCGCGAAAAAGGTACTAAAAATCAGCGCGATACGCTTGAATGCCGTCATTTAACCCTCCCGTTTCAACGGGAGTTAGCATAATCTAAACCATAGTGGTTAGGAAGGAAGCGACGCGCCCCGCGCCGCATCAATCCGTGCCCGAACGGCACGAGCTTGTCGCCCCCCCGGTGGCTTGCCCGAGATGAAAGAACCCCGACCGCTTCCGGCCGGGGTTCTTGTTTTACCGCGTCGCGCGAGCGCTTATTTGGTCGGTATCGCCGCAGTGGTGAAGGTGCCGTCGGTGACGTTACCATCGATCAGATTGTTGCCATAGCTCGAGAGCACGGCATTCTGGATGGCCTGGACGCCGATGAGGTTGTTGGTAACGAGGCTGTTGCCGACACGCATGGTCGATCCGGCGCCGTTCGTGAAGAGTCCCGTATTGCTGTTGTTGGTGACAACCGCATGGTCGACCATCAACTTGACGGTACCGGTCGATGTCGGCGACTTTATCAGGACGCCGTTGGTGTTGCCGGCGAAGGTGCTGCCACTGACCGTGGCATTGATGACCGAGCCGACGCTACCGACGGTGTCGAGGCGCAGCCCGACATTTTCGTTATTGAGCAAGCGACTGTTGTTGATCGTGACATTGGCGACGATGCCCGCCCCCGGCTTGACCTGAACCCCTCCGGACAGAAGGTTGCTGGAAATGCCGCTCTCGATGATCGACACATTGTCCATGATCAGCTTGCCGGTTTGCTGATTGACGAAATTCACGCCGAAGCCGTTGCGAAAGCCGCTGATCGTCATGTTGCGCAGCGTGATGTTGCCGCCCTGCAGAACCTTGACGCCGTTGGTACCCGGGCTGCCCGTGCTGCCGAGCCCGTCGATATACAAGCCGCTCAGCGTGACATAGGTGCCAGCGGAAACGTTGATGACGATCCCGTCGCTTCCCGAAACCAGAACGCCGGCCTGCTGGATATTGTCGCAGATCAGTGCGATCGACTTGGTGATCGTGACGGCGCCGTAGCCGGCCGGATCGAGACAGTCGATTTCGCCACCCGCATCGGTCTTGGCGATGGCGCCGGCGAAGGTGAGGCAGGGCGTGGCACGGCTGCAGTCGTTGCTGTCATCGCCGCTGCCCGACACCCAGGTCCGGGTAGTCTGGGCCGATGCTGCGGGGCTGCACACCAGGCCGAAAACGAAAAGCGCCGGCAGAAATTTCGCTATATGGTTGATTTTTTGCATGGAACCTTCTCGTTTGAACCCAACCACCTCATTATAGGGTGGCGGAAATCGAGAAGGTTGCGATAGGTACGGCTACGTATCGATCCTAATGGTCAGCCGATTCCGAACGGCACGACCTTGTTGCCGGCGTCATGCGCGATGTCAGCCGCACCGAGATAGGGCACGCCCATCTCGCCGCACCAGCGCACGATCATCTCGGCGGGCGTGCCCGACCAGGCCGGCGTGTTGGGCTTGATGTCGACGACCCGTCCGAGCCGGATGCCGGCGACACCCTTCAACTGCGTCGCGTGCGCCATGGTGAAGAGCATGCGGTCGACGCGGTAGAGCGGCTCCGACACTTCCTCGATCATCAGCACATGATCGGTCAGATCGGGCATGTAGGGCGTACCGATCAGCGACGCGAGAATGGCAAGGTTGAACGCCGCGGTCGGTCGGCCGTCGAGGCTCGGTTCGAGCCCGGCGCGGTCCTTGCGCACGAGCCAGTCGAGCGAGCGCGTCACCGTGATGTCGCCGCCCTTGCGGTTGAGGTCGATCAGCATCGGCCCGTGCACCGGGTGGCCGATCCGCGCGGCGTAAAGCGCGCCGAGCAGGAAGCCCATGTCGGAATAGCCGACATAGCTCTTGCCGCGCGCCGCGGCGTTGAGCTGTGGGAGCACGGTGTGGAGGATGCGATTCGACCCGTAGCCGCCACGCGCGAACCAGATCGCGTCGATCGATGGATCGTTGGCCAACTCGACAAAGGCGGCGGCGCGGGCGTCGTCGGGGCCGGCGAAATGGCTGCCGTCATCGAGAAAACATTGCGGGTGGATGACGAGCTCGACCATCGGCAGGGTCAGCGCGACGAACGCCTCGGCCTTGGCGGCAGTACCCGTATCGAGCCGATTGGCCGGCGCGCATACCCCGATCTTCACCCGTTCCGTCCTTCGCATCGTTGCCGGAGCGCTTGCCCCTCACCGGCCCAGGCGATAGCGCGGGCGGATGGTGGACGGCAAACCCTACTTCTTCGTCGGCATCGGCGGTTCCGGCATGATGCCGCTGGCAATGATCCTCGCCGGGCGCGGCGCGGAGGTTGCGGGATCGGATCGCACGCTCGACCAGGGACGGCTGCCGCGCAAGTTCGACGATTTGCGCGCCAAGGGCGTCGCGCTGTTCGCGCAGGATGGCAGCGGGATCGTTTCGGCCGACCAGATCGTGGTGGCGTCGGCGGCGGTGGAGGCGAGCGTGCCCGACATCGTCGCGGCCGAGCGGGTTGGTGCCGAGCGCATGACGCGCGCCGCGCTGCTCGCCTCGCTGTTCAACGCCGGCGCCCTGCCGATCGGCGTGGCCGGAACCTCGGGCAAATCGACCGTGACGGGCATGATCGGCTGGATCCTCCACATCCTCGGGCAGGACCCAACGGTGATGAACGGCGCGGTGATGAAGAATTTCGTCGGCGACGACACGCCCTATGCCAGCGCGCTGGTCGGGCGTGGCCTCCCCTTCGTCAGCGAGGTCGATGAGAGCGACGGCTCGATCGCCGGCTACGCGCCGAAGATCGCGGTGCTCAACAATGTCAGCCTCGATCACAAGTCGCTCGAGGAATTGCGCGCGCTGTTCGGCGCGTTCATCGCCAAGGCCGAGACGGCGGTGATCAACATCGACAATGCCGATGGCGCGGCGCTGGCGATGACGCTACCGGGCGACCGGGTGACCAGCGTCTCGATCGAAGGCGAAGCGGATCTGGTCGCCAGCAATCTCGCCGAGCGACCGTTCGGCGTCGATTTCGCGCTGACCGAGCGCGGCGGCGGTACCGCGCACGTCAAGCTGCAGGTGCCCGGGCGGCACAATGTCGCCAACGCGCTGGCCGCGATCGGCGCGGCGCGCGCGGCGGGGATCGCGCTCGACGATGCGGCGAAGGCGATCGGTGGTTTCGTCGGCTTGCGCCGACGCATGGAACTGGTCGGCGAGGCGGCGGGCGTCTCGGTAATCGACGATTTCGGGCATAATCCCGACAAGATCGGCGCCACGCTCGACACGCTCCACGCCTTTCCCGGTCGGCTGTTGTTGTTGTTTCAGCCGCATGGCTATGGCCCGCTCAAGATGATGCGGCGCGAGTTGGTCGCGACCTTCGCGACGAGGATGGGCAGCGAGGACGTGCTGGTGCTGGCCGATCCGGTCTATCAGGGGGGCACGGTCGCGCGCGATGTCACCAGCGCCGACATTGTCGACGACGTGGCGGCGGCGGGTGCCGCGGCGCATCACATCGCCGATCGCGCCGCCGCCGCCGCGCATCTCGCCACGATCGCGCAGCCGGGCGATCGCATCGTCGTGATGGGCGCGCGCGACGACACGCTCAGCCAGCTCGCCGGCGACATGCTGGCGATGATCGCCGCGAAGGATGGCAAAATCGCCGACGCGTGATAGGAGGGCGGTGACGCCTGACGGCGCCGCCTACGTGAATATCTCGAAGGGATTCACCGCCATGTTCCGCCGCCTGTTCCTCGACCACCCCGCATCGGTCGGCGAAAGCTATGCCGAGCATTTCGGCGTGGCATCGCGCTTCGGGTTGAAGATGGTCTCGGGCGGCGTGCGCTGCGCGCTGCATGCGGTGCTCCCGTTCCTGTTCAAGACCGCCGGCAGCGACACCGTCGCGGCGCTACACGCCGAACTGGTGCTCAAGCGCAGTGCCGCCCGCGCGGCGCAGACGCAGATGAACACCGTTGAATATGTGATCTAGGAGGCGTTGACAAATTGGCGCATCCACAGCCGGATTGAGACGAGGTGGATGAAGCCGAGATAGCTATCGGCGGTTTTGTCATATCGGGTGGCGAGCCGCCGGGCGTTTTTGAG
>NZ_JAXOJP010000020.1:0-87887 GCF_036663795.1 Parasphingomonas halimpatiens
CCGGATTGCCGATAGTGCCGCCGCTGACGATCGATGTGCCCGACATCTGCCACGATGCCAGCGTGCCGTCGCGGCCTCGAAACAGCAGGTCGCTCGCCCCGTCGCCGTTGAAATCACTCGAGACAACATAGCGGTACGAACCACCCGGGTTGCCGATATTGCCGCCGCCCGAGATCGCTGTGCTCGACAACTGCCACGACGCATATCCGCCGCCACTCGAGCGGAACAACACGTCGCCCACAATATCGCCGTTGAAATCCGTACCCGTCGGCAGACGCAGCGTGACGTCGGCAAAGCGCAAACGCTCCACACCCGATATCGTGTCCGTACCATCAGGAGAACCACCGCGCAGATCGGTCACGGTCAGCAGACCCGCCCCGTTCGACACAACGCTGTAATCCGCCCGGTTGCCGCTGAACACCGCTGTATCAATACCAACGCCACCTACCAGCGTGTCGTTGCCCGCCCCACCGTCCAGAACGTCATTCCCACCCTGGCCGGTAGCCATGTCGGCGACAAAGATATCGTAGGTGCCATTGGTATCCGCCGGTACGAGCGTGAACGCGTCGCCGTCAAAGGCGACAAATCGGCCATCGGCACTGATCGAGGGCAGCTCCGAACTGTAGAAAAGCGAGCCATTCCCTTGCGTTCCACTGTCGGAAGCTGAAACGAGTTTCGTCATGTGCGTGACGCGATCGTAAACGAACACGTCTGCAATGCCGTTAGTGTCACCCGCTACGAGATTGGATGCAAGGCTGTTGAAGGCGAGATATCGCCCGTCGAAACTCAATGAAGGATTGGAACTGAAAGAATTTGCCGACCCGCCGCCAAGCGCGACGGATGCCCGCTCGGTCACATGGGTGACGCGGTCATAGACATAGATATTCTGCTGCGAGTTGACCTCACCGGGGATCAGGTTCGTCGCTGCGCTCGAATATGCGACAAATCGTCCGTCGCCACTGATCGTAACGGATTCGCTTCCGCTGTTGGATTGCGCGCCGCCGCTTGCGATCGACACCCGTTCGATCGTCGAGGTGTTCCGATCAAAGACAAAAACATCGCGCGCGCCGTTGGTATCGCCGGCGACGAGATTGGATGCCTCGCTCCAGAAAACGACATAGCGTCCGTCGGCGCTCAGAACCGGTTGATAGCTACTGCCATTCGCTTGCGTGCCGTCGCTTGCGATCGACACACGTTGCGTGGCGCCCGTCGCGCGGTTGAACACGAAGATGTCGTCGAAGCCGTTTGTGTCGCCCGACACAAGATTGGTCGAACCGCTGCGGAACGCGACCGACTGGCCGTCGGCGCTTATCGATGGATCGTTGCTGTAATTGTTTCCCTGGACACCGTCCGAGTTGATGGACACACGCTGGATTGCCTGAGCCGTCCGATCATAGACGTAAATATCGTTCGTAGACCCGTTGGCGTCGCCGGCCACGAGGTTGGTGGCTGCGCTGGAAAATGCGATATAGCGCCCGTCGCCGCTGATCGAAGGATGGTCGGCGCCGAAGCCCGAGAATCCATTCTCTTGCGCGCCATCGCTTGCCACCGAGACACGTACCGTTGTGTGTGTGACGCGATCGTACACGAACACGTCGTTCACGTCGTTCGTGTCGCCCGCCACCAGATTCGTGGCGGAGCTAACAAAGGCGATGTAGCGCCCATCGGCGCTGATCGAGGCGCCTGCTCCGGTGTTGAGGTGGTTCGGGCTGCCGCCGTTCGCCTGGGAACCGTCAGTCGCGACTGAGACGCGTGCCAGGGGTTGCTTCGCAACATCGCCCCGCAGGACATCGTTTCCAGCTCCCCCGGTTAAAACATTGTCGCTATTGTCGCCGGTCAATGTGTCGGCACCCGAGCCGCCGATTAGGTTCTCGATGCTCGTCAGCACGTCTGTGCCGACATTTGAACCGGTCGCTGATCGGGTGTCCAAATTGGCGATGACACCTGCCGTGTCATCGCGATAGTCTGCCGTGTCGCTCCCGGCACCGCCATCAAGGCTGTCGTCTCCTGGCCCTCCTCGCAAGGTGTCGGCACCGTCCAATCCAAACAGATGGCCAATGCGCGAGCCGGCGAAGAGTGTGTCGGCATCGCTACTTCCGTATTCGCTGATGTTCTTCAACGTGTCGCTACCCGGCGTCTGCACCGCGTAACTATCGATGCGGTCGGCCAACAGAACGACCCAGATGCCCCCATACTCGGCAATGCCCATCGTGTCGTTGGAACCAACTGTAGTCCAACCGTTCTGGATAGCCAGTGCAGCCAAGACAGAAGCGGGATCAGTGCTGTTCGAGGCTATGACAAACATCTTATAGCGCCCCACAGGGGCACCCTCTCCGACAATCGAATCCAGTTCGCCGGCGAAATGCTGCTCAAAGGCGCTGCCATCGGACCATCGCGTGGCCCATTCTCCCTCCGTTTTGCCAATCGCTTCGTTAACCGCGCGACCTGCTCCGTTGGCAACGACGTCAAGCGCCTTTCGATATGCTATCGCTGACAATGCGGCATCCAATTGCGTCCCGTGCGCGGCGCCTGATGCTGCAATCGCGGCAGCGGCGACCGCGTGTTCTACGGCCCCGACGCCATCAGCCGAAAGTTGACCGAACGGCGCCGTAAACAGCGCAGAATTTCCCAACACGGCAGGATCATTGTTGAGTACGGTAAAGGCAAGATCGGGCCGCGCTAATGTTTGTCCGGCGTTTGGTTGATAGCCTAGGTCAATCCCGATCATAATAAAATGATCATAGGCACTACCTACGGCTCCGCTCATTATCGCCTGCCTGGCATCGCCATGTTGACTAAGATAATAGTCACTATCAAATGATACAACATAATTTCTGGCGCTTGCCATTTCTGTAATATTTAAATCCCTACTAATTTGATTTTCATTGTACTTTGTCAGATCTTCAACACCATCCCACAAAAAATCAACTTCGCTTCTAACATTATCTTGAAGAAAATGTTCATAAATAAAACGAGAGGCAACTGGTAGGGCCAAGGTTCCGATAACGCCGCCGATTGGTCCACCCAAAACGAAGCCTCCGAGCGCACCGCCAATCTTGCCGACATACTCGAACGCCCACGCACTAAAATTATCAACGATTTCTACCGCTAGTTGCTCTGCAGCGTTATTATCTCCAGCCAGAATGACATGATTTATAGCTGGCGCCCAATCAATCACAATCCCAATGGGTCCAAATATTTTTTTGGCGTTGTCAGAAATATTGTGAGCAAATGTAATAACTTCTTGGTGATTCAGTTTTCCAAGAGTTAATTTTAAACCGTACCAGAAATCATCACTCAACAATGCCTTGATCAACTGCGCGGGGACGAGCGAGACAGTATCATTTATGAATTTAGCAGCTTGATTAAGTGGTGTGTCGGTCGATGGAGGCAGTGTAATTGGTGGTGGTGTCGCCTGAGTGCTGACACTCAGGCGATACCCCCCAGTACGCGCGCCATCGCCCCCCGATCCGACGCGGACATAAGCAGTACCCGTAAAATCGGCGTCATAGTAGTATGACGTAACTTGGCTTGATCCACCCTCGCCAGTGATATGGTTGAACCCCGGTCCGCGTACCGTCAAATAACCACTGGAAAGCGCCCCAGCGCTCCCTTGCGCCTCGCCCGTCAGCACGAATTGATAGCGATGTCCGGCAACGACGGAAGTCGTGAACACGTCCTTGTCGCCGGCCACTTCGACCACGCCTTTTCCGAAACTATTTGGATTCAGAATGCCGAATGAGCCCGTGTCGTTTGGATCGTCCTTAAAATCATCGGCGACGGTCGTGTCGGTGACATTTTTCACCGTAACGGAATAGCCACCTTGGTCGGTTGCCGAGCCTCCGCTACCAACGCGGAAGTAATACGCCCCCGTCACATCGGCGACGATCGTCTTTGCAACATCGAAACCAACGGAACTGGTCGTCAGGACGTCATCGAAATTCTGGCCGCTGCGAATCGTGAAAACGCCGGCGGGCAACGTCGAACACGTCATCCGGAATTCGTAAGCCTGCCCCTGTACGAGGGAAACCTGAAAGACGTCCTTATCACCCGAAGTATCATTCGCGTCAGCAGGGCCGATGGCCCCGGTTCGTGATCCGCCTACGCTGATGGCTCCGATTGGCGCGGTTGAATCACTTGCTTCATCGGCAAAGTCGTCGCCGACCGACGTACTGTCCGCGAGACTAACTTGATAACCCCCCACCTTGTCCTGCGGAGCCGCGCCGCCGCTGGCACTGATTGCGAGAAAGTAAATTCCCGACAATGCCGGTGTGAAGTCGAAGCTGGGCGTGGCTCCCGTTGCGGTCGGATCGGGCGTCTGAATATTGCCCGCAGAGTCCCGCAGGCGGATTCGGACGGTGTCCAGAGTATCGACGCTACTGACATTTGCCGTCGCGGAAAAATGGTAACTATGGCCTGCGGTGAGCGAGACACGGAAATAGTCCCCGTCATAAGGATCGCCGGAAAGATCGGCGTTGTCGATGGTGCTCGATATGGTTTGCCCCACCACAAGTGCGGCGGTTGTACTGACGTCGCCTCTGATCGTGTCTGTTGTTGAGGCCGGCGTTATGTCCGCAGCGGCAAGCCGGTAGGTGCCGATGCCAGTGACCGTGGAAGATCCGGCCGACAGAAAATAGGTGCCGCTTGCCGTGGCTGTGTAGTCGATCTGACTGTCGAGACCATTGCCATTGTCGTCATCGAAAGTGATCGAGGTGCCGAAGCTATCGCGCAACCGCAGGAACGGATCGGGCAGCGTTCCCTGACCGCTGTCGTGAGCCTGCAAATCAAAACGGTAGCTGTGCCCCGCCACGAGCGTAACCTTGAACCAGTCTGTGTCACCGGTCGTCCCTATCGTACCAGTTGTAGCGCTACCGACGCTTACAATCCCTGTTGTCGATGCGTCTCCGGGATAGTCGTCGGACGGCGAATTTGAAGCCGTGACCGTAACCGTGATGGTTTTGGTGGCGCTGGTAGCGCCCTGGTTATCGACCACGTCGCAGGCGATGTCGTTGGTGCCCGCACTGGTGCCAGTGAAATATCCCACCCGGCTCAGATTGGCCGCCGAAACCGAAATCGACGTCCCCGAGATATGAGCGCCGTCGTAGGTGAAATATCCAGCACCCGGCGTGCTGTCGTAAAAATTATAGGTTGCCACCGAACCATCCGGATCGCTGGCGCTGAACAACTCGGTAACCGCATGCTGCTGATTGATCGAGTAACTGTGATTGCTGCCCGACACGACCGGTGGCTGATTGGCGGCTTGCGTCGCGCTCACTGTCGCTGTCACGGTCGAATTGAACGCGCCGGCCTTATCGGTGACGTTGAACCCGATTGTGTCGATCGATCCGTTCGATCCGACAACATAGCTCCACTGGCTGATCTCGCCGATCGGCTGGTCGGGCGTGAGTTGCCCGTCGGGCCAGGCCGAACCGTTGTGCTGGAGGTGCCCTCCCCCATTGGTCTGGTCGCGTACGTCGAAGCTGACGATGTCCGACGATCCATCGACATCCGAATAGGTGAAGAGCGTCGATAGCGGAATCACCGTGCCCGGCGCTGCGGTCTGATTATGCCCCGTTGCGGTCGGCGCGTGGTTTACCGTTGCGCTCACCGTCGCCGTGACGGTCGCATTGAACGCGCCCGCCTTGTCGGTAACATTGAACCCTATCGTATCGACTGATCCGCTCGACCCAACCACATAGCTCCATTGGCTGATCTCGCCGATCGGTTGGTCGGGCGTGAGTTGTCCGTCGGGCCACGCCGAGCCGTTGTGCTGGAGGTGCCCTCCCCCAACGGTCTGGTCGCGTACGTCGAAGCTGACGATATCCGACAAGCCATCGGCATCCGCATAGGTGAAGAGCGTCGATAGCGGAATCACCGTGCCCGGCGCTGCGGTCTGGTTTTGCCCGGTCGCGGTCGGCGCATGGTTTACGGTTGCACTCACCGTAGCGGTGACGGTCGGATTGAACGCGCCAGCCTTGTCGGTAACATTGAACCCGATCATATCGACCGATCCGCTCGACCCCACGACATAGCTCCATTGGCTGATCTGGCCGATCGGCTGGTCCGGCGTGAGTTGACCATCGGGCCATGCCGAACCGTTGTGCTGGAGGTGCCCTCCGCCGCTGGTCTGGTCGCGGACGTCGAAGCTGACGATGTCCGACGATCCATCGGCGTCCGAATAGGTGAAGAGCGTCGATAGCGGAATCACCGTGCCCGGCGCCGCAGTCTGATTATGTCCCGTTGCGGTCGGTACATGATTTGCCAACGCTGTCAGTATCGGGTCGAATACGGGACTGGTGCCCGACACGACCCGATCGCCTGTCTCAATCGCAGTTTCACTCAGCGAACTCAGCAAGTAGCGCGTACTTTCGATCCCAAGGGAGCGCACGATCGGCTGATAATGGACCGATTCGTCGATTCGCAGCGGCCGACCCGCAAGTCCAAACGACCAGATTGCAGCGGAATTACCGAAATAGCGGCGCATTGAACCACCACCCTTCAAAAAAACCAACTTTGATTCGTTAGTTTAGGCCGTATTAATTATATCAGATTCGCCGTCGCGAACAGGCTTCCGTTTCTCAGCATGGCTTCAGCCATCACTTCAGAGGAAAATGCTATCGCAAACCCAATGACAGCCAGGCCAGGCGATCCGGGCTGTCAAATTGTGAAAGAACGGAAATGAGCCGACACACGGCTGGACCCTCGAGACCGACTTGCCTGCGGATCACCTGGACTCAAGCAGCGAATCCCTATTCATCTATAAACATGCGATTTAACCAATTGTAAGTAAATGACATTTGGAAAATATTTCACAAAGTAAGTTATGGAAAGACAGTGGCAAGCCGGGTGCCAAGCGCACCCTCCAGGAACCTCTGACATAATTGTCCAACGCCAGTGCTGGGTACTGGCAGCAGCGCGTAAACGCGCTCGCGTGAAATCATCGTTGGCCTGAACAATTTGGCCAAATCCCTCCCCCACAGCGTGATTCAACATCCCGTACGCACCCATTATCCCCCGCCGCCATGCCAGCCGGACACCCCACCCCCTACAAGCCCGAATGCGCCGACACCGCGCGGCGGCTCTGCCGCAACGGCGCGACCGATATCGAGGTCGCCGACATTCTCGGTATCTCGGTGCGCACCTTCTATCGCTGGTGTCTGCTGCACGACGATTTCAGCGCTGCCGTCCGCGTCGGCACGGATGCCGCCGACGACCGTGTCGAGCGCGCGCTTTACCAGCGTGCGGTCGGTTACGATTATGTCGCGGAGAAGATCGTCACGCCCAAGGGCGGTGGTCCGGTTGTGATGTTCCACACCGTGCACGTGCCCGCGGATGTCCGCGCCGCACTCCACTGGTTCGCCATCCGCCGGCCCAAACCCTGGGCGCGCCTCCCCGAGCAGCCCGAGATCGACATCGCCAAGATCGTCGCCGAACGCCGCCAGCAGGTCGCGCGAGAAAACGAGCGACAGGCAGCCGAAAACGCGGTCCGCTTCACCACCGCCGTCGAGACCGAAGTCGCGCGACGGCTGGCCGCGCCGTGACTTCCCCCGCGCACGATTGCCTGTCGCCCACCGCTCGGGCAAGGCGCGGCGCGGCACACGCGCTCAACGCCCAGGCGAATTACTGGATTCCTGAACCACTTGCCTGTGCCAGCATCGCCGCCCGCCGATCCATTTCGAGCCTTCATTCTTACGCAAGATGCGATATGAGCGCTTGGCCGATCTGCTTCGCACCTTCAGGTTGTAAAGCGAGTGATCGCATTGGGGCTGTGATTTGATGAACGTCCGGACGACTGATGCGCTCCGCGACGCCTTGACGCGTTGCCGGCGGCATTTTGTCGCAGCGGTCGGTTTCAGCGCGCTGATCAACCTCCTCTATATCGTGCCAACCCTTTACATGCTGCAGGTCTATGACCGCGTCGTGCCGACCCAGGGTCTGCAGACGCTGCTGTTCCTCACCCTCGTCCTGATCTTCGCGCTGGCGACCCTGTCGTTGCTTGACCGGGTCCGCTCCCGGCTGCTGGTCCGCGCCGGAGTACAGCTCCACGCCGCGCTGGCGCCGCTGATCCTCGACGCCACGATCGGCCGGCCCGACCTGCCCGCCGCGCGCCAGGCGCTGCGCGAGTTCGATCTGATGCGGGCGACGCTGACCGGGCCAAGCATCATCGCCGCGTTCGATGCTCCGTGGATTCCAATCTATATTCTCGTCTGCTTCCTCGTCCATCCCTGGGTCGGCGCGATCGCGATCGTCGGCTGTACGATCCTGCCCCTGATCGCCTGGGCCAATGAAAGCGCGACACGCAAACGCCTCGATCGGGCGCAGGCGATCGCCAGCCTGTCCTATTCCAACCAGGAGGTCCTGCTCGGATCGGCGGACGTCGTCCGCGCGCTGGGCATGCGCCGCGCAATGGTCGCGCGCCAGATGCATCAACGCGTCGCGATGATTCATGCGCAGACCGAGGCCAATTTCGCCGCCGGCGGCTATCTGACCTTCACGAAGTTCGTCCGCCTCGCACTCCAGTCGCTCGCCCTCGGCCTCGGCGCGCTGCTGGCGGTGGACGGCCTGATCTCGGCCGGGGCGATCTTCGCATCGTCCTTCCTGATCGCACGCGCGCTTTCGCCGATCGAACAACTGATCGGATCATGGAAGCCGCTGGTTCAGACGCGGCAAGGCTATATCAGCCTCAATGCGCTGCTGGCCTCGGCACCGGCCCATGCCCTGGAGACCCAATTGCCCGCGCCGCGCGGCGCATTATCGCTCGAGGGCGTCACCGTGCTAAACGATGCCAAGGATGGGGCGCTGGTCAACGGCGTTTCGTTTTCGGTAGCGCCCGGTGAAGTCGTCGCGATCATCGGGCCAAGCGGGGCCGGCAAGTCGACCCTCGTCCGCAGCGTTGCCGGGGCGCTGATGCCCGACCGGGGCACGATACGGCTCGACGGGTCCGACACCAAAGACTGGGATCCGGAGCGACTCGCCCAGCACATCGGCTATGTCCCGCAGGATGCGGTCCTTTTCGCCGGCACGGTCGCCGAAAATATCGCCCGCTTCTCTGGCGAAATGGAGACCGACCGCGCCGGGCTCGACCGGGCGATCGTCGTGGCCGCGGAAAAGGTTGGCGCGGATGCGATCATCCGCAAATTGTCCAACGGCTATGATCACATGTTGAAGCTGGGGGGACGCGGCGTGTCGGCCGGCCAGGCGCAGCGGATCGCGCTCGCGCGGGCGGTGTTCCGCAACCCCAGTTTGCTGGTCCTCGACGAGCCCGATGCTCATCTCGATTCGGACGGAGACGCGGCGCTTCTGACCGCGCTCGCCGCGCTCAAACGTGAGGGAAAGACGATCGCGATCGTCTCGCACAAGCCGGGCATTTTGCCGATCGTAGACAAGATACTCGTCCTGCGGGAAGGAAGACCCGAAATGTTCGGACCGCGCGACGAGGTATTGCTCAAGCTTTCTCCACAAAATGCGCGGCGTGTCGCGCCTCGCGCCCCGATGGCCAACGCATGACCGACATGTCGCTCCCGTTCGGCAAACCGACGATCATCGCCGACGATGACCGTCGCGTTGCCGATCCTTCAACGGAAATTCGTGCTGGCCTCGTGATCGCCGCGATCTTCTTTGTTGGCTTTCTCGGCTGGGCCGGCTTTGCCCGGCTCGACGCGGCTGCCTACGCGCCGGGCACCCTGGTCGTCTCCGGCCAGCGCCAGGCGGTGCAACACCGTGAGGGCGGGGTGGTCGGCCAACTCTATGTGCATGAGGGCCAGCGCGTCGTGCGCGGGCAGTTGCTGGTGCAGCTCGCCGCCGCGGAAGTCGGGGCTCAGGAACGTGCGCTTGCCTCACAGGCTATTCGACTGCTCGCGCAACGCGCGCGTCTCCAGGCCGAACAACTCGATCAATCGCATATCGCCACGCCACCTGAGTTCACGGCGTTGTCACCCGAAGACAAGACGAACGCGGCGATCGCAATGCGCCTGCAAACGACTGAACTCGCCGCGCGCGCTGCGGTCCTCTCGGCGCAGCGCAGCGCGCTCGGCCAGCGCGTGTTGCAGGCCGGAGAACAAGGGCGCGGCTACGGCGAACAGGCGATTTCGGCCAGGGAACAGTTGCGCCTGATCGACGAGCAGATCGCCGCGTTGAAACCTGTCGCCGACAAGGGTTTCGTATCACAGACCAGAATGCGCGAGTTGGAACGTCTGCGCGCCGAGATTGAGGGGCAGCGCGGCCAATATTCCGCCAGCGTGGCGCAAACGCGAGGGGCGGCGCGCGAGAGCGAAATCCAGGTGCTCGAAGCCGAGCGCACCTTCCGCGAACGCACTGCCTCCGACTTGCGCGAAGTGGAGAATAGTCTCGGCGAGATATTGCCGAAATGGGCTGCCGCACGCGACCAACTCGCCCGCACCGCGATCCGAGCGCCGGCAACCGGGGCGGTGGTGGGTCTGTCGATCTTTACGCCAGGCGGCGTCATCGCGCCAGGGCAGAAGCTGATGGACATCGTGCCAGAACGCTCGCAATTGCTGATTCAGGCGCGGATTGCACCCGACGACGCCGACGATCTGGCGATCGGACAGCGAACTTTGGTAAAATTCACGGGTTTGCATGAACGCACCCTGCCTAATCTGGAAGGGCATTTGACCAGGCTGTCCGCCGACAGCTTCACCGATGAGAAGTCCGGCCAGAGTTACTTTACATGCGAGATCGTGGTCCCCGGAAGTCAGATCCGGCTTATTCGACAGATCCGCGGTAGCAACTTCCTGCTCCGCGCCGGAATGCCTGTACAGGTGCTCGTCCCACTAAAGAAGAGGACCGCGCTCGATTATGCGCTGGAACCGCTAATGGGTAGCTTTTGGGCATCGTTTCGAGAGCACTGATTTCGAGAATGAAATGCCTGCGCCATTGATAGGCGACAAATCACGACATGAATCTCGAGAACTCAGGCAGTTTGGCACACCGCCAAAGAGCCTCCTCGAAGTCGCGCTGCCAAGATCCAAGTTGCGGCTGTTAGACCGCCGCCAACATGCGGTCAAGCGACGCCGGGCGGGGAATTTCACCTTGATATGCAGGGAATATCTGCGATAGCGACGGCCATGGCTTGCGCTGCAGGCAGGCCGCTTCGGCCGGTTTCAGCGGATAAAGTGGAATAGCAATAGCTCGATCATTTGCGCGTGCTCCGGTCTCTCCTCGCTGCGGAGCCTCTCGGCGTGTTCGTTCGATCTGATGTCACCGGTCCTTCGGCTTCGGTGACCGCGATGGTAAGTTTGGTATTGGCTACGTGGTTGGCTCTTTGAAAAATGATTCTGTCAGTGCAACATCCTTTTCGTCGCTTTCTCGGCGAGATAGCGGTGCCGAACTTTCTGAAAACCCGAGGGATCGGGCTGTTCATTGCTGTCGTTGCGTTTCCCACACTGGTGGCGATTGTCTATTTCTGTTTGCTTGCGTCCGACGTCTATATCTCGGAAACGCGGTTTGTGGTGCGCGCGCCAGGCAAGTCGAGCACGTCTCCGCTCGGCACGATTCTAAGCGGCGGCGGGTTCGCCAGCGCTAACGATGACAGCTATGCTGTGGTCGACTATGTCCGCTCGCGCAACGCTCTTTCCGACAGCAACAAGGACGACATGGTTCGCCGCGTCTACAGCGAGCCCGGCATTTCCATGCTCGATCGATTCGACAGCCCGTTCCGCGGCCGGACCACCGAACATCTATACCGATACTTCGGCGACAAGGTGGACATCTCGTTCGATTCCTCCTCCCAGATCACCACGCTACAGGTCAGGGCCTATTCCCCTGAAGATGCGCGGGCGCTGAACGAACGGCTGCTCGAGCATTCGGAACGGCTGATCAACCGGCTCAGCGAGCGGGGGCGAACCGACGCGATCCGGAGCGCACAGGTCCGCGTGGAGGATGCGCGCAGCAAGGCCCGTAACGCGATAGTAGCCCTGGGCCAGTTCCGCAATTCGAGCGGGATCATCGACCCCGAAAAGCAGGCTTCGATCAATCTGCAAATGATTTCCAAGGTGCAGGATGCATTGCTGGCCGAACGGACGCAGCTTGCGCAGCTTGAGGCCTATACGCCGCGCAATCCGCAGATTCCGGCGTCTCGCACCAGAATTCGCGTCCTGGAACGTGAAATCGCACGACAGTCTGGCAACGTCGCCGGCGCACCAAAGTCGCTTTCGGCGGCAGCGACGCGATACCAGCAATTGCAGTTCGATGCCGATTTTGCCGGCAAGCAACTGGCAATCGCGCTCGCGGCGCTACAGGAGGCGGAAAACGACGCCAGCCGCAAGCAGATCTACGTCGAACGGATCGCCGAACCGAACTTGCCAGACTACCCGCTCGAACCCCGCAAATTCCGGAGCATCCTGGCCACGCTGGTCCTGTCCATGCTCGCCTGGGGCGTGCTGGTGACGCTGACGACCGGGATCAGGGAGCACCGCGACTGATGGCCCTCCCGGTCGACGAGAACCCTAGCCTGCTTGACAGCCTTCGGGTCCAGCGTCGGGTCATTGGCGCCCTGTTCATGCGCGAGGCGTTGACCCGCTATGGTCGGCATAACATCGGTTTCCTGTGGCTGTTCGTCGAACCGATGATCTTCACCCTAGGGGTCACCGCGCTGTGGACGGCTACCAAGATGGTCCATGGCAGCGGCGTGCCGATCGTAGCCTTTGCCCTCACCGGCTATTCAAGCGTGCTCCTTTGGCGGAATATGCCGGGACGATCCATCGGTGCGCTGCTGGCCAATGTGTCTTTGCTCTATCACCGCAACATAAAGGTGCTCGACATTTTCCTGGCACGACTCATGCTAGAATTTGGCGGCGCGACCATATCGTTTTTCGTCCTCAGCCTCGTCTTCATCTCCATTGGTTGGGTCGAGCCGCCGGAAGATATCTTGGAGGTGGCTGCAGGCTGGCTCATAATTGCATGGTTCGGTTCGGCGCTCGCAATCTGGCTCGGGGCGATGAGTCATGAAAATGAGTTGGTGGACAAAATCTGGCACCCCTTCTCCTACTTGCTGTTTCCCCTGTCTGGCGCTGCGTTCATGGTCGATGCGCTGCCCAAGGCAGCACAGAATGTTATTTTGTACATTCCCATCGTTCACGGTGTGGAAATGGTGCGCGAAGGATATTTCGGGTCAAGGGCGCGAGCTCATTTTGACCTTTCCTATATTCTGCCATTTTGCCTGGTTCTTACCGCTTTAGCGCTGCTCGAGGTGCGCAAGCTCGCCGCTAGAGTGGTTCCAGCATGATCCGGCTTAACAACGTCAAGAAAGTCTACCCGACGCGCTTCGGCGATCGGCTAGTGCTTGGCGGGATCAGCTTCGACCTTTCGAAAGGTGAGCGCCTTGGCATTCTAGGCAGGAATGGCGCGGGAAAATCCACAATGGTGCGCTTAATCAGCGGCGCTGAGCGGCCTACCTCGGGAACGGTCGAAAGGCACATGTCGGTGTCATGGCCGCTCGCATTTGGCGGCGCATTTCAAGCCTTTCTGACCGGTCGAGACAATGTCAGATTTATCAGCCGAATTTATGGTCAGGATTTCGAACGAAATATTGCTTTTGTCGAGGAGTTTTCCGAGCTGGGGCAATATCTTGGAGAACCTGTACGCACTTATTCGTCGGGGATGAGGGCGCGATTGGCTTTTGCGATTTCGATGATCATCGAGTTCGATTGCTTTCTGATCGACGAAATCTCCGCCGTCGGCGATGCCAGATTTCACGACCGCTGCAACTTCGAGCTGTTCGAGAAGCGGTCAGATCGGGCGATGGTGATCATTTCCCACGACCCTGGCTATATCCGCGATTTTTGCAGTCGCTGGGCCATTCTCGACAAGGGTAAGTTCACAGAATTTGACGATTTCGATGTCGCATATGGTGCATACAAGGAAGTGATCGGCATAGCGGATAGCTCTCTTATCGCTGCCGACTCGTCGTTTCTGGACAGCGTCCGCAACAGATTGCGTCTTTTGGAATATTCATATCGGAAAGCAGGTGTTGACGATCGTTTCAGGGCGCTTGTTAACGAAGCCGGATTCGCTGCATCCAGGGCCGACTGGACACGGGACCAGACCGATTGGAAAGCGGCTGAAGATTCCTACGCTGCCGCACTGTCGGTATACCCTTTTGAACGTAGCTATTGGCTCGTACTCGGCCATGCTAAAAAGGAACAAGGCGACTTGGCGGGGGCGGAGATTTGCTATCGCACCGCGGCAGCGTTTGGACAACCGGCACAGGATGTAGCGATCCATCTGGCATTCGTGATCGAACATCAGGGCTTTGATCCCCAAGATTATCCGCTGCGGGCGTTTGCTCGAACGCTGCTGCCGCAGCAAATACCCGGTAAACCCGACCTTGAACTTCTGAGTTATATCTTCTGGGGCAGTTCGGTCATCGATGACGCTGAATGCCTTAGCTTCCTGAGAGAAAAGGATTCGCTCGATCAAGTTGCCCAATCCATGGTGCTTGATGAACGTTGCCTGCTGCGGCCTGCCAGGGTGATCGGCGCGAATCGTGAGGATGTGGTTGAAGGCTCTATCAAGCAAGAACACCACGACCAACGCCTGGACTATATCTTGGCCATCTTTTTCACGGACCTGAGCGGTCCGGCGCGAGAGCGTCTGCGCCCCAAACTTAGAAAATCATCCGACATTCTCAGCGAAATTCTCGAAAGAGATCTTCTCTCCGATTGGGAATTAACCAAATCAGCCATTAGCTCAAGCAATGCTGACATCACTCTTCAGTAATCGGTGGGGCAAAATGAATTCAGCAGTTGAACAAGGTGACACTCGCAGTGTTTACAACAAAGAATATTTTGAGGGAAACCGATCCAAGAGTAATTATAGCGGATACGTCGAGGCTTCCTACGGCCCTTCTCGCATGCTTGCGGAATGTCTCTACAAATTCTTTCGCCCGCTCAACGCGCTGAATGGCGGCTGCGCCGTCGGGCATGACGTCAAGCGCATGGCAGAGTTGGGTATCGATGCGCACGGCATCGATATCTCGGATTGGGCCGTGCAACATGCCAACACGCCGCGCATCGAGCAGGCAGATCTTTCGACAGACCTGATAGCTCGTCAATACGACCTCGTTTACAGCTACGATGTCGTGGAACACATCGCTCCCGAAAGGCTGGGTTTCGCCATCAACAACCTCTGGCAAGCGACCAAACGAGATCTTCTTATTGTCCCCGCGACTTACGAAAACGGAGAGACGTTCGACCCCGATGAGCCGACGCATCTCATCTTTCAGCCTTACACGTGGTGGGTTGAATTCATCGCGGCCCAGACTGGCGCTCGTTTCGATGAAGAAGCCACAAAGCGGTTTTCCGAAGAGGAGCATTCAAAGATTTTTGCTTATTCGCACCGCGTAATGATTTTTACGCGAATTGGCGCTTGAAAGCAGAGCAGCAATGGATGTCCCGCAGGTTTTCATTGTCGTCCAGGGGCTTTTTGAAAAAAGTGATTCGATCGGCTATGATGCCGTATTCGAATATAAGATATTGCGTGAAATTCATGGCGAGCCGCGCGTGCGTATCTTTGCGGAACGTTTTGATTCGCAATTACATGCAGGCATTCCGATTGAGCCGATTGCCGATTTTTGGCAGCATCTGCAAAAATCCACTGACGCTACCGTCATCTACCACTATTGTGACGGATGGCCCGAATTCGATGATCTTTTATTGAGAGCGACCGGTGATTTCGTTGTCCGGTGGCATAACAACACACCCCCATGGTTCTATGGTGCAACGCATCGTCGATCAGTGGAGCGAACGGTCGCCGGATTTCGGACGATCCTGAAGTTTATCGAGAAACCCGACCTGCGGTTCTGGGTGAACTCCAATTTCACATTGAACCAGTTGTTGGCGTTGGGCGCCAACCCGGCCCGCGCTGCCGTGGTGTATCCCGGCAGCCGGTTTCTGGATCATGAACACGCCAATGCGAGAGCCGCTGCTGCAGAAGAGTCTGACTCGTTCGGTGCGACCAAAGACCGGCCAGTCCGGCTACTGTTCGTCAGTCGCGTGGTGGCCCATAAGGGGCATCGTCATGTGGTGACGTTCGCAGGGGCGCTGCAAAGAGCGCTCGATCAAAAAGTTTCCGTTACCTTTCTGGGCCGGGACGATCCCGCAACCACATTAAAATCCAACCTTTCCGCTCTTGGGCAGAAAGAAGGGCTGGAGGTGTTGCTGATGGGTGAAGTCAGCGAGGACGAACTCTACCGCGCATACTGCGAAGCCGACCTATTCGTATGTTTTTCCGAACATGAGGGCTTTGGAATGCCGGTCTTCGAGGCCATGCGGGTCGGCCTGCCGGTGATGTGCCTGGGCCGAACCGCGTTGCGCGAATTGATGCACGCTCATCCCTTCACGCTCGACGAGCTCGACCTGGCAAAAGCGATCGCGGCCGCGCGCCTTTTGGCAGACAACGAAACCCGCAACGCAGTTCTTGAGATCCAGGCATCCCTGCTCGAGACCTACACATCGCAGGTGATTTCCGATCAACTCGAAGCGGGAATGGCAGGAATTCATGGGCCGTGGACGCGCAGCCTCCCCAACATTAGCGCGAACGAAGCCCGGTCCATGAAAATTCGCTCAAAGATTGCGGATAATATTGTTAAAACAGACGATCAATTTAATCAGCCGATAGAAATTTCCGACAACTTCGTAACTGTATACGATATTCAATCCTACGAGAGTTTGCTCAATCGCGCGCGCGGCGTCGATACATTGATCTCGACCGAAGGTGGGGGTGACTACATCACCTTGTCTCACCGCGAGTTCGTGACCAGCGACGGAACCTTGCTGAATGAGGGGATCGCCTTTTCGGGAGCTGCAGCCAACAAAAATCCATCGCATGTGATTTACGGCCCATATGTGAAGTTTGCGCGAGGGTATTTCTCCGCGGATTTTGACTTTGAGGCTGATAGGAACGGCGATGAGAGCGTTGAACTTGAACTCGATGTCCTGATCGAGAACAACTGGCGGGTCGCCAAGCGAAAGGTCACGGTCAAGTCGATCCGCACCGGTCCGCCGCCGCGATTGCTCTTTCCGGTCCTCATGGAAGGCGCGATCGCGGAGTTCCGGATTCAGGTCTCACGGCGCGGCAACTGCAACCTGCTTTTCAAAGGCGTTACGATCCGCAACATGCGTCAGGCCGTCGCCGGTCTTCGAGACAAGGACGCTGCCTCGTTGTTCAGGCTACCGTGGTTCAGGTTCAAGGCTCCGTTTGGTTCGTCATTGGGTGGGGTCCCCGCCCTGGCGAGGAAGCATTTCGCCCGCGGCGATCAGATGCGGGACCGCGGCCTGTGGAATGATGCGGCGGGATCCTACGCCGCAGGACTCAACTACTATCCCGGCGCTTTCTCGTATCTGGTCCAGCTCGGTAATTGCTTAAAGGAAGCAGGGCGATACCAGGAAAGCGAAAAAGCATATCAGCAGGCTTTGGCGATAGAGCCGAACGATCAGGACGCTCACCTGCAGATCGCGCGTCTCTATCGTTTGTGCGACCGCCCCGAAGAGTTCAACTTCCACCTGCTCATGGCGGCTCGCGTTGACAGGCCAACGGCTGAGGCCTTGTTCGAGCTGGGGGAGAAAGGCGCAGATGCCGCGTTCGTCTCCAAGCTTCTCACGAAATGAACGAGCATTGCTCCAGAGGCGCGCCTTCCGATGAAGCTTAGTATCGACGCTTTCAATCTCGCTCGCCCGCATGGCACCGGGATTGCGACTTACGGGCGCACGCTTGCCCAGGCGGCTACGACGCTGGGGCACGACGTCAGCTTGCTGTTCGGGGACAAGACAGGCGATTCGAGGGACCCGTTACTCAACGAGGTCGCACTGATGGACGCGGGGCGGGACCGCCATAACAAGCTGCCGGTCCCTGCGCTCGTCCATTACGGGGTTAGCGGACTGGCCGGCACCCTCAAGGCTCGCAGGGGCTTTGAAGTGCCGATGTCCGGGCAGGTGGTCATGCCCGTCGGATTGCCTCGGGAAGCCAATCGCCTGTGGAACGTGCCCAACGTCTTCGTCAGCGCGGATATGGCCTTCCGGGCGACGGGACGCTTTACGCCGATTGCAAATTTCGGGGTAGACCTTGCGCATTGGACTTACCCTTTGCCGGTCCGCATGCCCAAGGCTCGTAATGTCTACACGTTACACGATCTTGTGCCGCTGAAACTGCCTTACACAACTGCCGACACGAAGCGGACTTACTACAGAATGTGTCAACGGATCGTACGCGAGGCCGATCACATTCTGACCGTTTCGGAATGTTCGCGTCGCGACATCATGGAAATGCTGGGTGTCGAATCTGGCCGCATCACTAATCTCTATCAAGCCAGCGACACCGCACAGATGATCGAAGGCGTCAGTGACGCCGATATCGCGTGTTACACAGAAGGCATTCTGGGTGTTCCGTCGAAGGGATATTTTCTGTTTTTCGGTGCCATCGAACCCAAGAAGAACGTCGCGCGCTTGCTGGAAGCCTATTTGGGCAGCGGAACAAAGGCACCGTTGGTCGTTGTCGGAGCGCCGGGTTGGGGCAGCAAGAAGGACATGGCCCTCATAGAATCGATGGCCGCGCTCGACACCGGCAAGCGCGTCAAGTGGCTGGGTTACCTTCCGAGAGCGACGCTGACACGGCTGATTGCCGGCGCACGCGCCGTGCTGTTTCCTTCCTTGTACGAGGGCTTTGGTCTACCGGTATTGGAAGCGATGGAACTCGGGACTCCGGTCATAACCAGCAAGATCTCCTGCCTTCAGGAAATTGGTGGGTCGGCTCCACAATATGTAGACCCCTACGACGTGCAGTCGATCTTGTCTGCGATTCGGGCGGTTGACGCCGACGATGATCTACGCGCTGACATGGCGTCAAAAGGGCTCGTTCAGGCGAGACAATTTAGTTCGGCCGCATATCAAGCCAGATTGGCTGAATTTTACGGGACCATTCGATGACCTTTGATCGCGTTTCCAACTTCTCTCCACGCCGACGCCCTGAGCCACGCGATTGGCTTACGATTGCCGTAGCCGCATCCGCCATCACAATTTCGGGATGTACGAGCATGGGTGCTTCCGGGCCGTCGACCGGCGCGGTCGTGAAGGCTCCTCAGCGCAACGGGCGAGTTCGGGCGATTGTGCTGAACGAAGCGGTCGTGCGCAGTGTGGTCGCTGCGGAAAGTCGCGACACCTTCGCGAGCAGGCTCGGCAATGTCGCGCAGCGCCATGGTCTGATCGGCGCGGGTGATGTACTGGACATTTCGATCTGGGAGGCTCCGCCAGCAGTGCTGTTCTCGAGCGGTGCGGGCAGTTCGGCCGGAACGGCTGCGCCGAGCGTAGCGCAGGGCGCGAATTTCCCGTCGCAGATGGTCGATGCCGACGGCGCGATTTCGATACCTTTTGCCGGCCGCATCCGGGCAGTCGGCCACGCGCCGGACGATGTCGCCCGCGAAATCCAGGACCGGTTGCAGGGCAAGGCCCATGATGCACAGGTTCTGGTCCGGATCGGGCGTAACCAGGGCGCAAGCGTGACCGTTGTCGGTGACGTGGTGAACAGCCGCAATATCGCGCTGACCACACGAAACGAACGCCTGCTTGATGCTCTGGCTGAAGCTGGAGGGGTCCGCCAGCCGGTCGACAAGGTTTTGATCCAGGTTACGCGCGACAACACCGTCGTGACCCGCCCGCTTGGCGCCATCATTCGCGATCCGCGGGAGAATGTGCCGCTAATGTCGAACGATGTCGTCACCGCACTATTCCAACCTTACAGCTTCCAGGCACTAGGCGCGTTTGGATCGAATGCTGAGGTGCCGTTCGAAGGCACCGGAATTTCACTGGCCCAGGCGATCGCGCGGGTCGGCGGGCTGCAGGACAACCGCGCCAACATCAAAGGCGTCTTCATTTTCCGGTTTGAGGATCCTGCCGCCCTTCCCCCGGAAATTCGCCTTGGCGCCCCGCTGACCCCGGAAGGCAAAGTTCCGGTGATCTACCGCGTCGACATGAGCGATCCGTCGACTTTCTTCGTGATGCAGAGCTTCCCAATGCGTGACAAGGACATCGTCTACGTCTCGAACGCGCCCATCGTCGATTTCCAGAAGTTTGCCGGCTTGGTCTCTCAGATGGCCTTCTCCGTCGCCGGCATTGTCACGAATATCCCCTAGCAGCGTCGCAAGCTGCACGTCGCCTTGGCCCCGGACACGTTGCCGTCACCTCAACCAAACGGCATGAAGGAGTCGGGCTCTACCCCTGGAATGGTGATGCTCAGAAGAACACGTCACGCTGAACTTCATCCTTGAAAACAGGGATATGATGTATGTGGCGACCGCAAAGTCCGACGAGCCGACCAAGCTTCTCCAGACTATCGGGCAGATTCCCTCCGTTTTTCCTGCTCAAGAGCACGGTCAATTTAATTTGACCGCGCCCGGATGCCGCTGACGAAATCGACGATGTCGGCGCAATAGGCGGCTTCGGTCATGGCAAAGGGGATGAGGGGACGTCGGCGCGTTCCCACGTCGGGCAACGCCGCAATCACCCGCGCCCAGGCGTCGTCATCGTCCGCCGGCAACAGGACCGTCGTTGCGGTCGCCACTTCGCGATGGGCCGGATTATCCGTGGCGATCGCCGGCACGCCCATCGCGCTCGCCTCAAGCAGGGGCAGGCCGAAGCCTTCCGCGAGCGAGGGGCATAGCATGCCCGTAGCCCCCAGCAACAGCGAGGCGAGCGCCGGACTCGAGAGGCCGACCACATGATGAACCCGGCTGGCCAGAGCGGAATTGGACTCCAACGGCGCCAGAATATTGCCGGCATCCTTTCCGGGGGAGCCGACGATGACGAGATGCGGCGCCGCCGCCCCCATGGTCGCGACGAAACGCTGCCAGACGCGCAGCAGCAAGGCGAAATTCTTGCGCGGCTCGATGGTCGAAACCGCCAGGAAATAGCGCGTGCCCGCCAACGCTGCGACGCCGGCTTCGACCTCAACGAAGGCCGCCGGCAAGGGCAGCGATCGCACCAGCGCCGGCGGACAGGCCCGGCCCAAGTTCCGCATCACCGCTGTCACGCTGTCACGTGTGTATGTGGAATTGAAGATCATGCAATCCGCATGTTCTGCCGCGGTGCGGATCATCTGCTTATGATGTATGGGTGCCTTGCCCCCGACCAGATGCGGATAGTCGATGGGGATTGCATCGTGCACCATCATTGCGCGGGTGATGTCAGGGCGCTTCGCGAGCCAGTTGAAGAAGGATGGCATCGCCAGCCCCAACTGCCCGATATTCAGATAAACGGCGCCGGTGGGTACCGCCGAGCCCGCAAAACGATGAGGAAACAAGCTGGTCGCGCGAAGCATGCCCAACATACGCCAGACCTTTTCCCGGAAAAGAAGGGACGGCACAGCCGCCACCGGCGGTGCGTCATCCTGCCGGCGTGCGATCCTATCCGACAACGATTGCAACTGAATGTTGCTCGCGGGCCCTGGATCTTCCGCCCACAACTCCTGAATATAATTTAACAAATGCCTGACCTGCGTCGCCGAAAAAGCATAGACGCCAGCAGGTGTTGGCAATACCCCGACATTCTGATTGGATTCATCGCAGAAAAAATGACGGGCGAGCGCTAGATCAACTCTATCTATACCACGCGGCGTTAAAAATGCCGGCGCGATAAATAGTCTCATTACGTCATAAGCTATAACTGGCCGTGTGGTTGGGCCGTCGTTTGCACTCCCAAAAAATTTTGCAATCAATTGAAATAAGCCTTTTCAAAATTTTCGTTTAATTTAATATGTTAAATCTACGTTTCAATAATCTAAAACTCACATAATATATCGAGAAATTTCGGCCAATTTATGCGCACTTCCCGAATTATTATTGGCAATTCGCGAAGATTAGTAGGCACTACAATTTCTCTTTTATATTAACAAGACTGAGACAGAGAACTCGGAAACTAGCCAAACTGACACGACTTCCAATTGATACATAGCCCCACGAACGCCAGATGCGTGAAGTTATATTCCATATACCGGCGTTTCCATCCGAATGCTGCGCTTATGTGATCGATTCGCACGGATTTTTGGTCCGAGAAAACCCGTCCCGACTTGCTTTCGATTCGTCGCCCGCCTATTCCGCCTTGCGATAATATCGTTGCGTAACTCACGAGAGTATAAGGTGAAAGCGCACGCAATAACATCCATTTTGGATGTTTTGGCCCCCCGGCAATTCGCACGCAAAGGATTCGCATTTGAAGCTCCACCAAATCGATGGACCGGGTCAGGAATTTCTCCCCTCCGGTCTCACGACGGCGTCGGCGCAACTGGCTCCAATTCAGTTCGAAAATCCTCAGGGAGCCAGCGAAGCAACTGCAAAATCGGAGAAAACTATCAAAGTTGCGCCAGTCGAGGAACCGAGTCAGCCTGTCCACCATGTGCGGGTGAACAACAGCTTCCTGGCAACCCATGAACGCAATGTTTTGCTGTGGCTGGCCGCGCGGACACCATCGGCAGCAACCCCCGATCAGTTGACCCTGCTGGGGCTGGTCGGCGCCTTCCTGGTCATGACGGGATTCGCCGCCAGTCGCGCCTCACCTTGGTTCGTTTCGCTCGCAATCTTGGGGCTTTTCCTGAACTGGCTCGGCGACTCGCTTGACGGAACGCTCGCCCGCTATCGCAAGATCGAACGGCCGGACTTCGGCTATTTCCTCGATCACTCCTGCGACCTTATCTCGCAGACCTTCATCTTCGTCGGGCTGGGTCTTTCTCCATATTTCACCTTGCTTTCCGCCCTGCTCGCGCTTTCCATGTATCTGCTGATGAGCAGCTTTACCTATCTCAAGGTGCTGATCCTCAAGACCCATCACTTGTCCTATTACGGGATGGGTGCGACCGAGTTGCGCCTGCTGCTGACGGCCTGGGCGGTGTTCGCGCTGTGGTGCGGCCCCGGGCTGATCGACGCCCGTTTCATGGGCATGCGCCGCATCGACATCACGGTTTTCGCCTTATGGTCGCTGGTATTTATGGCCTTCATGTGGAAGGTCTGGTCGGATACTCGTCGGTTCCGGCCGATACTCGACAAGTAAGCGCCCTGCCGTGTCGCCGAAGGGACGCGCTTTGTGCCAAGTCTTGTACCTCCAGTGAACCGCCCCGGGTTTGCCGGAGGCTCCAGCTCCTGAGGAGGTGGAGCCTGTATGAGCAAGACAACGAACAAGTTTGCGCCGGAAGTCCGCGAGCGTGCGGTACGGATGGTATTCGATCATGAGCGGGATCACCCATCTCGATGGGCGGCGGTGGTATCGATCTCGGATAAGATATGACCTGCTGCCCGTTTCCTGGACCGTTTTGAGCTGGAAAATTCCAGTTTAGAATTGAGGGTCATCTGACGGAGGGAGCGATGAAGAGATCGAGGTTCAGCGAGGCGCAGATTGCGTTCGTGTTGAAGCAGGCCGAGGACGGCACGACGATCGGTGAGGTATGCCGCAAGGCCGGGATCAGCGACGCGACATTTTATGCGTGGCGCAAGAAGTACGCCGGGCTCATGCCGTCGGAGATGCGTCGGCTGCGCCAACTCGAGGATGAGAACGCGAAGCTGAAGCGGCTGGTGGCGGACCTGTCGCTCGACAAGGCGATGCTGCAGGATGTCGTCTCGCGAAAGCTCTGAGGCCTGATCGGCGGCGCCAGCTCGTCGATGATGTCCGGAGTATCTGGTCCGTCAGCATCAGACGGGCATGCAGTGTGCTCCGGGCCGAACGATCGAGCTACCACTATCGTGGCTGCCGCGCGGATCAGGCCGACCTGAAGAAGCGGATGCAGGAGATCGCCGCGACGCGGGTGCGCTACGGCTATCGCCGGATCCATGTACTACTCCGGCGCGAGGGCTGGGACGTGAACGCGAAGCGGGTTTATCTGCTTTACAAGGAGTTGGGGCTGCAGCTGCGACACAAACCGCCGAAACGTCGGGTGAAGGCAAAGCTGAGAGAAGGCCGCTGCGCGGCGTCTTGTTCGAATGAAGTATGGGCGATGGACTTCGTCTATGACCAGTTGGCGACGGGATCAAAGCTGCGCATCCTGACGGTGATCGACACTTTCAGCCGGTTCTCGCCAGCGGTGGTGCCGCAGTTCAGCTTCCGCGCGCCCGACGTCATCGAGGTGCTGGACCGCGTATGCGGTGAGGTTGGCTATCCGGCCTCGATCCGGGTGGACCAGGGCAGCGAGTTCGTCTCCCGAGACCTTGACCTGTGGGCGTACATGAAAGGCGTCACGCTGGACTTCTCTCGGCCTGGCACGCCGACCGACAACGCGTTCATCGAATCGTTCAACGGCAAGTTCCGGGCGGAATGCCCGAACCAGCACTGGTTCATGAGCCTCGACGACGCGGTCGGAAAATGCGAGACTTGGCGTAGAGACTATAACGAGGTGCGGCCACATAGCGCGATCGGCAATAAGCCGCCGATATCGCTGGTGAACCGGCCAGCGGCACATGGCCCGCCGCTGCCGGCAGGAACTGGATGACGCCCAGCCGGGTGGTCCAAGATCGGGTAGCAGCTCAACCACGAGCGGACTCTAGTTTTGGCTGGATGAACGTTGGGGGGCACGTCAGCAGGTCGCTAAATCCGCTTCGACCCGATCGTCACGTTGGAGCGCGCATTCAATGATCCAAGTGTCTGTTTCCTTGAAAAAAAGTGCCACGCGCTGCCGAGCGATGCCTCGAAGCACCCTTCGAATCTGTCGTTCGCGCCTCCAAGTATCGAGTCGCCCGTGAAAAATACGGAAGCTACTGATAGACGGTGATTTTTGTAGGTTATCAAGTATTCGATTTCGCAAGGCTTGGGCGGTTTTCGGCTGAAAAGCTTGTTATTTCGCGCACGCCTGCGGGAAGGGGTTTCGTTCGGTTTCCAGCTGTGATTCACTCGTCGATGCAAAGGAACGACGAGGACCTGCCATGCCGCCGAAGAAGTCCCAGCCTGGTGCTTTTGAGCTGTTCCAGAGCCGGTTGGACAACATGCTCGACCTCGAACATCCGCTGGTGAAGCTGGCCCTGCTGGTCGACTGGTCGCGCTTCGATGAAGCGTTTGGGCGGTTCTACACGCCGCTGAAGGGGCGTCCTGGGCTGCCGACGCGGCTGATGGCCGGCTTGCATCTGCTCAAGCACATGGAGGGCCTGTCCGACGAGCAGGTCTGCGCGCGCTGGGTCGAGAACCCGTATTGGCAGTTTTTCTGCGGCCAGGAGCACTTTTGTCACAAGCTGCCGTTCGACCGCTCGTCGATGACGCGCTGGCGCGGACGGATCGGGCCGGACAAGCTTGAGCTTCTGCTGGCCGAGACGATCGCGGTGGCGACCCGCACCGAGGCGGTGACGCCATCGGCGTGCACGCGCGTGACGATCGATACGACGGTCCAGACCAAGGCGGTGGCGCATCCGACCGACAGCCATCTGCTGCTGCGCGGGATCGAATGGCTCAACCGGCTTGCAAAGCGCCACGGCATCAAGCTGCGCCAGTCCTTCCTGCGCGTCGCCAGGCGTGCCCGGGTCGATGTCTCCCGACTGCTCCATGGCGGTCGCCATGCCCAGGCGATGCGTTGGGTGCGCAAGATGCGCACCTGGCTCGGCCGGCTCGATCGCGACATCGGCCGCAAGATCGCAGGCGATGCCGCCCTTGAGACGGCCTTCGCGGTCGCCCGTAACCGGGTCGGGCGGCTGCTCGCCCAGAAGCGCGACGACAAGAACAAGCTCTACGCGCTCCACGCGCCCGAGGTCGAATGCATCGGCAAGGGCAAGGCCCGCACCCGCTACGAGTTCGGGGTCAAGACATCGATCGCGGTGACCAACGCACGCACCGCCGGCGGCCAGTTCATCATCGGCATGCGGGCGCTACCCGGCAGCCCATATGACGGCCACACCCTGTCCGGCCAGATCGAACAGGTCGAGCGTCTGACCGACATCACGATCGAACGCGCCTATGTCGATCGCGGCTATCAAGGTCACGGCCACAAGGGAAAAACCCAGGTCTTCATCTCGCGCATGCGCGGCATCACATCGCCCACCATCCGCCGCGAGCTGAGACGCCGCAGCGCCGTCGAGCCCATCATCGGCCACACCAAATCCGATGGCCTGCTCGAGCGCAATCACCTGGCCGGCACCCAAGGAGACGCCATCAACGCCCTCCTCGTCGCCGCCGGTCATAATATGCGACTGCTCGTCGCCTGGCTCATCGCCCTTTGGCGTGCCTTGGTCACGGCATGGCTCTCAACCCTGCAGCCAATACGCGCCCCCGCTTGAAGCAACGGCCATCGACGCCGGACCGTCGTCGCCATCGCGCTCGTCGCCGCGCCCGGCCAAAACGCATTGTTCACGGACGACTATCGAGCATCGGACACCTATAGCGTCACGATCAGCAATCGCACACAATCAACAATGTTGGTTGATATGTTGGGCGTGGATCACGCGCGACTCCTAATATCTTGAATTAACTGAGATAAATAGGAGACTTGGCGGAGCGGGAGGATTCATACTATTTCCATAATAACATGATTTCAAACCATCTTATGGCGCAAATGACGTGTCGTACCATGGATAGTGCCACGTATTGCCTTTCGGCGAGATCAGACCTTTTTGCATTCCCGAATCTCAACCACGCCCGCACCCATTGGCGTGCTCGTTGAGCCGCTGAGGCTCAAGGCGGGGACTGGATTTCGCCGCTCTAGCGGATTCCGGCTGAAAGCGCGACGCTGGCACACCGACGAGGCGCGCAACGGGAACCGCCTTCAGTCCATACTCAATCGCGGTGGCGCCGTTGGTGTCGCGAATGACGGAAATCAGCGCTGAAAATACCGCGTGGAATTTACGTCATCCTGTTGATCAGTATCACCAATTCGGTTCGGCTGCTCACGCCCAGCTTTTCATAGACCTTGTGCAGATGCACTTTGACCGTTCCCTCAGTGATGCCGAACAGCGCCGCAATCTCACGGTTTCTCAGCCCCTGCACAACCTGGTTCATGATCTCTCTTTCGCGCTGACTAAGCGCGGCCAGCGGCGTCGGCGCTATTTCCTCACTTTCAAGACTGGCATCGAGTGCACGCAGGAGGATGGATTGATCGATCCATCGACGTCCTTGCGCCACTTCTTCAAGGCAATGGACCAACGACCCGGGGGCGGTGTCCTTCAAGACAAGGCCGTTGACCCCCAGCCCGATCGCCTCGCGTGCTTCGCGCTCGTCAATCGCGGCGGTGAGGAGAATTACCGGGAGGTCGTCGTTCCGACGACGCAGCGCTCTCAGCACATCGAGCCCCGAGCAGCGCGGCATTTGCACATCCAGAACGATCATCTCGGGCCTTAGCTCGGCCAGCTGCTCCAGAAGCGCGTCGCCGTCGGGGAATGTCGCGATGATCTCGAACCGGGTTCCTCGCAAAAGTGCTTCTGCGCCCGACAGGATTATCGGATGGTCGTCGGCGATCAGAATGCGCGTCACGCCGGATGTCCCTCAAGCGGTAATATCAGACATAACTTGGAGCCCGTTTCTCGACTTGAACTCAACCGCATGGTGCCTCCCAACAGGTGGACACGTTCATGCAATGAGCGGGGGCCGATCTTGCCCTCATCAAGGGCTTCGTTCTCAAACTCCCCTTCGACCGGGAAGCCTTGGCCATCATCACTAATGTTCAGCCTCATATGCCCTTCCAACACCGACGCGGCGATGATGACTCTCGCTGCCTGCCCGTGCCTGGCCGCGTTGGCTACGGCTTCGCGGACCAGTTGCTCGGCATGGTGATGGAGGCGCGTCGGAACGATGGAGAGCGAGGCATCAAGCTCTAAATCGCATTTGACGTCCCATTGACGTTCGAGCCGCACGCCAAGCTCCAGCAACCTGTCGGCAAGGCCGAGGTAAGGGTCGGATGGGCCGGCAATTCGCAGCGCGGCGATCAGCCCGCGCAGGTCCTGTTGTTCCTGGATGAGCTGGTGCTGCATATCATTAACTTCCTCGACGATCGCAGGTGAATCGCCCGCGCTTCGCTTCAGGCCTTCAAGTCTCAGTCCCAACCCTGCGAGGAACTGGACGACGCTGTCGTGCAGGTCCCGCGCCAGTAAACCGCGTGTTCGCGTGGCGGCGGCTTCACGCGTTGCGGAAAACAGGGCGGATCGTTCGAAGGCCGTCGATATTTCCTCGCCGACCATCTCGGCCAATCGAAGGTCATCGGAGGACACCCCGGAAATATCCGAGGCAAACAGATAGCCTTCGTAAGAATCGGTCCGAATGGGGATACCCAAGCCGGCATCGATCCCGAACCGGGCAGCGAAGCCGCTCTTGAGCGGATTTCGGCCGGAGATCGCCTGTCGCAAACCCTCGCGCAGAATGAGCACGCGATGTTCGGCGATGTCGAACAGAAACGGGCGCTTGCCGATGTCCTCGTCAACCAAGGGTGGGAATTCTTTCGGTCCGAATTTTTCCTGCTCGAACCTGCCATCCGTTCGCGTCGCTACATATAACCGCCAGCTTCATCGCTCGACTGTAATCGATGTGCAGTGCTTCCGTGAGGCGTGACATTTCGGCGTCGGGATCGCGACAGAAGCGATCGTGCGACCAGATTGTCGCCGCGGCCGGATAGCGGCGCTGTGTGTCCAGTGCGTGGGCGTTGATCACATTCCAGAAGAGTCCGGCGCGCGCCGCTGACGTGGTTGCGGCATCACACGTCGCGGCGTCGATCACACCCTGGGCAACCAGGTCGTCCAGTGGCAGCACCTCGTCCCAGCCGACCCGGCGCAACGACACGAAAAACGAAGCGGGGTGCTTGACCGCGAACACGACCTGAACGCCATGGCGATCGATCAGATACTGACTCGACAGCGAAATGAACGGGCATTTGATCACCAGGCGGCTCGGACGAAAGAGCCTGGCCGCGGCATATTCACGGGTCAGGCGCGTGCCCTTGATCCATCGCGCCAGCCGATTGTTATTGCTGGCCGGACGGCGAAAACGTATCCTCTCCCCAGCAAGAAATCGATCGATCACCCCGTGCCACTGATTGATCGGCCAATCGGCCGCGATGAAGCTGCGGGTCGCTTCCTCGATCCCGAAAACGGGATTGAACGGTTCGAAAATCTGGCAGCTGCGAGGATCTGCCGACAACAGTGCGCCGAGCAGCGTCGTGCCGCTGCGATGTGTGCCGCACACCGCGAGGCGCCGATCGCCTCCCAAGCCACGCGAATCACCAAGCTTGGACATCAGCCGGTCGAAAGGTTGGGTTTGCAGCAGCACGAACACTCCCCCTGCTGCCGCGAGATAGGTCAGCAGTATCGCCAAGCGAGGGCGCTTCACCGATGCCGCATTCCCCCGTTTGGCTTCGGGCCTATATCAATTTGCCAGCAGGATACATAACTTTCGATATAGAACCTTTATTGACCCATCGGATTAAGCCCGCGACATTGGCTGGGCACCGTGAAGTCGCCGCCGCATTAGGGCCGTCGGCGCCCCGATCGGTGTCGCGCCCGGCAGCTGGTGATGAAGTGCCGTTGGTCGGGACATCTACGGTCGGCCGGCTCTAACGCAGCTCCCTGACGGCTCGGAGGGGCATCGCCGCCTGATTGTGGACAGTGCGGTCCGGGGTCCGGCAACCTTTGATCCTGCGTTCTTGCCGCCCCGCCGACACCCGCGTACCGGCCGAAATCGACGGCCCGGGTGGGGCCCAAGGCGATCGCATGGACTGCGGCGGCGCGGCGCGGAGCGCGTGCGGTCGATATCGACAGCGCCGCCTATTCCTCTTCCGGCACGGAGTGTATCTCGTGCCACAGGCCGTTCAATATCGCGAAGGCGACGGCGAGGCCGAGGCCGAGGATCCAGGCGAAATACCACATGACAGGTTCCTCAATAGAAGTCGGGGTTGGTGAGAACGGCTTCGGACGTCACCCGCCCGAACATCACGCGATAGGCCCAGGCGGTGTAAAGCAGGACGATCGGCAGGAAGACGAGCGTCGCCAGCAGCATGATCCACAGCGTCATGTGGCTGGACGAGGCGTTCCACACCGTCAGGCTGGAATTGGCGTCGATCGAACTTGGCAGGATATAGGGAAACATCGACGCGCCGACGCTCGCGATGATCCCGACGGTCGCCAGGCTCGAGCCGGCAAATGCGATGACGGGCGACCGGCGCAGGTGCCCGACATAGCCGAACATCGCGCCGACAAACCCCGCGACCGGTGCGACGATCATCCACGGATAGGCGCGGTAATTGTCGAGCCAGGCGCCGGCGGCATGGACGCTGGCGCCGTCCAGCGGATTCGATGGACCCGCCGGGTCGATCAAGCCGCTCATCCGATGGCCAAGGCCGGTATAGGTGATCATCGCGAACCCCGTCGCATAGAGAAGGATGACCGCGATCGCCGCGATCTTGCCGAAGCCGCGCGCGCGGTCGGCCACGGCGCCGTCCTCTACCTTCATCGACAGCCAAGCGGTGCCGTGCAGCACGATCATCGCTACCGAGAGGAGACCGGCGAGGAGCGTGAACGGGGTGAACAGGCCGAGCAAACCGCCGGCATAGTGCAGGCGCAGATCCCCGTCGAAGCGAAAGGGTGCGCCGCTCAGGACGTTGCCGACGGCGACGCCGAACACGAGCGCGGGAACGAAGCCGCCGACGAACAGCGCCCAGTCCCAGCGAGATCGCCATCCAGCGTCCGCGTGCTTCGAGCGATATTTGAAGCCTACCGGGCGCAAGATCAGCGCGGCCAGCACGAGGAACATCGCGAGATAGAAGCCTGAAAAGCTCACCGCATAGACAAACGGCCACGCGGCGAAGATCGCGCCGCCACCAAGGATGAGCCAGACCTGGTTGCCTTCCCAGGTCGGGCCGACCGTGTTGATGACTATACGGCGTTCGGCGTCGGTCCGGGCGACGAAGGGGAGCAGCGTCGCGACGCCGAGATCGAAACCGTCGGTCAGTGCGAAGCCGATGAGCAAGATGCCCATCAGCGCCCACCAGATGACCCGGAGCGTTTCATAGTCGAGGGGAATGGCCATCTGCATGAACTCCTTATTCCGCCGCGATCGGGGCGTAGCCGCCCGAATGGGCGTTCGTGAGATCGTCCGCAGGCTCGGTGACGGGTTCGGGACCCTTGCCGATCGCCTGCAGCATCAGCCGAACCTCGATCACGGCGAGCGTGCCGTAGAGGAGCGTGAAACCGGCGATCGTGGTCCAGATCTGCGCCACACCGAGATCGGAGGTGCCAAGGAAGGTCGGCAGCACGCCGTCGATCGCCCAGGGCTGGCGGCCGATCTCGGCCAGCAGCCAGCCGAACTCGATCGCGATCCACGGCAGCGGGATGATCCAGACCGCGATGCGCTGGAACCAGCGGCGGTCGAACTGCCGCTTTGTGGCGAACCAGAAGGCGAAGCCGAAAAAGGCGATGAATCCGAACCCGAGGCCGGCCATGGCGCGGAATAGCCAGAACATGACCGGCACATTGGGCACGGTCGACCACGCCGCCTTGTCGATCGTCGCGGCGTCGGCTTGGCGCGGATCGGCGACGAAGCGTTTCAGGAGCAGCGCATAGCCGAGATCGCCCTTCGCCTCCTCGAACTGCGCGCGCGCAGCGAGGTCGGTGCGATTCACCTTGAGGCGCTCGACGGCGTCATAGGCCAGGATACCATGCTGGATCCGTGCGCGGGCCTGGCTGACGAGTTCGGTGATGCCGGTGACTTCGCCGGTCAGGCTGCGCGTTGAGATCAGGCCCAGGACATAGGGAACCTTGATTTCATATCCGGTCTCGTGCCGGCTGTTGCTGGGCAGGCCGAACACGTCGATCCCGGCGGGCGCGGGTTCGGTGTGCCACATCGCCTCGATCGCGGCGAGTTTCATGCGCTGATTATCGGTGAGGGCGTAGCCGCTCTCGTCGCCCAGCACGACGACCGACAATGACGAGGCGAGGCCGAACGCGGCGGCGACCGTGAAGGAGCGCCGCGCGAGCGGGAGCCATTTGCCCTTGAGCATGAAATAGCAGGACACGCCGAGCACGAAGACCGATGCGGTCACATAACCGGCGCTGACGGTGTGGACGAACTTTGCCTGGGCGACGGGATTGAAGATGACCGCGGCGAAGTCGGTGACTTCCATGCGCATCGTGGCCGGGTTGAACGCCGATCCCGTCGGGTGCTGCATCCAGCCATTGGCGACGAGGATCCACAGCGCCGACAGGTTCGACCCCAGGGCGACCATGAAGGTCGTGAACAGATGGGCCTGCTTCGAGAGCTTGTCCCAGCCGAAGAACATCACGCCGACGAACGTGGCCTCGAGGAAGAAGGCCATCAGGCCTTCGATCGCCAGCGGGGCGCCGAAAATGTCGCCGACATAATGCGAATAATACGCCCAGTTCATGCCGAACTCGAACTCCATGGTGAGGCCGGTAGCCACACCAAGGACGAAATTGATCGCGAAAAGCTTGGCCCAGAAGCGGGTGACCTGCCGCCATACCGGGCGGTCGGTCATTACGTAGAGGCTTTCCATGATGACGAGCATGAAGGACAGGCCGAGCGTCAGCGGGACGAACAGGAAGTGATAGAGCGCGGTCAATGCGAATTGCAGGCGGGAAAGCTCGACTACGGCCATGTCCATCGCTGGCGTCCTTCTCTAGACTCGGTCCGGCAGCACCGGCGGCAGATTTCAATTACTGTATGAACGAAATTGTGTAAATAGCGCTCGCATGACCGGCTCAGCTGTCCCGTCTCGCATCGTTCGCGGGCCCTTGGCGTGGTGGATCATCGACGCTTTCCTTGCGGCGCTGTTCGCGGTCGCGCTGGCGGCTACACTCCATTTCCTGCTCGCCGGCACTTCGTATTTGTCCCTAATCGCGGCGGGGACCATGGCGGTCGCGGCGCTCGCGCGCGCCTGGGTGCAGGCACGGGTCGAAGATAGCGGGATCGAGGCTGCGAACCGGGCGAAGGCACAGGTGCGCCGCCGCCTCTTTCCGGCGCTGTTTCGATCGCGGCGCGTGCCGGGCCGCCTGCTCGGCGAAGACGTCGCGACCGCGGTCGACCAGGTCGGCGCGCTGACCGCTTATCTGGGCCGGTTCGAGCCGCTGCGGCGTGCAGCGGTAGTTTCGCCTCTGCTCGTTGCCGCCATGGTCATGCTCGCCAGCCCGGTCTCGGCCGCGATCCTTGTCGCGACCCTTCTGCCCTTCGGTCTGGGCATGGTGCTCGCCGGTGGCGCCGCGCGCCAGGCCGCCGATGCGCAGGTATCGGCTCTGGGCCGGCTGTCGGGCCTGTTCGTCGATCGCGTCCGCTCCTTGCCGATCATTCTCGCCTTCGGTGCCGAAGAGCGCGTCGCGCGGCAGGTGGATACCGCCGTTCAGGAAGTCGCCGACCGCACCTACGGCGTTCTTCGGATCGCGTTCCTTTCATCCGGGACGCTTGAATTCTTCTCGGCGCTCTCGGTCGCGCTCGTCGCCGTCTATTGCGGGTTTCAGATGCTCGACCTGTTGCCATTCCGGGTGCCCGAACATCTCGACCTGCCCCGTGCCGTATTCGCGCTCGCGCTTGCGCCGGAATTCTATCTGCCGCTCCGCCGGCTGGCCGCTGCCTATCACGACAAGCAACTTGGCGAAGCGGCGATGACAGCGATCGACGCACGGTGCGCGGACCTCCCGACGGAGCCGGACAAGGCCATCTCGGTTGTTCCGGAAGGATCACGGGCACTCGAGATCGAGCTGGCGGTCATTCGCTATGATGACGGCACCAGCGTCGGCCCGTTCAGCCTGACGGTAGCGCGCGGCGAAATGGTCGCGCTGAGCGGCCCGACCGGGAGTGGCAAGTCGTCGCTGTTCGGCATGATCGTCGGGCTTGCACCGCTTGCCAGTGGCAGGTTGCTGCTCGATGGCGCGGACATGCACCCCGGTGCCTTCAATCACGTGATCGCCTGGGCAGGTCAGCATGTCATGCTGTTGCCGGGTACGATCGCCGACAACATCGCCCTGGCCTGCCCCGACGCGGTCCCGGGCAGGATCCGCGCGGCGGCGGAGCGGGCGGGGCTCGGGGCGCTGATCGCTTCGCGTCCTGACGGGCTGGACACCGTTATCGACCCGCGCGGCTCGGGTCTGTCGGGTGGGGAACGGCGCAGGATCGGCATCGCGCGCGCGCTGCTCGTCGAGCGCTCGCTCATGGTGCTCGACGAGCCCACCGCCGATCTTGATCGCGACACCGCCGATGCGCTGATTGCCGTGCTGAAGGAGGTTGCCCTTGAGCGGGCCGTGCTCGTCGCGAGCCATGATCCGTCACTGATCGCGGCCGCCGACCGCAAGGTTGCGATCCGATGATGCCCGCCGGCCTGACGCAAGCGCTCGACGCCTGCAGCAAGCCCTGGACGGGCACGCGCCGGCTGGCCGTCGCTTCTGGCGTCGCGGTTGCCGTCGCGACGATCGGTCTCCTCGCGCTGTCGGGGTGGTTCATCACCGCCGCGGCGATTGCCGGCGCGGCCGGGCCGTTCGGCGCGCGCGCGTTCAACTATCTCATTCCAAGCGCGCTGATCAGGCTGCTCGCGATCGTGCGGACGACCGCGCGCTATTTCGAGCGCCTGCTCAGCCATCGTGCGTCGCTATCCACACTCGCGGCCTTTCGCAGCCTGTTGTTCCGCGAGGCGGCTATGGCCGAGGCCCAGGGCACCCTGAAGCTTTCGGGTGGCGACGCTGCGACGCTGCTCGTCCAGGATATCGACCGGCTCGAGGATCATCTGGTGCGAACGCCCGCGCTCGCCGGCGCGGTCGCGGGCGCGGCCCTGACGATCGCGCTCGCTGCCCTGGCAGGACCATGGCCGCCCATGCTCGTTGCGGCGGCCCTGGCGGGCGGCGCTATCTGGACCCGGCGACTGGCGCGGCATCGGTTACCACGATGCGCCAGCGACGTCGCAACGGCGGTGCATGACCTCAAGGGCGCGGTCACCGAATATGCCGCCTCGGCGGCGGAGATTGCCGTCTATGGCCTGACGGATCGCGTGTCGGCCCGGCTCGAATCGCTCGCAAACCACCATGACGAAGCACTGCGACGCCAGGCGCGCATGGAGGCCATGGTTGGCGCGATTCTTCCCGCAACCGCCGGCATCGCGAGCGCGCTCGCGATCGTGACCGCGAGCGCCGGTCCGGCGCTCGCGGCGATGGCCGCGCTGGCGACGGCGGCATCGGGCGAGGCATTGCTGGGTTATGTCCGTGCGCAGGTCCGCGCGCCTTCGGTCGATGATGCCAGCCGCCGCCTGGCGACCCTGACAGCGATCGATGTGCCGGACCAGCCGGTACTGCGTCTCGCCGACGCGGACATCGCCTTTTCCCTTGGCGGCGAGCCAGAATGCCTGTCGCGGGGCGAGCGCGTTGCGGTCCTCGGCGTGTCGGGCGCAGGCAAGACCCGCCTGCTTCATACATTGGCCGGACTGCGCACCGATGCGCCGCAGCGGCCCACCATCGGCGACGTGCCGGCAGGAGATCTCGGACTGTTCCGGCTTCGTCAGCTGTTCGCGCTGGTGCCGCAGGATGCGATGCTGATCGCCGGCACCGTGCTCGACAATCTGCGGCTCGCCCGTCCGGGTCTGCGCGAAGACGAGATCTGGAACGCACTCCACACCGCCTGCCTCGACGACGAGATCCGGTCGCTGCCGGAGGGGCTTGCCCAATGGATCGGAGAAGACGGCGCGCGCCTGTCGGGCGGCCAGCGCAAGCGACTTGCGCTGGCGAGGGGGCTGTTGGCGGCCCGGCCATGGTTGCTGCTCGACGAGCCCAGTGAAGGGCTCGACGGTGCAACGGAAACCGAACTTGTGAAGCGGCTTGGCGACTGGTTCGAGCGAACCGGGCAAGGCTTGATCCTGGTATCGCACCGGCCGGCAATGCTCGGGCTGGCGCAGCGCGTCCTGCTTCTCTCCGCGTGACCGAAAAGCGAGGTCGCGCGTCGCCCGGCGGTGCCGGCCACGGCGGGATTCTGCTCTACCGGTCGTTACTGCCTCGGGGCGTTGCCCTGACCCGCGGCATCCGGGGCCGGTTTGCGCGCGACGCCCTCGACGATCGGCATATAGTCGGCGAACGGGAAGGCGGGCTCGATCTGCTGCGCGACTGGGCCCAACTCAAAGCCGGCCGCGCGGATATAGGCGACGGTGTCGCGATTGAGATTGCAACCGACGCCGACGACGCGCTGCACGGGATTGAGGCGGTCTTGCCATTTGCGCCGGGCAGTATCCGCGCTCGCGACATGCTCGAAGAAGCGCAGGCTACCACCGGGGCGCAGCACCCGCCAAATCTCGGCCAGCACGCGCGGCGGGTCGGCGACGGTGCACATCGTCAGGCTGACCACCACGCAGTCGAAACTCTCATCGGCGAAGGGCAGGGCTTCTCCGGCCAGTGCCTCGATCCTGATCGACCAGCCGAGACTGTCGATGCGTTGCTGTGCCCGCCGGTTCATGCCGGACGATGGCTCGACGACGGACAGCGATCTCACGGTCGCGCGATCATAATAGGGAAGCGTCGCGCCGGTGCCGAATCCGATTTCCAGGACATCGCCCGTGGCGCCCTCGATCAGCTTCGCGCGGCGCGCCCGGATCGCGGGCGTGTCGAGCGCCCGTTCGATGAACCAGGGAAAGATCCGTTCCGAATACAGGCCCATGCCGCGCTCCCGTTCCTTCTGCGGATTCTGCCAGGCAGTTCCGTGATATGTGTGGGCAGCCTCCGATCGATACCCCGCCGCTGTCGGCCGGGCAATGACGGCGAGCGGATCACCATTCCCTGGTGGCTGCGCCTATCGCCTATCGGGGCGCTTGCTTCCGCTATTTCGTTGCGATCGCTTTCGGCGGTCCGTCTCCCCCGAGAAGAACGCCGTCGACGATTGACCCATAGGCCGATTGATCCCCTCCGTGAAACTGCTGGCGCGTGGCCTCGACCGATCCGACGTAGCGCGAATCCTGCGGCCGGGGCTTGCCGTCGATATAGGCCGCCACGTCCCAGGCCTGCTGGCCGGTCAGTACACCCGGCCGATCCTGCGGCATGTTCGCCTTGATGAACCCGGCTGCGTTGGGGATGCGCGCCATCCCGGCACCCCAGTTGAACGACCTGTCGCCCCAGAGCGGCGGGATGGCTGTCTTGCCATCGGCCTTCAGTCCGACACCGTCCTGCCCATGGCACTGTGTGCAGTTTTCGGCATAGACCGCTCGACCCCGCTCATAGTCGGGCGTTCGGGCGGCCTTGGGGAGTTTGAGGAAACCCTGGCCCGGCAACGTCACGCCGATCGGGGCGCCCTTGGCCAGGAACGTCGCGTAGCTCTCCAGGGCGACGAGCACGGGATCGCCGGCGGGGGGCATCCGACCGTTCATGCTGTACCGGAAGCACTCCTGCAGGCGTTCCGCGAAATTGTTCACATGGCCGTTCTTGGAGCGATATTGCGGATAGAGCCCATAGGCGGCCCATAGCGGCGAGGCGTTGGGCCGGCGCCCTGCATCGAGATGGCAGTTCGAGCAGGAAAGATCGTTACCCACGAATTGCGGGGCCGTCCGAGCAGTGTTCGTAAAAATCTCCCGGCCCAGCAATATGCTCCGACCGAGTGCGTCGCCGGGGATCGCCGTATCTGGCGGGGCCCGAAATTCCTTCGCTTCGGCGCGCGGCGGCGCAGGAGCCCTGGACAGGGAAACGCCAAGGCCCACACCGAGCGCGACCACGCCCGTTCCGCCTGCGACGAGTGCCGTGATGCGAAGGGGTGACGCCACCGCGGCTATCCTGAAACCATCGCCGGGGAGACCGTGCTGCGCCGATCAGGGATGGATATAGACAAAGCCCAGACCCTGCAGTCGCGCGATTTCGGCGACGCCGCTCGGGACGACGTCCTCGTCCCGAACGCCGTAAAGCTCGGCCGGGGTCAGTCCCATGCCCTTGAGCGTGTTACGGCAGATCATGAAGCGGACACCCTTTGCACGCAGGCCATCGACCGCCTTGGCGAGGGGCGCGTCGGTCTTGGCCATCTGGAACAGCCTGACGCCGGCAGCGAAGCTGACGACCTTTATCTCGACCTGACCGTTCGTCGCTTCGATATGGGCGGAGAGATGATGGAGCAGCCGCACGAAATAGGCATGGTCGTCCGGCCCACCGCCGTCATTCTGATAGACGACCTTCTGGAAGACGTAATAGCCCGCTGGTACCGGTGCGTTCATCACGTCGCTCGCCGGGGCCGCGACAGCGCTGGCGGTGGCCGAGAGACCGAACGCGAGGAATAGGGCGATTGCTCTGAACAAGGCGGGTCTCCAGATACGAACGCGCGGTGTTGCCATCGCGTACCGCTCACATTGTTGGCAGAAACAAGGGCGATCAGTCCATCCCGGCGATGGCGCGCAGGCGGTAACTGGCGACGAGAAGCTGCCCCTCGGCGCTGATCCGCATGCTTTCCGCCTCGATCGCCTCGCGTTCCGCGTCGAGCAGGGCGAGTTGCGGCTTGGCACCGACCTTTACCTCGAGGCGCGCACCGCCAAGGGCCGATTCAGTGGCGGCGACGCGTGCCCGGGCGGCATCGAGCACCGCGCGTGCCGTGCGCACCGCCTCGAACGCCTCGATCGCCTGCTCTTCGACCGCCAGCCGCGCACCGCGCGCGTCGGCCTCGCTGGCGGCCATGTCGGCGCTGGCCGCGCGGATGCTGGCGGCATTGCGACCACCTGAGAACAGCGTCCACCGCCCCCGCAGGCCGACCGTCGCGGAATTGGCCTTGTAGCCGGGGAAGAACTGGTCGCGTACCGTGGCCGCCTCGGCGAAGGCGCCGATGGTCGGCATCCGCTCGGCGCGCGCGGCGTCGACCCGACCCTGTGCCACATCGGTCGCCTTCTTCGCCTGTTGGAGTCGCGGGTTGCCGGCGATCGCACGATCGACCGCGTCGTCGACCGTGCGTGGCGTCGCCGGCGGCCCCGGCAATCCGGCGGGGGATGCGACCGTCATGCCGGTGAGCGCGGCCAGCCGCGCATTCGCCGTCGCGACCTGACCCTGTGCCTGTGCGAGGCCCGCTGCGGCTTCGGCGCGCCGCGCCTGCGCCTGGGCGGTCTCGGTGCTCGTGCCTTCGCCCGCCTTGAAACGGAGCCCCGCCTGACGGACGACCTCGTCGAGCGAGGTTTGCAGCTGCTCGTAGCGCCGGACCAGCTGGTGCGCGGCAAGCGCATTCGCATAGGCCTGGGTTACCTGAACCCGCAGATCGAGGGTCTGCGCGGCGGTTTCCAGCCGCGCGATATCCCGCCCGCCGCCGGCCTGGCGCTCGGCCGCCGCGACCCGGCCGCCGGTCCAGATCGGGAACTCAGCGACCGCCTGGGCGGAACGCGGCGTCACATTGTCGGCCGACAGTCCGAAATAGCCCTGCGGGTCGAGCCTGCCGACGCCGACCTGGCCTTCGATCCGCAGCGACGGACCGCGTTCGGCGCGGGCGCCGTCGAGCCTCGCCTCGGCGGCGGATTCACGCGCCTTCGCGGCCGCCAGTTGCGGCGAATGCGCCATGGCCGCGGCGATGACGTCGTCGAGGCTCTGGGCCGATGCGGGCGTCACCGCCAGCAGTGCCACGCCGACAGCCGGGATCAGATAACGGACGATCATCGCTCGCGATCAGCGAAACGCGTTGCCGGGGCGTATCCCGAACGATCTGAAGACCATTGCGGCCGGGCAGAAGCCGGTGATGCTGGCCTGCAGCATGTTGGCGCCAGCGAAGATCGACAGCGCGATCCACCACGGATTGACGGTCACCGAAAGGATGGATCCCGCGAGGACGACAAGGCCGGCAAAGGCCAGCACGGCTCGATCGAGGTTCATGACATTTTCTCCTGTTGGAAAGTTGGCTCAGAAGCGCAGTTTCTTCACGCCGAGGACGTGGAGCGCGAGCTTCTCGTAGAAGGGCTCGCTCTCGCCCTTGCGGATCTTGCGCAGGAAGTATTTCTCGAAGCCGATCTTCGCGAGGTGGACCCATTTGCCCTCGGAAGACCAGTTGACATTGCGCGGCGGAATCTGCGGTTCGGCGACGAACGCCACCCCGCCATCGCCGAAATCGGCGAGGCAGATCGCGTTCCAGGTCGCCTCGTGCTTTGCTTCGCCCCCCGTGTGGAGTTCGCGCAGATTCTTCGCGACCGCAGTCACCATGCTTTCGATCATGAAACCCGTCTTGGGTACGCCGACCGGGAGCGGGGTGGGGCCGACCGGCGGGATCGCGACGCAGACGCCGAGCGCGAAGATGTTGGGGAAGGCCGGGTTGCGCTGGTGCTTGTCGATCAGGATGAAGCCGCGCGGATTTGTCAGGCCCTCGATGCCGTGCACGGCCGGCACCCCTCGGAAGGCGGGAAGCAGCATCGAAAAGCCGAATGGCAGGTCATGGGTACGCTTCGTCTTGCCGTCCTCATCCACTTCCTCGACATGTATCATGCCCGGATCGACGCTCGTCACCTTCGCGTTGGTGATCCACTTGATGTGGCGGTTGCGCATCTCGCTTTCGAGCAGGCCCTTGGTATCGCCGACACCGTCGAGCCCGAGATGGCCGATATAGGGTTCGGGCGTGACGAACGTGATCGGCACGCGGTCGCGGATCTTGCGGCGCTTGAGCTCGGTGTCGAGCGTCATCGCGAACTCATAGGCAGGGCCGTAACAGGAGGCGCCCTGTACAGCGCCCACGACGATCGGCCTGGGATCGGCGCAGAGTTCCTCGAAGCGGGTAAAGGTGTGTGCAGCGTGATCGGTCTGGCAGATCGACAGCGTGTTGGCCGCCGGCCCGAAGCCCTGAATCTCGTCAAAGGCAAGGTCCGGGCCCGTTGCGATTACGAGATAGTCGTAAGTGAGTGACGACCCATCATTGAGTTCGAGCCGGTTCTCCTGCGGGTGGACACGTGCGGCGCCCACCGCCGTGAAGCCAATCTCGTGCTTTGCCATCACCGGCGGCAGATGGACCTTGATCGCCTCGGGTTCGCGCCAGCCGACCGCAACCCAAGGGTTCGAGGGGACGAACCAGTAATCCTCTGAGCTGGAGACGACCGTTACGTCGGCCTTGCCCTTGAGGGCGGCGCGAATCTCATAGGCGGCGATCGTTCCGCCAAGCCCGGCACCCAACACGATGATTTGCGACTGAGCCATCTTACGGCCTCTCTCCACTGATTGTGCTTGACGAATATTACACTTACACGATACAAGCAATCATTAAATTGAAAGGCTCAGGCAATGTTCGGTTTCGGAAAGCAGACCCACCCCAAAGAGGTCGGGGCCAAGGCGTTGCGCGAGATGCTGGATCGTGACGCGGCGATGGTCGTCGACGTGCGCGAGCCCGACGAGTTTGCCGCCGGGCACATTCCCGGGGCAGTCAATCTTCCCTTGTCGCGATTCGATCCTGCTCTCCTGCCTGAGTCGGAGGGTAAGCTGCTGGTCCTGAACTGCGCCGCCGGGCGACGCTCTGCTATGGCTCTGGCACAATGTGCGAAGGCGGGCGCTTCGGTCGATACGCATTTAAACGGAGGGTTTTCCGCCTGGCAGGGTGCGAAACTACCCATCGCTTTCGGCCGGTAAGGATCGACGATGGTTGGACACTCGTTTCTATCGGTGCTCGCGCTGTCGGCGATGCTTTCGCTTGCCGGCTGCGGGAGCAAGGAGCCGGCGGATACCGCCAAGGTCGCGGCGCCAGCAGGACCGCGCCTTACGCTCCAGGCGGTCGATACGACCGAGTGGAAGGACGTGGGGGCCGAGATCACGACGACCGATCGGGCCGATGCGCGCGCGCGTATTCCGGGCGTTCTGCAAAGCCTCAGCGTCCGCAAGGGCGACATGGTCCGCAAGGGCCAGGTGATCGGCCGGATCGTCGATACCCGTCTTGCCTATGAAGGTGGTGCCTATGGCGCCCAGGCGGCTGCAGCCGAAGCTCAGGCTGTCCAGGCCCAGGCCGACCTGGCGCGTATCCGCTATCTCTACCAGAACGGCGTCTATGCGAAGGCCCGGCTCGACCAGGCGCAGGCCGGGGCCACGGCCGCCCGCGCGCAGGTCAACGCCGCGCGCGCGCAACAGTCGGCGGTTAACGCCGTTGCCGGCCAGGGCGCGGTCGTCGCGCCAGCCGACGGCCGCGTGCTCAGCGCCGATATTCCCGCCGGATCGGCGGTTGCCCCCGGCATGTCGATTGCCGGGATCACGGCGGGGCCGCTTGTCCTGCGGCTCGATCTTCCCGAGTCGCTGGCCGGCAAGGTGCATGTCGGATCTCAGGTCCTCGCTGATGGAATGGTTGGTGCCGTCACCAAGGTTTACCCGTCCGTCCAGGCGGGCCAGATCATCGCCGATGTCGCGATCCCCGGCCTCGACGGTTCGCTGATCGGCCGGCGCGTTGCCGCCAGGGTGGCGATCGGCACCCGTCGTGCGCTGATCGTGCCCAGGGGATTCGTCGCGACACGGTTCGGGATCGACTATGTCACGGTCGTGACCAGGGATGGCCAGGTATCGACCGTGCCGGTGCAGATCACGCCAACGTCCGAGCCGGCCAAGGTGGAGATCCTCTCGGGCGTCGGCGCGGGCGACACGCTTGCGGCCGGGACGGCGCCGCGATGAAACTCGGTCTATCGGGCCGCCTGACCCGCGCCACGATCAGGTCGCCGCTGACGCCGCTGATGCTGCTGGCGGCGATCCTTGTCGGCCTCATCGCGACGATGACGATCCCGCGCGAGGAAGAGCCGCAGATCAGCGTGCCGATGGTCGACATCCAGGTGGCGGCACCCGGGCTCAACTCCGGCGACGCGGTCGAACTCGTCGCCAAGCCGCTCGAGACGATCGTCAAGAGCGTCGACGGTGTCGAGCATGTCTATACCCAGTCCGAAGACAATGGCGTGCTGGTGACGGCGCGGTTCCTCGTCGGCTCAAACCCGGAAGCCGCAGCGACGCGGATCAACGAGAAGATCGCGGCCAATATCGACCGGATTCCGGTCGGCATTCCGCCGCCCAAGGTAACGGTGCGCGGCATCAACGACGTGCCCATCGTGGTCCTGACCCTGACGCCGAAGGCCGGCGCGGCGGGGCAATGGACCGATCAGTCGCTGTACGCACTCGCCGCGCGGCTCCGCACCGAAGTGGCGAAGGTCGGCGATGTCGGACTGACGTCGCTGGTCGGCGGCCAGCAGGAACGGATCCGCATCGCGCCCGACCCTGCAAAGCTCGCGCTGTACGGGGTGCCGCTCGGTTCCGTGGTCGAGGCCGCCAGCCAGGCCAACCGGACCTTTCCGGCCGGTATCGTACGCGAAGGCGGGGCGGCCGCGACCGTCATCGCCGGGCAAACGCTGCGCAATGCCGCTGATGTCGGCCTGCTCACCGTGCGCTCCGTGCGCGGCGAGAGCGTCTATCTGCGGGACGTGGCGCGCGTCGAGCAGGGGCCGGGCGAGGATCAGGCCCGCTCCTGGCGCTGGGCGCGCGCCGACGGCGGCAGCTGGTCGATGGCGCCGGCCGTCAGCCTTGCCGTCGCAAAGCGCGCGGGCGCCAATGCGGTCACGGTGTCGCGTTCGATCGTCGACCGGGTCGAAGCGCTCAAGGGTTCGCTGATCCCCGACAGCGTCGCGGTGACGGTCACGCGCAACTATGGTGAAAGCGCCAACGAGAAGGCGAACGAGTTGCTGTTCCATCTCGCGCTCGCGACCGTTTCGATCGTCATCCTGATCGGCTTCGCGATCGGCTGGCGCGAGGCGGGGGTGACGGCGATCGTCATCCCGACCACGATCCTGCTGACGATGTTCGCCTCGAACGTCATGGGCTTCACAATCAACCGGGTGAGCCTGTTCGCGCTGATCTTCTCGATCGGCATCCTGGTCGACGACGCGATCGTGATGATCGAGAATATCGCCCGCCATTGGGCGATGGCCGATGACCGCAGCCGGGTCGATGCCGCAGTCGACGCCGTCGCCGAGGTCGGCAATCCGACGATCGTCGCGACGTTGACGGTCGTCGCGGCGCTCTTGCCCATGCTGTTCGTCTCGGGGTTGATGGGCCCCTATATGGCGCCGATTCCGGTCAACGCCTCGGCTGCGATGGTCTTCTCCTTCTTCGTCGCGGTGATCATCGCGCCGTGGCTGATGGTCCGCTTCGCGCGCAAGACGCTGGGCGACGGGCACCATGCCGACGCGCACGGCGGCAAGCTCGGTGCGCTCTACGGCAGCGTTGCGCGCCGCGTGATTGGCAGCCGCACATCGGCACGGACCTTCCTGATCGCGGTCGGGATCGCCACGCTGGTCGCTTGTTCGATGTTCTATTTCAAGGCGGTGACGGTCAAGCTGCTGCCGTTCGACAACAAGTCCGAGGTGCAACTGGTCGTCGACATGCCCGAGGGCACGAGCCTGGAGGGGACGGCGCGCGTGCTCGAGCAGGCCGCGGCGGTGACCCGCGGTATTTCCGAGGTGACGGCGATGGAGGCCTATGTCGGCACCTCGGCACCGTTCAACTTCAACGGCCTGGTCCGCCATTATTTCCTGCGCGCCAAGCCGGAAATGGGCGACCTGATGGTGACGCTGAAGGCCAAGGGCGACCGTTCGCGGTCGAGCCACGCGATCGCGGTCGTGCTGCGCGATCGGCTGAAATCGGTCGCGCTGCCGTCGGGCGGATCGATCAAGGTGGTCGAGACGCCGCCGGGGCCGCCCGTGCTCGCGACCCTGCTCGCCGAGATCTACGGTCCCGATGAAGCATCGCGCCGGGCGACCGCGGCGCAGGTCGAGCAGATTTTCCGGAGCGTCCCGTATATCGTCGATGTCGACAACAGCTTCGGCCAGCTGCGGCCCGAACTCCGCCTGACGCCCGACCGCGCCAAGCTCGATTCCTACGGCCTGTCCGAGCGGCAGGTCTTCGACAGCATCGGCGCGCTGATGGGAACGCAGACCGTGGGCTATGCGCCGCGCGGTGACGGCCGCGATCCGCTGCCGATCGAGATCGCGCTCGATCAGTCGCAGCGCAGCTGGTCGGCGGCGCTGGCCTCGACGCCGGTTGCGGCGACGCAGGGCGCGTCGGGCCCGCAGCTGATCGAACTGGGCCAGATTGTCGACGCGCAGATGACCCGGGGAAGCCATACCTTGTTCCGGCGCGACGGGCGTGCGGCGGACATGATCACGGCCGAACTCGCCGGCGCCTATGAGGCACCGATCTACGGGCTGATGGCTGTCGACGACGCGATTGCGAAGTTCGACTGGAAAGGCCATGGGCTGGTGAAGCCCGAGATACGCATGAACGGCCAGCCGAGCGACGAATCCAGGCCGTCGCTGCTGTGGGACGGCGAGTGGGAGATCACCTGGGTGACGTTCCGCGACATGGGTGCCGCCTTCATGGTCGCGCTGCTGGCGATCTATGTGCTCGTGGTCGGCCAGTTCCGCAGCTTCACCCTGCCGCTCGTGATCCTGACGCCGATCCCGCTGACCCTGGTCGGCATCGTCATCGGCCACATGATCTTCGCCGCGCCCTTCACCGCGACATCGATGATTGGCTTCATCGCTTTGGCCGGCATCATCGTCCGGAACTCGATCCTCCTGGTCGATTTCATCCGCCATGCCAGAAGTCCCGAGAAGTCGCTGCGCGACACCTTGCTCGAGGCAGGGATGATCCGGTTCAAGCCGATCGTGCTGACCGCGGCGGCGGCAATGATTGGGGCAGCCGTGATCTTGACCGACCCGATCTTCCAGGGACTGGCGATCTCGCTGCTGTTCGGACTCGCATCCTCGACGATCCTGACGGTGCTGGTTATCCCGGCGATCTATATCGTCTTGCGCGACGACGATCGCCCCGCCACGGTTCCCGCATGATCAGCGGCGCGTCCATCAAGGCTCTACAAGAAAATGCTGGCGAGGTCGCCGACCGGCTTCGGGTCCTTGCCAACCGCGACCGGCTGCTCATGCTGTGCCGCCTGGCGGCCGGCGAAGCCTCAGTAAACGAACTGGTCGCGGTCACCGGGCTGGCGCAGTCGAGCGTGTCGCAGCACCTCGCCGTCCTGCGCGAAGCCGGCGCGGTGCGGGTCCGCCCCGAACAGCAGACCCGTCACTACAGTCTCGCCGATCCCCGGATGCACCGCATGATCGAAGCGCTCTGCGCGGCGTGCGGGCCGGTCGCGGCGTGACGGCATGAGCGAAGCCCGGATCGTCTGTGCGAGCTGCCGTGCGGTCAACCGTTTGCCGGCAACGCGGCTGGCTGACGCGCCGAAATGCGGGCGCTGCGGCAAGCCGCTGTTCACCGGCGCTCCCGTCGCGGCCGACGCCGGCCTGTTCGACCGATTGGTCTTGTCGGGTAGCCAGCCCGTGCTTGTCGACTTCTGGGCGAGCTGGTGCGGCCCGTGCAAGATGATGGCGCCCGCCTTCGCCGCCGCGGCGGCAGAGCTCGAGCCAGCCGTCAGGTTGGTGAAGGTCGATACCGAGCAGGTACAGGATGTGGTCGCGCGCTATGCGATCCGTTCGATACCGACGCTGATCCTGTTTGCCGGCGGCAAGGAGATCGCGCGGCGGTCGGGCGCGCTCGACCGCGCAACCATCGTCGGCTGGACGCGGTCGATGCTAGGCAAAGGACCGCAGTAGCGCACGAGCACCGGTTTGCCGGGCCGCAGGCCATTGCCACAACTTTCCCTTCCGGATCGATCAGGAAGGTCGCGCGGAACGCCGGCGATCCGCGGCCGGCTATTCCATGCGCGCGAAAACCGCCGCGCCGCCGCCGCTGCGCTGGCGCGTGACCGCCGCTTCCGCATGCGTCAGCGCGACCGTCCCGGCGAAGGCATCCAGCAACGCGCTCACATCTGCGATCAGGGCCTGATTCAGCCGATAGAAGACCAGCTTCGCATCGCGCCGGGTCAGTACCAGGTCGGCCTTTCGCAGTATCGCGAGCTGTTGTGACAGTCCCGGCTGCGCAACCTTCGTAATGCTTTCGATCTCGCCGACCGAACGCTCGCCGCCGACCAGCGTCCGCATCAGTTCGAGGCGTACCGCGTGGGCGAGGGCGCGGAGCAGTTCGGCGGTCGCGTCCAGATCGAGCGTGGCGATGTCAGGACTCATTTGGCCGGCTCGTCGGGGATCGCGGCGTAGAACCAGTCGGCCGCATCGGACGCGCCGAGTACTGCTTCGACCGTCTCGCCGGGCGGCCGAAGTAGATCCACGCCCGGCGTCCATCCTGCCGGGGCGAGGACGTCGCCGGCATGGACGCGCTGCAAGGCCGCGATCATCCGGATCATCTCGTCGATGGATCGACCGACCGTGGCGGGGTAGCAGGTCATCGCGCGGAGGACGCCGTCCGGATCCACGAAATAGCTCGCCCGAACAGCGGACGCGTCCTGCGCATCTGGCCCGAGCATCCCATAGGCGCGGGCGATCACCATCGACGGATCCTCGATGATCGGGAAATCGATCCGCACGTCGAACCGGTCATGGATCATTCGGATCCAGGCGAGATGCGAGAACAGGCTGTCGACCGACAGCGCGACAAGCGCGCAGTCGAGCGCGGCGAAGCGATCGGCGGCCCTGGCGATTGCGACGAACTCGCTGGTGCACACCGGCGTGAAGTCCGCCGGATGCGAAAAGAGCATCACCCAGCGGCCGCGCAGATCGGCGAGCGAAAACAGACCCTGCGTACTGCGTGCGGTGAAGCCGGGGACCTCGTCGCCCAGCCGGAGCGGCGCTGCGAAGACGGGGGAGTGGGACGACGACGGGTTCTGATCTGTCATTTTCGCTGGCTCGCACGAAGCTGGAATTGACGCAACACGATTACACATTTATATGTTTTCCGTAATCGAGCAAATATCTTTTTTGGAGGGTCCCATGTCCGGCACCGATCTCGACGCCGATCGCGCGCTGGATGCGGCCATAAGCGTCGTCAGCGAAGCCCATCTCGGTGGCATGCTGACCCCGGTGGTCAAGACCTTCTTCGACGAGGCGACCTTTACCGCCAGCCATGTTGTCCACGATCCGTCGACCGGCGCGACCGCGATCATTGACCCGGTACTGGACTATGATCCCGCCGCCGGGCGAACCAGCCATCGATCGGCCGACGCGATCATCGGCTATGTCGCGGAACAGGGCCTGAAGGTCCTGTGGCTCCTCGAAACCCATGCGCATGCCGATCACCTTTCCGCCGCGCCCTATTTGAAAGAGCGGCTGGGCGGCATGATCGCGATCGGCCGCGACATCACCCGCGTGCAGGACGCGTTCGGCAAGATCTTCAACGCCGGTGACGCATTTTTGCGCGACGGATCGCAGTTCGACCGACTGTTCGACGACGGCGACCGCTTCGAACTGGGCTCGATCGCGGCGACGGTTCTCCACGTGCCGGGCCATACGCCGGCCGACCTCGCCTATGTGATCGGCGACGCGGTCTTTCCCGGCGACACGATCTTCATGCCCGATTTCGGGACCGCGCGGGCCGATTTCCCCGGCGGTGACGCGCACCAGCTCTACCGCTCGATCCGGCGCCTGTTGTCGCTGCCCCGCGAGGCGCGGCTTTATCTGTGCCACGACTATAAGGCGCCCGGTCGTGACGACTTTGCCTGGCAGACGACGGTCGGTGCCGAGCGTGACCGGAACGTCCACGCCCATGACGGCATCGATGAGGATGCCTTCGTCGCAATGCGGACCGCGCGCGACGCGACGCTCGACATGCCGCGGCTGATCCTGCCGTCGGTGCAGGTCAACATGCGCGGCGGCCGTTTCCCCGATCCGGAGGCGAACGGCGTCCGCTATCTCAAGATACCGATCGACGCGTTGTGACGGCGGGCGATCGATGCTGACCACCCTTCAATATGTGCTGGGTGCCCTGTCGGGCGGCCTGGTCGGCTTCACGCTCGGTTTGGTGGGCGGCGGCGGGTCGATCCTCGCCGTGCCGCTGATGGTCTATCTCGTCGGCGTCTCCAATCCGCACGTCGCGATCGGCACCAGCGCGCTGGCGGTCGCGGCGAACGCCGGCGCCAATCTGATCCCGCACGCCCGCCGGCACATGATCAAATGGCGGTGCGCGGGCATGTACGCGGCGGCCGGCGTGCTCGGCGCTCTGGGCGGCTCGACGATCGGCAAGGCGTTCGACGGCCAGAAGCTTCTCGCGCTGTTTGCGGTGCTGATGGTCGTGGTCGGCGTGCTGATGCTGCGCGGCCGCGGGAACCCGGGTGACGCCGACGTGCAATGCCGTCGCGAGAACGCACCCAAGGTGGTAGGCTATGGGGCTGCGACGGGACTGTTTTCGGGCTTTTTCGGGATCGGGGGCGGCTTCCTCATCGTCCCCGGCCTGATGGCCTCGACGGGCATGCCGATCGCCTATGCGGTCGGATCATCGCTGGTTGCGGTCGCGGCGTTCGGGCTGACGACCTCGCTCAACTATGCCTGGTCGGGATTGGTCGACTGGCCGCTCGCCGCCGTGTTCATCGGCGGGGGCGTATTCGGCGGCCTCGTCGGCGCGTGGGCATCACGGGCGCTGGCCGCCAGGAAGGGCCTTCTCAACGGTGTGTTTGCGACGCTGATTTTCGTCGTCGCGACCTACATGCTGTGGAAGAGCTGGAACGCACTCTAGCAACGACCGGGAGGGAAATCATGTCCGCATCGACACCGACGAGCGATGAGCTGAAGGCCGAGGACTGGGCCGGCGCGATGGGCGCGAAATGGCTTGCCAATATCGACCGTTTCGAGAGCATGATCGCACCGGTCGGCGAGGCATTTCTCGAACGCGCGGCGTTCCGTCCGGGCGAGCGGGTCATCGACATCGGCTGCGGGGGTGGTGGCACCAGCATCGCGATCGGTGCGCAGGTCGCTTCCGACGGCTCGGTGCTCGGGCTCGACATTTCGCCCGACCTGGTCGCGTTCGCCACGGCGCGCGCGCGCGCGGCCGGTGCCGGGAACGTCTCGTTCGTGCAGGCCGACGCGTCGGCCGCGACGCCGCCCGGCGCGCCGTTCGATCGACTGTTCTCGCGTTTCGGCTCGATGTTCTTTGCGGAGCCGGGCCAGGCCTTCGGCAATTTGAAATCGCTGATCCGGCCGGGCGGTCGGGCCGACCTCGCGGTGTGGGCGCCGGCGCGCGACAATCTGTGGATCGCGGCGATGATGGGGGTGCTCGGTCGCCACCTGACGCTGCCGGCACCCGTGCCGCGCGCGCCCGGGCCCTTCGCGCTCGACGATCCCGATTACATCCGCGCTTTGCTGGGCGGCGCCGGATTCGTCGATGTCGACATCGCCGCCTGGGACGGGATGCAGCAGGTCGGCGGTGCCGGCTCGAGCCCCGAAAGTGCGGTCGCCTTCGTTCTCGAAGCACTGTCGTTCGGCGAGCTGTTGGCCGAAGTCGCGCCGGCGGTGCGATCGGCGGTTTCGGCCGAGTTGATCGCGCTGTTCGGCCAGCACGTCGGTCCCGACGGTGTCGCGATGCCCGCGCGGGCGTGGTTCGTCTCTGCGCGCGCCTAGCCGCGTTCGGCGACGATGCGCCCTGGCCGACTGGCGTCCGCCAGCGTCTCCGGGCGAGTGGTCCAGATCTTACGATGATAGTCGAGGAACAGAAGAGATGCATAAGGACTGGCCCGCCATGGCGGCGGAATTATCGGGTGCGATCAAGGAAGTGCGGCTCGGAAGCCCCGAGGTGACCAAGGCCTTTTCGGCGATGGCGCGGGCAGCGACCGAAGCCGGTGCGCTCGACACCAAGACCAAGGAGCTCATGGCGCTCGCGATCTCGGTTGCGATCCGCTGTGACGGCTGTGTCGCTTTTCATGCCCAGGCCGCGGTCAAGCAGGGCGCCTCGCGCGAGGAGGTGATGGAAGCGATGGGCATGGCGCTCTACATGGGCGCAGGGCCCAGCCTCATGTACGCCGCACAGGCCGTCGAGGCGTTCGACCAGTTCCAGGTCCAAGCCGACGGCGGCGCGGCGGCGGGATAGCGTTCGATGGCCCGGAGCGCCGGGGGAATCGGGGCTCGGCGGGAATTGGCGAATTGAGCCGGATCTGGCGCATACTGGCGCTTAGGAATCTTACGTAACGCATGGCGGCCGAGAGCGGCCTATCGGAAGCGAGGTTGCCTATTCTGGCTCGCCGGTCGTCAATCGACGGCCTATGAAAGGATTTCGCCTCATGAGTATTTCTCATGCCGGTCGCTGTTCCTTCCTGGTGGCAACGAGCTTTGGCTTGCTGGTCGCTGCGTGCAGCCAATCGCAGGACAAGGCTGTTAGCTCGAACGAGGCCGCAATTGCGGCCGAGCCGGCGATGATGCCGTCTTCGGACCCGTTGCTGAATCAGGCGCGCGAGGTCTTCAAGCCAATCCCGATCAGCGCGCCCGAACTGCCCGGCAACCCTGCGACTGCGCCGAAGATCGCGCTCGGGAAGATGCTGTATTTCGATCCTCGCCTGTCGGTCACGCATTCGATCAGTTGCGCTTCCTGTCACAATGTCGGCCTCGGTGGCGCCGACAATTCGCCGACATCGGCCGGTTTCCACGGCGCGCGCGGTGGGCGCAATTCGCCCACGGTCTTCAACGCGGTCTTCAATTTCGCGCAGTTCTGGGACGGCCGGTCCAGGGACCTTGAGGAACAGGCGGGCGGCCCCCTCGTCAACCCGGTAGAAATGGCCTCACCCAAGCAGCACGTCGCCGAACAGCTGGCGGCGCTGCCGGGATATCACGACGCCTTCGCTCTCGCCTTTCCCGGCGATCCAAACCCGGTGTCGCTGGCCAATGCGCAAAAGGCCATCGCGGTGTTCGAGGCGACGCTCATCACGCCGAATGCACCATTCGACCGCTATTTGCGCGGCGATACGGCAGCACTCGATGCCAATCAGAAGGCCGGCCTGAGCCTGTTCATGAACAAGGGGTGCACTGCCTGTCACGCCGGCGTCAATCTCGGCGGATCCATGTACGCGAAGTTCGGCCTGGTCGCCGCGCCCGACGTCAAATATCGCCCGGTCGCCGACAAGGGGCGCAGCGCGATCACCGGCAAGGCAGCCGACGACTATTTCTTCAAGGTGCCGACCCTGCGCAACATCGCGCTCACAGCGCCCTATTTCCATACCGGATCGGAGCAGGACCTGGCGAAGGCCGTCGACGTCATGGCAAAGGTGCAACTGGGACAGGATTTGACGAAGATCGAGACCGATCAGCTGGTGGCGTTCCTGAGCACGCAGACCGGAGATCAGCCCAGGATCGAAGCGCCGCAACTGCCCGCAAGCGATGCACGGTCGCCGCTACCCGACAAATAGGGCGGCGTTGCGCCACCGCTACCATCGTTTCCGGAGGACAAAGCCGGCACCGTGCATCGTGGCGAGGACCCAGAGCGCGTCGATCGCGCGGACCTTGCGGCGCAGATTGCCGACATAGGCGTCGACCAGTGTGTGTCGCTCGCCTCCAGGCCGCCTCGAGGATCTGGTCTCGGTTGACCGTTGCGCCATCGATCAGCGCCCCTTGGTGCTACATCTATCCCTCCCGGTCTCCCCATGGCCCTGCGCAGCGTTCTGTTTGCTCGTTCGCATTCCCGAGGCACCGTGAGAATACGTATCGCCGCGGTGACAGCGCAATTGTAGATGCTCGAATAACGAACGGCTTGGCGCTTTTGGACTCCGCGTCTCGGCAATCGCACTGCTCTTGTCGGGCAGTGGCCATTCTGGACGTGAGGGAAGATTGGTCAGGCGATGAACGATATTCTTCCGGCCGATCTGCCACGATTTATGACCCGGCCGACCCGCTTCCTGTTCTTCACGGGCAAGGGAGGCGTGGGCAAGACTTCGGTCGCCTGCGCGGCGGCCCTGTCGCTTGCCGACTGTGGCAAGTCGGTCCTGCTGGTCAGCACCGATCCGGCATCCAATCTCGACGAGATACTGGATGTACCGCTGACGGATCACCCGGTCGCGGTGCCCAACGCTGACCGTCTGGACGTCCTGAATATCGATCCGACGGCTGCGGCCGAGGCGTATCGCGCGCGCGTGCTGGCTCAGATGGACGCCAAGACAAGCGCGCAGGAACTCGACACTGTTCGCGAACAACTTTCCGGGGCGTGTACCACCGAGATCGCGGCGTTCGACGAATTCGTCGGACGCCTCGCCGATGAAGACGGTGGCTATGATCACATCGTCTTCGATACTGCGCCGACGGGGCATACGCTTCGGCTGCTCAGCCTGCCCAAGGCGTGGAGCGGTTTCCTGGCGGACAACGATCAGGGTGCGTCATGTCTGGGGCCGCATTCGGGACTCAAGACGCAGGAGCAGCGCTTCAGAGTGGCAATGGCGGCATTGTGTGATCCAGCGGTCACGACCGTCATCCTCGTGACTCGGCCGGAACGTGGGGCGATCGCCGAAGCTGGCAGGACCTCGAGTGAGTTGCGCGTGCTTGGACTCGGCAATCAGCACCTGGTCGTGAACGGCCTGTTCCACGCCGGCGACCCGTCAGATGCAACAGCCCAGTCATTGGAAGCCCAAGGGCAGCATGCGCTCGCTGAAATGCCGGCTGTGCTTCGGACTCTTTCGCGCGACGACATCCCGCTGCGGCCCTTCGAGATGATGGGCCTGGATGCGCTGCGCTTGTTGTTGCGGTCTGGCCCCTTGCCTGCGAGCCATGCCTTACCCGCGATCGCCGCGCCATGGGTCGGCGACCTGCCGGGCCTCGATCGACTGATCGACCTGCTCGCAGCGGACGGCAAGGGGCTGATCATGGTTATGGGGAAAGGTGGTGTGGGCAAGACCACCATCGCCGCAGCCATAGCGCTTGGGCTGGTCGAGCGTGGCCATGGCGTCCATCTGAGCACGACCGATCCCGCCGCTCACCTTGAGATGACGATGGCCGGGAATGTCCCGGGTCTCCTTGTCGACCGCATCGATCCGAAAGCGGAAACCGACCGCTACATCGCCAAGATCATGGAACAGCGAGGCAGCACGCTCGATGCTCAAGGGCAAGCGCTGCTACGTGAGGATCTGGCCTCGCCCTGCACGGAGGAGGTCGCCGTCTTCCATGCCTTCTCGCATATTGTTGCCGAGGCCCGCAGCGCGTTCGTCGTACTCGACACGGCACCCACTGGGCACAGTCTGCTGCTCATGGACGCCACTGGCGCCTACCACCGACAGATGACGCGACAATCGGCTTTGCACACCCTTGGGGGCCGCATCACCACGCCGCTGATGCGGCTCCAGGATCCAGACTATACGCGGATCCTGCTGGTCACCCTCGCCGAAACCACGCCGGTGTCGCAGGCCAGTGCGCTGCAGGACGATCTGCGGCGCGCGCAAATCGAACCCTATGCCTGGATCATCAACAAGAGCCTGCTGGCGGCCGGCTCAGACGATACGCTGCTGCGCCAGCGGCTCGTGGGAGAGCGGAAACAAATCGATCGCATCCGCGGCGTGATGGCGAAGAAGCTCTTCTTCGTGCCGTGGCAGGCAACGCCTCCGGTTGGCGTTACCGCGCTCGAAGAGCTCGCACATGATCGTTCCACCCACAACGATCAGCCGCCGCAACTCTCTGAGGCAATGTAGCGGACGATATCGTGCTCCACTCGGTACGACATAGGGCCTGAAGCTCAACGGCTTCTGGGCCTGCTGGCCGGACTGTTCTTCGCGAACGTGTAGTTCATCCGCCGATGGCGGCCACCGGAGGACGTCACTTGGAGATAGAGTTGGCCTGAATCGCCGAGGCGGTAGGACTCTTTTTCCGTGATTTGTCGGCTCTAATTCGATCACCATTAAGCGTTACGCTCTCTCCGATACCATGCAATCCGGAGTCGATGCCATGGATTTTGCCATGGGAACCATACGGATGCCTGCGGACTCACGCGCACCACGCGGCGCCACAAATGGCGCGCTTTATTAACAATTACAATGATTTGCGAGCGTTCACGCACTGCTGCGTTCTCAGTTTTGGCGGAGCGGGAGGGATACCAGAATTCCCGCTAGACTACTGATATTACGTATGTTTCTGAGCGGAGCTTGGGCGCGTGCCCACACTTTACCCCACACAAACGCAAACTATTCTGATCGGACGGAACGGGAAGCCTGTTTGCTGCGCCATGGCCATGAAGGCGTCCCGCGAGCTAGTGCTGCACCGCTATCTTCGGAATATCGGATGTCAGCTGAGCCTGACATAGGTCCGACACGGGCCTTCGCTAATCGAAAAGATAGGTGTCGTTCATCGCAGCGTTGGGTGAGAAGCGGGGGCCGATGTACCGCAGCTCGTTCTCTTCCAGCGGGATAGAGTCGAGTCGATCAAAAACGGCATTTATTCGGTCGCATTGGCCCTGGTTCAGATAGAATTCAAGGTCCGCTAGGCGATTTCGCGGCTTGTGAAAATCGTCGAGCGTGGACGCCTCAAGCGCCTCGACTGCCTCTTCGATCACACTGCTCTGGATACGCGGCCGCAGCAGTGGGATGACATCCAGCGTTCGGTCCTCCGACATGATTATCGCGACCCGTGGCGCGGCCCCGGCAGCGACATAGCGGACCCCCGAATTGTAGCGCGCGCCCCGAGATGGCGTGCAGAGCGCATTCGCTTCGCCATCGAGAATGACGCCGATCGCGTGACAGACTCCATCCGGCGTTACTAAGATCGTGCCGTCAATCCGGGACGCTCGATTGAGAAGCGTAGGCGTCAGCGGTGTAGGCGCGATGCGAGTTCCCTGCCCCGCTAGGCGCTCCGCCTCCGTTTTCGCGTCCCGTCCAATTATGATCATGCTTCCGTGCGGCTGGCTATTCATCTCAATCACGGCGGTCTGATGGATCTTCAGCGCTTCGTCAGTCATTTCCGGGAAGAGTCGGAGAAGCGTGTCCGCGAACCTTTCGCGATCGATCGCGTCGCGGGGCAAGGCCGGCTTGCCGAAGCGGCAATGAAGCATCGTTGTGTCACCGCGCCGGAACAGCCATTCGTGCTGATCGACAAAGTCTACGTGGAAAATCGGCGAGCCGCCGCCGACGTGGCCTAAGCCAAACGCATGCTCGTAGCTCGCGATCAGCGGCGTCTCACGCGTCGACATTTCCAGTAACTTACGAATCCATCGCGTCTGTCGAAGGCTAACGGGCTCTGCGAAGAGTGTGACATACTCGATCCGCGGATCATCGATTTTCGCGATAACTAGGCGCCCGCTGCCACGCTCCCCTTCGTATGGTAGCTGCGAGAGCTGCGTGAATAAATCGAAGGCGTCCGTCATCACGTACTCGCCGGGGATAATCGATACGCGCATGAAGGATTCCGCGGCGGCTGTTACGAGCTCCCTGGCGCTGCGCATGCCTTCGCCGTTGGCGTCGGAAACCGTGAGCGCTTGCCCCACTTCGCCCAGAATTGCGCTGATGCATCGAAGGGCGAAGTTTGTTTCGGTCGTCCTCCCCAACCATTCGGAAACGATGGTCGGATACACGGAAAGTGCTGTTTTCGGCACTTGGATAGCGCAGACAACGTAGTGCTTTTCCACAAGCACGGCGGTGCTACAGAATGTCTTGAGACCAAGGTCGGCATCGGCCTGATCGAGCATATCACGCACTGCGTCGGAAAGAGCGTCCCGCAGGATGCGCTCCGGCTTTTCCGCCATAATCCGCGCGTGCGAATAGAACATGTTGCGATCGGGATGTTGCTGCCGTTTCCGCTCGATAGCGGCGGAAAGACCTTCGAACATATCGACGGTCCAGCGACCTTTCTCCGGCTCGATACAGAGCGGATGAGCGTCCTCGATGCCTTCTCGGCGAATGCCCACTAGAAGGACGCCTGGCTCTGCCTTGATACCAATCTCTTCAAAGGCGCGCTGAGCGAGAAGCTCGACGCTGATGCGGAAATGTTCCTGCCACCCCCAGATGAACAGGTGAATTAGCTTTTGGGCCATCAAGCGTTCGCAGCCATCATTGACTGTTCCAGTAGGCGATCGTCAACTTAAGATATTCTTCGAGCTTCTCCCCGCGCCAGGTGACGGGCGAGGTCGGGTTAAGCAGATAGTACATCTCGTTCGCACAAAGTAGCTTGGCTCGATCGCATGACGTCAGCCAATTGAGTGCGCCTGCAATCGTCTGTTGATAGCTTTGACCGAACGTCGCATTGGGCACGTTGTAGAGCATGCCCTCAAGAAAATATGAGGGTGCGAGATCCAATGAAATTGAGCTTTTGGCGATCATCGCGTTTCGCATATTTTTGAGTATACGGACGCTCGGCTTAAACCAACCACCCGTTGCCTGATGCTTTGTCGTGCAGTTCGCCGAGTGTTGCTTCGGATAGTTGACGATCTTGGCACTTTCCGAGGTCCAGAAGACCAGGCCCTCGGCGTACCGCTGGTCGGTACCGGATTTGAACCGAAAGTATCTACGCCACTGAGCCGCTACCAGAACATCCGCATCGCGGCGGGAGCCGTTACCTTCGATGAAGATCGCCTTCCCTCCCGGATTTACGGCGCCTCCAAACTTCTTAACGAGCTGAGCTGTCACCGCTGCCTTGAAGTCGGAATGGCCGTACGTGGCATTTGCGAAATGGCTGTCATTCGCCACGCGCTCGGCATCATCAAGGTCGGATAGGTCTCGATAGAACGTTTCGTTTAGGCGGATCACCACGTCCACATCGCTGTCGGCGTAGATATTCGTATCGTTTCCGTAGGACCCCTGAAGGAATATCTCGTAATTCCTGGCCGCATACGACGCATCACTCGCCTCAAGGGCTCCGCGGACTGTTGCGTAAGTCGCCTGAGACTGGGAGATCGAGCCCTGCTTCGCCCAAATATCGAGTTGCGCTTCTGAGACAGTCATCGTTCTATTTCAGCAGTTCAGTGATCAATTTCTCGCGAACCGCAAAGGATTCTGCCCCACGCTGGGTGAGCAGATTGAGTTTGCGGAGGTCATGCTCGAATAGGTCGGTAGCCATCTCCGGCTGATGGAATGTATCGCTGATACGGACCGTGGGCACGTCCTGAAAAAGAATGCTCCTGAGCTGATCCATCGACTGGGTATTGATTTCAAGGGTCTTCTGAAGGAGCTGAACGCTCTGGAGATACTTTGCCCACCGCATCATCGACAAGAACGGCGCCTTCGGCTGCGGATAGATTCCGACCCCCACAGAAAGCAGCCGAATGTCCTGGGGTTCGATCCTGACCGCGGCGATGGCATCGGCAATGGCGTAGAGTGAAGGGTTGTTAGCGCAGTACCCGCCGTCCGCTAGTTCGATCTTATCTCCGTGCGCGGTGACGACGGTCCTTCGCTCGAAAAAGGGGTAAGCCGAGCACGATGCAACCACCGCGTCAGCCATCTTGACCCCGAAACCAGCGACGAAAGTGCCGACTCGCCCATGGGCCTGCGCGACCGAACCCTTGAAAATCATAGGCCGCTCGATCATCCACTTCGTGGCGACAATTCCGAGCCCGGTCTTGACCTGATCAAATCCCACATTGCCATAGACCTCGGTGGCGAGGTCGCTAAGCGCGGCAGTCTTGGCGGCCATCCCGCTCGCCTTCATCACCTTCACGACGTGCTCCGCGTACAGCTCGCGTATCTCCGCGACAGTACGGCCAAGCGCAATCAACGACGCGATGATAGCGCCCGTGCTGGTTCCGAAGACAAGATCGAATGCTTCGTGGAGCGGTTTGCCGAGATGGGCCTCGACCTCCCGCAGAACTCCGAGTGTATAAAAGCCCTTCGCGCCGCCGCCATCCAAGCTCAGGATGCGGTATGGTACCCCGGCCTTGGCCCTCGATTCTTCGTCAATTTGGGTATTCATGAAGGCAAGGTAAGAGTTCGTCACAAAATCACAACAAGATTGGACTGCGATGAGATACTTTTTACATGCCTCTGCAGACATTCGCGATCGACGGGATGGCCAGACCCGACGTTGAGCAATCGCCCACCGCCTTAATCCCCACGGAGCGCGTGACCTTTCCAAACGAAATCATCCGAACCTCAGAGGCGCAAATATCTAGAGGCGTGGCGGCGTCTTTCGTATTTTTGTCGCCCGTACGGTCCGGCAGCAACGGCATGCGGAGAACCGGGCACCACCTCCATCATCCGCATCTGAATGATAGCGAGGTGTCAGGAGCACTTTTGCTTTATGCCGAGCAAACCATTCACCACCGAGCCTCGAACTCCTTCATAGCATCTCCTTGAAGTTTAGTACTCAACGCAGTGATCATGGCTCCCGCGCGGGCATCATCCACTTCGCTGATCTCAGCAGCATCACGCATTACACGCCGAAACTCTGAGTCCCGTATTCCGGTGGACAGTCTAATTCCCAGAGCGGACGGAAAAATGGTGGCGTAGCTTTGATGAACCTCAGCAAGCTTCGGAGCCATTGCGATATAATTCAGCAAGAACTCCGGCCGCATCATAAACAGCCTACCTCCGTGCTTACGAACAGTTGCAATGGCGGCTCGTCGTACCTTGCTGTCCTGTGTTAGCCACCAAGTCTTAAATCCGAATGGGTTGCCCGGGCTATTCTCGTGTCCTTCACGCCGGCGACTGTAGACACGAAGCACCTGCAAGGCATCGTTGTAATCTAGTATGTCACTGGCATCCTTCGCCTTGGCCCCACGTTCTTTTGCCTTCTGAATAGCAGTCGTGAGATCTTCCAACTCGGCCGTGTCGACATTTGCCAAGGATACATCGCGAGCTTCGTACGTAAGCCCGAATTTCTGCATCAAATAGTGCGCAAGTTCACTATCGCCGCGATTGGCTCGAACGTCGGCAAAGTTACAAAACTGTGAAATATATGAGCGCCAATTTTTGGGAGGGCGCACACCTTCGGCGGGTAGAAGTTTGGCGTAGAAGTACGATCTGATCAAAATGCGATCAATGTACTCAACGAAGTCACTTTTTATATGATTTTCATTATTAGCGTAAACATTCTCGAACTCAAACATCTGGCCGCGGATATGGGTTGCGACTTCTTCAACTGTCGTTTGAGTCAAAATTAGCTCTGATCCCGCAGACCTAAGTATTTTTAGTAGATTTACGGTCGTCTGCGACGAATCCGACAGGAATGTCTCGGAAAGGGCGCGGACAATGACGTCCGATCCGACATATAAATTGAAGCTCCCTGCCATTGAGCTGAAATACTCAATGATCTTAGGTTCACTCTTAAGAAGCAAAAGAAGAACATATGTGCGACTTAGTTTGCCGAGGTACAGGCGCTCGACCTCCGTTGACATATAAAACGCACCCCTGAGCACCATCAACGCGTGACGCCGAATCGCCGATTTAGTTTCTCCTACTTCTCCTAGGCTATCTATGATCTTAGTTGCGATGTCCGCAACGTCGGTGAACATCTCATCGTCGACATCAGCGTTGGTAACGAACTGGGCCATTTTGAGACCTTGATGCTCAAAAACTTTTTCTTACGTAGAATGACACACCGAAACTATTTTACCTCTAAGATCATCAATATCTTCGATCGACCTTTCGGATAATCGATCCTCGAACACACAGGAAACGCGCATCTTGATAAGATCATCGTCGGCATTCTCAATCGCTACCGTCGTACGAGTTTCGAAAGGTAGGCAATATTGGCCCGTTTTTCGATAAACACGGACCTGTCGGCCGCCAGGTGCGTCCTTTGATGCTAGTACGTTCAGGCGACGATCAAAGACACTGCGGATGAAATCTTTAGCGGCAGGAAGTGCAGCTTCAATCCGCTCCATGATCTGCTTTCGGCCTAGTAGTATCCCCTTATCCGGATCCGTTTCTCTAAGAGCCCATATTATCAAACTATCCGAAATCGATTCTACCATAGGAGATCGTGAGCTCCTATTCTCGACCTCTTGACGAAGAAAGACAGCAAGCGTGCGATCCGAATGAGCCGATACGTTCCTGCCGATCTCCGAATTGCCGGGCGTATACTTTTCGGAAATTGATGGTTGCAGGTAGCTGAAGAATGCCCCTTGAGTGGCCATGTTGGAGTTTATGTATATTTCAATATACTTACCATCACGGATCGCGATCTTGCAGCCAAGTTCGCAGCTTAGCAATTCTTCGTCTTTATCTATGTCGGGTACTGTGCGCGATGTTATATAAGTTAGGACCTTGGGAGCCCGCCCGTATTCGCGGAGTCTGTGAATTGTTTGCCTTATTTTTTGACGCGTTGTTGCTTGTTTTGAGACTTGGATGAAGCTCGTGGCGGCTTCATCCACGAAAATCTCGGGGTCACCCAAGCCGCGATCGAACCCCTCCGCACCGCCATCGTGCACCCCCCCGAGAGGGATGAATTCGCGATCTTGTATTGCCCCGTAGAAAGTTTGAGCGAAACGCTCAAAATTCGCGGTGTCTACGGCCTCTAGAGCTGCGGCGACGAGTCGTTGGTCGATCATGGTTGCGGTGTACCCGAGACCTGAGTCGTAAGTATCGGTCTTTTCTGACCGGAGGGCGGCAATGCCCCCGCTGATAGGGGTGAATGTTCAGGCAACGTGGCTCCGCCAAAGCCGGCGTAGCTCTCATGCCTTTCCGGCGATCAGCCAAACTGCGGCGAACAGCAACGCAGCCATAGCACCGCCTGCAATCGCCGCGATCCAAAAACCACGCTCCGCCCGCCTAACCGGATCTGTCACCATTCGGGCGTATTCGGGGTCATCAAGAAACCGATAGAGACGGCTTCGCCACTCATTGCGGAGTGTCGCCTGCAACTGAAGATATTGCGCGCCACTCGCGATAACGCTTGCGACATATAGGGCAAGCACAACAGATAGAACAATCGCGGCAGCCGGCGCCCAGGTGCTCGTCGCGGGCACAGTCAGTCGAGCTACGATGATCCCGAGGTTTGCGACGACCGAGCCGGTAATTGCCGTCGCGAGACCGCGAGTAGTATCGGCTAGCCGGCCGGTCTCATCTGATACAGCTTTGCGGAGTTCGCCCAACGCTTTGAGCGTATCGCGACTCTGTTGCGTAATTCCAAAACTATACGCGATGCGCGCACCCTCGAACGCGGACGCCGTGATGGCTGCGAGGTCCGTGGCATCCCCACCCCTAAGCGCAGTCCGCGCAATTTCGGCCGCAACCAGGACATGGCGGTTCTCGACCTCGCGCGGATTGTCGAATACCCAAAGCGCGACGCGTTCGATCGCCTCGATCCCGGCCGCCTCGACAAGGGGTCCGACATCTGGTGAAAAGCGCGTCACTGGGGGCCCACGGAATAGAAGCCGGCCAGTTGGCTCGATCTCGTCGGCAAGCGCTTGACCGAGGTGCTCCACTGCCATCCTGCGCCATGGCTCAATTCCGCGGCCACTGATTGATACACTAGGATCACGAAGCAGCCAGCGGCCCAGATCATCGGGGAAGCGCGCGCCATCATCGAGCACTCGGACTACGTTGCGCGGCGAGTGCGGCAACTCTTGCGGGATACTGACAACCGAGTCGCCCCATGGCCCGTATCGAATACTCAAGGTATCGAACGCTGCGTTGAGGCCATGAACCCATAGCCGCGGAGTGAGGTCGGCGCGTTTAAGAGCGGCCTCTAGGCCAGTTCGGGTGAGTATGGCTTCGACGCCGTCTGGCACCCCGGGTTTGCGAACGCGAAGCGTAATGTCTTGATCCTCGTCCTCGATCTGGTTTGCTTCCATTACGCCGCCTTGATCCGATATCTGCACGTCGTCCCAGGCTGCGGCGGCGAGCAGCGCGAGGATCTGTTTGGTCTCGCGCCCCAACAGACGATAGAGTGCCAGCCCGTCACGCGTCTCGGTTAGCGCGACCCTGCCATCCGCGAGCAGCGCTTCGAGCGCGTCAGCGAGTGCGGATCGCAACCGTGTCATTTTCTACAAGCTCCCGCGAGGTTCGAACTGTGAACACATCGCCTTCGGCAGTCTCTTGATGGAAAACCGTCCGGCCTAGCTCTTCCTCCGGAAATTCCAGGCGAACGTCTTCCGCAGTCCGCACTTTTCGCCTCGGCTGCACGTCAAGCGTGCCAGGGTCCGGACGAAACGCGACATCGGTTAAGTTTCCGCGCTTAAGCTTACTGCGAGTCACCCGCTCGATTTGCGCAATAACTTCCTCGTCGTGCGGCCGCTCAGCGCCGTGCAGAACCGCGTCAACGACATCGTCGTTAGTGATGATACCGCGGCCTTGTAGCGCCTGCTTGGCTCGTGCAAGAGCCGCGCCGACATTGCGGTTAGGTAGGTAATCGCGAACACCCTGAAATGAGCTGCGAAGTGCCTCGTTGAGGCGCGCGCTCAGCTCTTCAGTCGAGCGCGCGCGCGAAACACCGAGAAAATTTTCGAAATAGTCGGTAAGATCAGGGGCCTCTGCCATACGGTCGGTCGCCGATACCAGCTCCTCGACATTGCCACCTCTGTAGCGAGCGAGACAGAATTTCTGAACGGCCCGCCTTTCTTTGACAAAAGCCTGTATGATCTCACGAAGTACGTTTTGACCGTCCTTTTGAGCCAGTTCGACGACCGCGCGGTAGTCATATTTGATGAGCGCATAGAGAGTGTCGTCGTCGATAGAGGTGGCAATTTGGAAGACGAAAAAGGCGCCTGGTGTACTCTGAGGCGCATGATCGTGCGAAAATAACCGCGCCAGCTCCTGTCCGCCGGCCTCAAAGTCGATTGCGCCGCTGCCCATCTGTCGGAGCACCGGTTGGACATTAGAATGCTCAGTGAAGCGATGAACGGCCGAAGCTGCCTGCTCAATTATCCTCGCCCGAAAGAAAACCTCTTGCTGAACTTGGGTTTCGGGCTCGCGCTTAAACTCAATTTGCTTGCCGATAAGATGGATTATCATCCGTTCAACGCGTAAAGAGTCTATCTCCGCTTCGGATAAAAAACTCACAATTTCCTCCCCAGTGTCAGTTGTGATCATGAGCAATCTTGCGCCCATTGCCAATAGGTACTCTTAAACCAACACCAAACTGACTGGAACGTGGGGGCCCCCACTCTTATGGTGCCCATCGGCTACCTGTTTAACATTCGTAACGGCCGCGCGCGAGACTGCGTCCAATATTGCGCGGCCTTGATCGCAGTCTTCCGAGGCTTCAAGCGATCATCGCCGATCTGCAGACGCTCGGGGTTTGGGCTGACCTTATTCCGAAATCCGGGCAAACGAACATGTGCCGCCATCAAGGTCCGTATTCTGGCTGCGCAGACGCGATCATGCGCTCGCCCGCGCGTTTCTGATTTGTCCCCATCGTGCGTGCAGCCATCCACTCCGGCACATGCCAACTGGTCGGAAGTGACCTCGCGACCGCGCCCGGCAGGATCGACATCAGCAACATCCCGCCGACCGCGCCACTTGCGCTCGCCCAAATGACCCGTTGCCATTGACGATCCGCCGCCTGCCCTCGCTCGACAATGCCGTCAATCCGGCCGATCGACCGCGATAAAGCGTCGCGTGTCTCCTGCAACAGCGCGCGATCCTCGGCGCGGGCATCGACGCTCGCTTTGACGATCTCTGCAACGAGCGCGGCCGGTGATAGGCGAACCGCCGGGCTCTTTTCGATACGCTGGATGCCGCCTGCCGCCGCTTGCAGGGCTTCGGTCATCTCGCCAAGCGTCACACTGTAATCCGGTATCCGCTCGCGGGCGGCGGTAAGCCCTTCGACCGCAGCGCGGATAAGGCTCACCTCGACGCGCTGCGCGTCGAACGCCTGGGTGAAGTCTTCAATCGGGTTGGTTTGGTTCGAATCGTCGGTCATGATTCGCGCTTACAGGCCCAGCCCGCGACTCCGCGAGAGGGCGGGTACTTGCTGGAGGTCATGGGACAAAGATGCGCCACTCAGCTTGCCGATTCCGAGTTCTTTCACGCGATTTCGAAGCAGCGACTCGAGCTGGGGATCGCGGTGAAGGCTCTTGGCCATGTCGGTCATGCTTTCCTTCACTCGGTGGGCGGCGTCATAGTCACCAGTGCGATCGAGCCTTTGCAGCTTCCGCACCTTCTGCTGCCAATCGGCGACGAACTGATCAGCACGTTGTGTTGCGCCGATCCGTACTTCGGCCTCAAGCGCCATCGCTCGAATCGCCGCAGCGGTCTTGCCGATGGCGGCCTGGTCGACCAGTCCAAGATCGGCATTCATGGCGCTGCGTAGATCGTGCGCAGCGTCCGGCCGCACGGCGTTGAGCGCCCTGCCGGCTTCGGTAAAGGCGATCTTCTGGTGCGGCAACTCCGGCAGGTTAGCCTTGCGCATGCGCAGGATATCTGCAGCGGCGCGCGCATAGCGCTCGACAGCCTTGTCGAGCGGGGTCGGCTGGGGCTCGATCGCCGGCGCCGGCTTGATCCTGATCCCGGCGAACGGATTGCGTGGCGGCGGCCGTTGCTGCGCGCGCGCCGGCTCGGGCACTTGCCGATAGTCCGACGCCATGTCCTTTCCACGCTCGCGCGACAGCGCGCGAACCAGCTTGCTCCGATCGGCGAAGTCGTCACGGCTATAATGGAGATCAACGCTGTCGCGGTGCCGCGACAGCGCGACATAGGCAGCGTGGCGGTCGAGCCCCGGCGTCGCCAGCACATGGACCCGATCGACGGTTACCCCTTGCGACTTGTGCACGGTCGCCGCGTAGCCGTGATCGATGTTCGCATAATCCTTCACGTCGAAGGCGACCGATCGACCGTCATCGAGCATCACCGCCATCCGGGATTGCGTGACAGACTGCACTTGCCCGAGCGTGCCATTCTTCACGCCAAGGCTGCGCTCGTTATTCAGGAACATGACGCGGTCTCCGGTGGCGAACTGCCGCTCGCCGCGTTCGGCGCGCACCGCGACGTCCTCACCAAGCGCGCCGCCTGCGCGCAGCCGTTCGCGCGCAGCGATGTTGAGGGCCCGGACCTCGTCATTGGTGTGGGTGAGGATGATCCGCGTCGCGCCTGGCGAGGAGCCGCGGTCGCGCTCCCAGCGATCGATCAGCTCGCCCCTCGCCTGATCGCGCGTTTCGGCGGCGTGAATGCGTCCGCGCTCATCATAGGAAGCGATTGCCTCGGGCGTCCGCCCGGTAGCGAGCTGCCGGGTCGCGTCGCGCTGCCAGTCGTCGCGCTGGCGGCGGATCTCGGTAATCTCGACGCCGCCGTGACGCTCGGCAGTCGCGCGGAACGCAGCGCCCGCCTCGATCGCCTGAAGCTGCTCGGGATCGCCGACCAGGACGACCTTCGCCCCGCGCTTCTCAGCTTCGCTGATGACGCGCTCCATCTGGCGCGTACCGATCATCCCGGCCTCATCGATCACCAGCACATCGCGGTTGGTCAGCAGTTCGCGACCCTGACCCCATTGATGCTCCATGCTTGCGATCGTGCGCGATGCGATGCCGGAACCAGTTTCGAGATTCTCGGCGGCGATGCCCGACAGCGCGATGCCGTGAACGGAATAGCCCGCCCCTTCCCATGCCTCGCGCGCGATACCGAGCATCGCCGACTTGCCAGTGCCGGCATAGCCGACGACGACACCGAGACCCTTTGCATCGGTGACATGCTCGTACGCGCTGCGCTGCTCGGAAGAGAGGAACATGCCCCGCGCCGCCGCCCGCGCCAGCGCGGTGTCGCGGTAGCGATCGGCTACGGCGTGGTGATCGCGATTCGCCATCGCGCCGGTCGCGCGCTCAAGCCGCTGTTCAGTCTCGATCATCGCACGGCTGGTGAAACGCTGATCGCCGCGCCCATCTGTGCCGAGCGCGACCAGCTCGGGGGCGGCCTTCACCGCCGCCATCACCCGGTCGAACTGCTCCTTCCCGTCGCTATGTCGGTGGACGAACATCGCGAGGTCGCGGTTGGTGAACGTGGATTGCTGGTGCGTGATCGCGTCGAGGGCGAGCGCGGGATTTGCCAGCAGCTTTTCGCCGTTCGCGCGGGCGATGGCCTGGTGCTCTTCGAGCCGCTCGGACTCCAGCCCCTGCGCCGCCAAACGCGACGCCGCCGGCCCGATCTTGTGCTGCGGCTCGAGCTCGATCCCCTGAGCCTCAAGCGAGCGGTGATCGATCCTCGCGTCGATATCGAGCTGGGCTAGCCGCTCGTTGACGTGCTCGCTCCAGCGCTCTCGCCATTTCTCCAACAAGTCGGTGCGGTTCCAGCCGCGGTTCTTCTTGCCGAACCCGTCCTCGCCCACTTCGCGCATCGTCAGCATCACATGCGCGTGCGGCTTCGGCATTCCGTCGGCGCCGACATCCCAATGCACGTTGAGATCGGCGATCATCCCGCGATCGACAAACTCTCGGGCAACGAAATCGCGGGCAAGCTCGATCCCCTGCTCCTTCGTCATCTCGCGCGGGATCGCGAACTCGATCTCGCGTGCGAGCTGCGCATCGATCCGTTTCTCGGCCGCCTCGACCTCGTTCCACAGTTTTTCGCGGTCGCCGAGTTCCTCGGGCGCGGCGTCCGGCAGCATCACTTCGGAATGGACGACGCCGGCCTTGTTCGAGAAGTCGTGGGTGCGGTCGAGGCGATCGTCGTGCAGCCGCGAGGCGGAACGATAGGCCGCCGATGCAAGGGCGCTTGATCCGGCAGCGCGGGAGATGACCTTGGCCGAGAAATGGTAGATTGCCATGACGGCGATCCAATTACACCAAGCTAGCCACGTCGGCACGACGTATAAGCGCGCCCTCGAAAGATTTCATCAATCTCGGGACGGCAAAGTCCCAAGAGATTTCAACAGATTGCGACTGATCGACCGAGTCGATAACTGGTCTGTTCTCATCACGCAACATGAGGACCGACCGATGCGTAAACCCCGCGATTTCGATGCCGAACTGAAGGCGCTGGGCGACAAGGCCAGACAGTTGAAGGACCGCAAAGTCCATCAACTGGGCGAGCTGGTGATTGCGACCGGTGCTGATGCGCTGCCTGTCGAACAGCTCGCGGGACTGCTGCTGTCCGGAGTCGAAGGCAAAGACGCCAATGCAAAGGAGGGATGGCGCAAGCGTGGTGTTGCTTTCTTTCAACGCACGACCGGCAACGCAGCTAACGGCGATTGTGGCAACGCGAACAGCGTTGCGTCGGGCGATAGCGGCACGGCACCGGCTCGAAGCCAGACGCGCCCGGACTGATACGCGGGCCTGGGTCGTGAAGCGCCGCGATAGGACGCGTCAGTTGATCGAGCTTGGCGGGCTGATCGCGAAGGCAGGCCTGATCGAACTGACCGATGACGACCGCGCAGTGATCCTTGGCGCACTTGCCGAAGCTGCGGCACGACTTCGAAGTGAGGACCGCGAACAGACGATTCTGCTCTGGCGAAGGCGCGGCAAGCGCATGTTCGAGAACAACGAGATCGGTTAAGCAGTTTCACCAGCCTCCGAGCATCGACTCGCGCGAAACATCCATTATGGATGTGACCGCCAAATGCAGCGCAAATGCTTGCCGGCCATTCAAACCTAGCAGGAACTACACATGTCAGAAGAAGCCACCTTGAACGCGGTCGAGCTTGCGACCGAACTCACGATCGCCTGGCTCGGCAATCAGAACAACCGGGTCGCTGCCGAAGACGTGCCGGCGTTCCTGCGCACGATGCACGCGACCGTGACCGAACTTGGGTCGGGTCCTTCGGCTCCTGCGTCGGGTGACGATGGCGCAGCGTCCGCGAAAGAATTCGCGCCAGCCGTCACGGCGCGCAAATCCCTTGCGTCAAAGGATCACATCATCTCCCTGATCGACGGCAAGCCCTACAAGACGCTGCGTCGGCATCTGTCGGGCCACGGCCTGACACCGGAACAGTATCGCGAGCGCTACAAGCTCAAGGCCGATTACCCGATGGTCGCCGAGAATTACTCGGAAGCCCGTCGGCAGATGGCGCACAAGATCGGCCTCGGCCAGAAGGGCCGTCAGGCACGCGCGGCGGCGGCTGTCCCTGCTCCAGCCAAACCAAAGCGCGCACCGCGCGCGCCCAAGAAGGCCTGACTTTTCGAGCGCCGCCCGGTCACTGACCGGGCGGCGCGAGCCGCTCCTCACAAACGAATTTCACCAATGCCTGGAGCGCGGAGACGCGCTCGCTCGTCCATGCCAGTTCTTCCGCACTGACCTTATAATGTTCAGAGTAGCGCGCGTTGACATATGCCAATCGCAGCAGCTCAAAACAGCGACGGCTGAACTTGTCGTCGCGCGGCCAAGCCGCGATCAGCGACGGCGCGATCTCCTCGCAGTGTGAGCGCAGGAAGTTCAGCTTATGCGACTTCGGGCTGTAGAGGGTGAGCACCAACATCGTGCAGTGATAGAAGTGCTCTGCTGCCTGATGCAGCAGAAACGCGGCCTTGTTCGCCATTCCCTCCCGGGCAGCCAAATTAGCGAGAGTCGCGAATTCGGTGGCGCTCAAGAACCATCGATCAAAATGCTTTTGCGCCTCCGCATGCGCCTTGGCGGGAGGAAGCTTGCGCGGCCTCGCGAACGGGAACCCCTCGGCCTCGTAAAGCGCTATTCCCTGCTCCGCGATATCGATGAAGAAGGGCCGCCCCTGCTCAAGCTGCTTGTTCACATCCTTGAGGCTGTGGACGATGAAATTGACCGGCGCGCTCAGCGCGCCGTTGATCGTCATATCGCGCATCAGCCGGTCGTCGGCCGCCGACCAGTAATCGACCACATCGGTCAACCGATCGTCGCTGACTACCACGAGAATATCATAGTCGGACTGATAGCCGCCAACCGGATCATCCACCCACCCGCCGCGTGCATAGGAGCCGTAGAGAACGACCTTGAGGATGCGCCCTTTCTTCTTCCATGGCTGGGTTGAGAGGACGATCGCCTCGGCGAATTCCTCGAACAGCACGCGCACGACATGGGCAAGCTCGCGCTGCTTGGATGCCGGCAGATGGTCGAGCTGGTCACGCATTCGAGACGTTCCTACCAACAAGCGCCCGGCGATGCCCAGCCCTTGCGGACAGGACACCGCCGGTTCGGATGCTATCGCCACCGGCCGAGCCAGTCGCGGCGGCCGCAAAGCCTGCGATCGATCCTCAGGATCGCCTGCGCCGTGCAGCGTTCCACCTCGGCAATGGACAGGCCGAGCCGAAACCCGATCCGCTCGTAATCGAGGTGATCGACCGTTCCGAGCAGCCACACCGCGCGTAACTTGAGCGGGAGCGAATCAACCGCCCGCGCCAGCCGCGCAAGCTCGGCGGTTTCCGGGTGCTCCCGGGTCATGCCGCTTCCTCCTGCATGAATTCACGGCAGGCCCGAGCATGCCGCTCAAGCAGCCAGTCGGCGGCCTTCCCGGCCGCACTCGCCGCGTGGAAGATCGCACGATTGTCGTCGCGCAGCACCTCAAGCCACGAACCGATATAGTCCGCATGCCGCACGGTCGGGACGATGCCCAGCGAAGCGCACAGGAACGCCGAACCCATCTCGGCAATCAATTCCTCCCGCGCATAGCCCTCTGACCCGAACGGATTGGTAAGGTCCCTCCCGAGCCGCGACGCGTGGCCGGTCGCATGGACAAGCTCATGCAGCCATGTCCGGTACGCGTTGATCTCATCGAAAAACGCGCGCCGCGCCGGCACCGTCACAAAGTCCTGCGACGGCACGTAGAACGCCTCCATCCCTCCGGTCCTGAAGTCGACCCCGCTCGCCGCGATCACGTCGTCGGCAACTTCCACAATTTGTTCCTCGGCAAGCGCCACCGCACCGGCGACAAGCCCCGATCCCAGCCCTTCGCACTGATCGACATTGAAAACAGTGAACCGCTTGAGAAACGCAACCTGCCGCCGCTCCTCGCCGTCCTCAAGCGGCAGCTCGGCGCCGTCTTTCTCCCGAGGCGTGAAGCGATCGGCATAGCAGACGGTCGTTCCCGTCTCCCCCTTCCGGACATTCCCGCCCAAGCCCTGAGCCTGCCGGTAGGTAAGCCAGCGCTGCGACGAATAGCCCCGCTCGAACAACGTCGCCCAGAGGATCAGGACATTGATCCCCGAATAGCGCCTTCCCGTCCCGGCATTGCAGGGCATGCCCACGTCCGCCCCCGCCTCGCCCCAAGGCTGGACCCATGGCAGCCGCCCCGCCTCAAGCTCGGCGACGATCCGGTCGGTGACCTCAGCATACAACGTGTTGACCGGGCGCTGCGATTGCGTGTTCGTCTTCTCCATCTTCCTCACTCCAAACACCGCAACCGGCGCCGGAATGGCGGGTGGGCGGCAGGAGCGGACCGACAGTCCCGCCGGTGAAGGCGGGCAGCACCCGTAGGGCCGAAACGAAGAGAAGGACCTGAGCAAAGCTCAGGTTGCGGCACGCCGCGGTGGGACTACAGGGCAGCGACGCCCACCCGCCAATTCGATGCCGGAGGCAAACGCCATCGCGCCCGCGCGATGTCCGCGAACCGGTGCAGAGCACCGCCCGGATTGATCGCAGATCAAGCCAGCGTCAGCGATCGTCATCGGAATCGACCGAGACGCCGCAGAGCGACTCGGCGACGCGCCAGCGGCGTAGAGCGCGTCACGCCAAAGGCGTGAGACGCCTTGGGATTCAGCCCCCAAAATCAGTCGTGCGCCAGAGCATCTTTTACACCGCCACAGCACGTCACCTGCCGCCACTCAGGCGCGATCCTCTTGCGCGACACCCACAGATCCCAATCCTGTTCGCGGGGAGCCAGACCGATGCAAGCAGGACCACGCCATGACCGAAGCCCCCGACCGAATCCTTCGCCTCAAAGCAGTGCTGGAATGAACTGGCCTCAGCCGCTCAACCATGTACCGCAAGATGGAGAACGGAACCTTCCCGCAGAACATTCACATCAGCACCCGCTGCAAGGGCTGGCGCGAGTCGGCGATCAGCGATTGGATGCGCAATCCCATGTTCTATTCTGTCGGAACCGAAGGTTAGCGGATTACCCCAGTCGGCGTAGTGGTATCTAAAATGTGGTGGGCTCTCGGGTCGGCCTGGTACGCCAATTGCCTGCTACCGTTCGCCGGCGGGCTTTTGTGGAAGCGCTTGGCGGGCGCAGCACCCCGAAGTCGGCACGCGATCCGCCGCCAAGCCGTGCTGGAGCAGAGGGATGCATCGTGCGTTGCGTCTTTGGTTGCGGAAAGCTAACCTCAAGTCCGCCCGCCGACTCTAGCATATGAGGCGCCAAGATCGCGTTTTAGACGCCGCGATTTTTTCCGATTGCCCAAGTCCCATCCGATAGGATCGTAACATGAAATTAGGTTTAGCAGCACACGAGCCAGCTAATTTCGGGCATAGCAAATCTTATCTTGTGAAGTTGGCGGTCGAAAGAGTGGCGTCTCGTGATTTCAGTAATATTAAGCGCAAAATTAACTTGGACCAAGGATTTGTCTGCCCAGACTGCAATATCGAAACTGAATATGTAGAACGTAGATATCGGCAGTTTCTCGCGTTACAATGCGCCTATCCGGAAATAAAAATCGTCCCGACGACTCTCATAGACTCGTTTTGGCACGCCCATATCCTCGACACGAGAGCTTACCAAAAAGATTGCGACTATATCTTCGGTGAATTCCTGCACCATTATCCGTATTTCGGCCTTAATGGCGAAGATGACCGGCTCAACTTAGAAAAGTCGTTTGAGACTACTTGCGGCATATGGCTCGCTCATTTTGATAGCCGGCCGGATCACGACCAGGGTCCGAGTGGATCTACTTCCTGCAGCAAGTGTTCGAGCTGTTCATCTTGCACGAAGTAATTTCGACTATATCCGAGGAGAAAACTCGTCATTTGAAATTCCTGAAAAGGGAGTTCAAAGCGAATGGCTTCCTAAAGAACGATGCCTTCAAAATAAATGATGTTGTTCTACGGGAGCTCGTTGAAACGATTTTCGAGCCTTCTTTCGAGGGAAGGACTCCGACACATGGGGCAATTATATGCTCCCATCCATTCGGCGCATATCACCAAAATATGCCTGAGGGCGATTGGCTTCCCGACATTAAGGGTGATGGGCGGGTTTTTTGCGATGGTGTTAAGACATTCCGCGTCATTTGTCCCAACGCCCAAGGGGTAATCTCGTTCAAAGAAATATTTGTCTTAGACGAGCTCGATTTATTTACCATCAGGGACGATGTTCTTTATAATCGTGGCGAAGAAAATCATCAAGAACCTCTTAGCAAAGACTTGTTCTTGATAAAACGATGCTTTAGCGGCGAGATAATTGTCTTGTGCCAAGAAGGCCTAGCCGTGCACAAGAACGGTAGAATTAGCTTTTTTAAGTATCAGTATTATTTTAAGCGAGAGCTCTGGAAATATACTTCGAACAAGTGGAAGCGCCCTCCTTGGGATATGCAAATCCTGAATTCTATTCTGCGTATAGCTATCCATACTCTCGGGGCAGACTCCGGTGTTGGTGGTACCATCGTATTGCTGCATCCAAATGACAATATCAGAAAGAAGAGCAATTTAAATACTGAAAGCTCTATTGTATTCCCCGCCGGTCAGGATGTTACTCTGCGAGCTCATCAGAATCTCCTCGTAGCATTGATGAGAAATACCGATGGGGCGGTACTAATAGATCACAAAGGCTATATAAGATCAGCGAAGAACTGGCTTCTAGTCCCGAAACTCATGATGATGAAGGCGGGGTCTGACCGGGGCTCGCGGCATTTGACTGCCCAATCATTTTCTACACTTGTTAAGGGCCTCGTGTTCGTTATCTCGTCGGAGGGGCCAGTGACCGTTTATTGCGCCGGGGAAATGGTGTTTCGAACCTGTGAGCGGCGTTAGTCAAGATAGAGATTAAGGGTTCCGCTAGATATTTCGTTTTCGGATGTCCGCCGGTTTTGCCCGGCGCTCTGTGTGTGCAGCGAGTGCCCCCGCCTCATTGGGCGCAATGACGCAAAAACATGGCCCAATCTCGCATGAGTAGCTTTCGCTTATCGAGAAAGTCGGTTCGGCGATAAGCCGCCTCTACTTTGTTCGAGATAGTATGCGCGAGCGCAGCCTCAGCAACCTCGCCCGGGTAGTCCGTCTTGTCAGCTACCCAATCCCGAAACGCAGAGCGAAAGCCATGGACGGTCACGGCGAGTTCCATGTCACGAAGAATCTTGAGCAGCGTCATATCCGACAGCGGTTTCGTCACGACGACCTGTCCGGGGAAAACGAGATCGCTCGCACTCAGCTTGAACTTTTCCGCGCGCGTGAACACAGCGACCGCCTCCGGGGCAAGCGGTACGACATGGGTGCGTCCCATCTTCATTCGCTCAGCCGGAATGGTCCACGTCCCGGCTTCTAAGTCCAACTCGCGCCAGCGTGCGCCCCGCAACTCGCCCGATCGCGTCGCTGTCAGGATCAGCGCTTCAAGCGCGAGCCTGCCGACTGATTCGCGCTCGTTGAGTCTGCTGATGAAGTCGGGGACCTGAACGTAGGGCATGGCAGCGAAATGCCCGTCCTTCTTGGGCTGACGAGGCAACCCCTTTGAAAGGGAGCGCATTGGAGCTTCGGTCGTTCGAAGGCCCTTGGCGTACGACCAGTCCAGAACGCTGCCGATCCGTTGCCTAACGCGCCGCGCGGTTTCCGGTTTGGTCAGCCAGATCGGCGCCAGGACTGTGGTGATAAGCGGTCCCTCGATCTCGCTGACGAGGCGGTTCCCCAGAATGGGAAAAGCATATGTCTCGAGCGTGGCAATCCACTGCTTTTGATGCTTTCCGTTCTTCCAGCTTTGTTCGTGCTCCTCGTGGACAGTCTTCGCGGCGTCGCGAAACGTCGGGATGACACGACGCTCCTCCTTGCGCTCGGCGACGGGGTCGATCCCTTGGGCAATCTTCTTGCGCGTAAGAAAGGCAGCGTCCCGTGCATCGGCGAGTGACACAGCCTTTAGTGAGCCAAGGCCTATGTCACGCCGCCGGCCGTCGGACTGGATTCGAAGGAGCCATCTGCCCGACCCCTTCCCGTTGAGTTCGAGAAAAAGGCCGTCCCCATCTGAATAGCGGCCAGGTTCGATCAACGATCGAACCTTTAATGCCGTGAGCTTTCCCATCATCTCACTCCATTTTACCCCACACTTTACCCCACACTTTGTGTGGGATGGTGCGGGATCGAGTGAAATCTCGCGGGATAAAAAACCGCAGATTTCCATGCTTTTATGGCTGATTTCCGGGGTTTTTACCAGCCCCAAAAAGGGCGGGAATGGCGGAGCGGGAGGGATTCGAACCCTCGATACGCTTTTGGCGTATACTCACTTTCCAGGCGAGCGCCTTCGACCACTCGGCCACCGCTCCGCATGTCCTGGACGGAAGCGTGGCCCTAGAGCGTGTATCGGTGACACGCAAGCATCGCGCGATTGCGTAGCGCGTGGCGGGCATGCCACAAGCTTCCCATGCTGATCTCGCTCCTCGCCATGCTCGCCGCCGCCCAGGCTGCGCCCGCCACGCCGCCGGCTGCACCACTGCCCTCGGATCCCGCCGCCGGCGACTGGAAGCCGATCCCCGACGACGAGCTGCTGGTCATAACGCTCGCCGGCAACCGCACCGTCGTGATTCGTCTTGCGCCGAGCCATGCGCCCGAACATGTCGCCAATGTCCGGCGGTTGGCGCAGGCGAAGTGGTGGGACGGCGAAAGCGTCTACCGCGTCCAGGAGGGCTGGGTCGCGCAATGGGGCGACGCCTCCGAGAAGAAGCCGCTGCCCGGCAATGTCGTCAAGGTGCCGGCCGCCGAATATGACATCGCGTCGTTCGCGCCCGCCCAGCGCCTGGCGCGCGCCGATGCCTATTCGACCGCAGCCGGCATCACCGCCGATGGCTGGTCCGTCGCGACCGACGGCGCGGCATCGTGGATCCCGCATTGCTACGGCACGGTCGGCGTGGCGCGTGATTCCTCGCCCGACACCGGCAGCGGATCTGAACTGTTCACCCCGATCGGCCAGGCCGCGCGGCGGCTCGACCGCAACTATACGATCGTCGGCCGGATCATCGAGGGCATGCAATATCTCTCGGCGCTGCCGCGCAGCGACGCCCCGCTGGGTGTCTACGCCACGGCGCGCGAGCGGACGCCGATTGTCTCGGTGCGCCTGGCGAGTGACTTGCCGCCGGCGCAGCGACCGCATTTCGTTTATCGTTCGGCTGACAATGTCCGCTTTAGCGCGATGCTCGACCTGCGCCTCCATCCAAAAGGGATGGTGGCACTCGGCGGAGTCGACGTGTGCGACGTGCCGCTAGCGGTGCGGCGCGTCGGCGCGAACTAGCGAAGGCGCAGCGGGCCGCGATCCGCGATGCGTCGCTAATGGGCGGCTACTTGCCGACCCAGTCGGCGACCTCGCCCGCGACCTGGTTTGCCGCCTGGTTTAGCGCGATCCCGACATTGGCGGCGTCGACCTTGGCCATCGGTACCGTCGCCATGAAGCGGCGCTTCTCGAACACATGGCGATCGTTGCGCACCAGTGAGGCGTCGAACACCACGACCGCCTGGTGGGTACCGGCATCGACACCGAACTGGCGCAACTCGCCGGTCAGGCGCGCGCCCGGGTCGGAGAAGGATTGCGCGGTCGAGAGCACGACACGGCCGGTCTTCGCCGCGATCGTGTCAGACATCAGGCGCGCGAACAGCCGCGCCGGCGGTTCGACCCATTGTGCGTCCTTGACATAGGCGATCGCGGTTTCGTTTTCCGCGACGGGTACGCGCTGCGTCGCCAGCGCGCCACCCACCGCCGGGACGGTGATCGTGATGGTCGGGCTGGTCGCGGAGGACTGTGTCTGTCCGGCCGGCAAGGCCGTGGCGGAGGTGAGTGTCAGCAACGATGGCGGCGGCTTGGCGCCAAAGCTGATACAGGCCGACAGCGGCACGAGCGCGGCCAGTGCCAGCGCGGTCTTGAGCGGGGCAGGGCGCATCATGGTCCTCACTTGCTGGGCTTGTAATCGGGCAGGCGCGGCGCGCCGATGATCGAACCGGCACCCTGCTGGTCGATCTTCTCCGCCACCGTGCTGAGCGCCTGGGTCATCTGGCGCAAATCGTGCACCAGCTGCCCGACCTCGGGCATGGTATCCCTGGAGAAGGCCTGGACGCCGGGTCGCGCGTCATTGAGTGTCGCGTTGAGCGTTTCCGCGCTGGTCCGCGCCGATTTGATCGCCGCGTTGAGATTGGCCATCGCCGGCCGCACATCGTCGGTCAGCACGCCGTCGGTGGTCTGTGCCAGTTTGCCTATCTGCTCGGCGGCGAGCCCGGCCTTCTGGATCGCCTGGCGCGTCTCGGCCAGCGTCGAGGCGATTTCGGGGCCGCGATCGGCCAGCGCCTTGGTCAGCCGGTTGGTGTTGTTGAGGATGCCGGTGATCGACGCCTGGTTCTTGTCGTTGAGCACCTCGGTCAGCCGCTCGGTCAGTGTCGAGATGCGCTCGAGCAGCTTCGGCGCGGAGCTGAGTAGCGCGCCCAGGCCGCCGGCGCGGGGCGGGATTACCGGCACGCCGAACGGGCAGCTGTTCTTGGGGTTGTCCCCCGGGCAGCTGAGCGGCGCAGCGCCCTTGACCGCACCGTCGAGCTGGATCGTGCTCGTGCCGGTGAAACTCCCCTGCATCGTCGCGGTGGTGCCTTCCAGCACCGGGGTCTCCTCCCTGACCGTGATCCGTACGCGGACGAATTGCGGGTCGTCCTTGAACAGCGCGATCTGCTTGACCTGCCCCGAGGGGACACCCGAGAAGGTTACCGCCGACCCCGTGGCGAGGCCGTCGACCGACTGTTTGAAGAAGATGTCATACTCCTTCTCGTCGGTCGCGCCGAAGCGCGTGATCCAGACGAGAAACAGCGCCAGCACGGCGAGCAGGATCAACACCACGCTGCCGACAAGGACATGGTTGGAACGGGTTTCCATCAGTCGCTAGCCCCTGCCAGTTTCGCCTCGGCCCGGTCGAGCGTGGCGATCGCCGCGCGTCCGCGCGGTCCCTTGAAATATTCCTCGATCCACGGGTGGTCGAGTGCGATCAATTCGTCGATCGTGCCGACCGCGATCACCTTCTTGTCGGCGATCACCGCGACACGGTCACAGATCGCATAGAGGCTGTCGAGATCGTGCGTGATCAGGAAGACCGTCAGCCCGAGCGTCTTCTGCAAGGATTTGGTCAGTTCATCGAACGCCGCCGCACCGATCGGGTCCAGCCCGGCGGTCGGCTCGTCGAGGAACAACAGCTCCGGGTCGAGCGCGAGCGCGCGGGCGAGCCCTGCGCGCTTGCGCATGCCGCCCGACAGCTCGGCGGGGTATTTCGGTCCTGCCTCGGGCGCCAGGCCCGTCATGACGACCTTGTAGGCGGCAATCTCGTCGAGCAGCGCGCGGTCGAGATGCGGATAGAATTCCTGCAGCGGTACCTGGGTGTTCTCGGCCACGGTGAGCGTCGAGAACAGCGCGCCACCTTGAAACAGCACACCCCAGCGGCGCCGAATATCGTCGGACGCGGGGGTACTGTCGCCCAGCATCGATTCGCCGAACACCTCGACCTCGCCCTGATCGGGGGTCTGCAGTCCGATGATCGAGCGCATCAGCACTGACTTGCCGGTGCCCGATCCGCCGACCACACCGATGATCTCGCCGCGCCTGACGTCGAGATCGAGGCCCTCATGGACCACCTGGTCGCCAAAGCTGTTGCGCAGCCCGCGCACCCTGATGACGATGTCGTTCTTGTCGCCGCGCATGCTCACTTCCACCCGATATGGGTGAAGAAAACCGCGAAGAACGCATCGACCACGATCACCAGAAAAATCGCCTGGACCACGGCGGCGGTGGTGCGCGTGCCGACCTGTTCGGCGTCGCCTTCGACCTGCATGCCCTGGAAACAGCCCGCGATCGCGATGATCGCGCCAAACACCGGCGCCTTGATCAGCCCGATCCACACATCGGTCAGCGGCACGACCTCGCGGATGCGCTGGACATAGGTGATCGGCGGGATGTCGAGCACCGCCCAGCACATCAGCCCACCGCCGATGATCGAGACCAGCGAGGCATAGAAACCCAGCAGCGGCATCATCACCACGGCAGCGATGACGCGCGGCAGCACCAGTGCCTCCATCGGCGACACGCCGATCGTGCGCATCGCGTCGACTTCCTCGGTCAGCTTCATCGTGCCGAGCTGTGCGGCAAAGGCCGAGCCTGAGCGCCCCGCGACCATGATCGCCGTCATCAGCACGCCGAGTTCGCGCATCGTGATGCGGCCAACAAGGTTGATCGTCAGCACCTGCGCGCCGAATTGCTCCAGTTGCACAGAGCCCTGCTGCGCGATGACGATCCCGATCAGGAAGCTCATCAGGCCAATGATGCCGAGCGCGGTGACACCGACGACCTCGAAACGCCGGACGGTCGCATTGAAGCGGAAGCGCGACGGGTGGCGCAGGACATTGCCGAAGGCCAGCGTCGTCGCGCCGAGAAAGGCCAGCAGTCCGAGCATCGTGCGCAGCGCGGTGACGGTCGCCTCGCCGATCTCCCCGACGATGCGTTCGATGCTGCCGATATGGGCAGGGCGCATCGCGACGGGCTGGTCGGCCTGCTCGACCTGCGACAGCAGGTGCTCGCCGTCCACGTCGAGTCCTTCGATCGACGCGCCCTTTTCGGCGGCGAAACGGTGGATGATCCATGCGCCGATGGTATCGATATGCGCGACGTCGCTGAGGTCGATTCTGGCGACCGCGCCCTCGAAGGCACGCAGCCGGTCGGGCAGGTCGCCGAGCCGCGCCAGGGCGAGAACGCCATGGAATCGCAGCACGTCACCCCCCGTGGCGCGCTCCAGCGTAAAGTCGGCGGCTTCGGTCATCGTTGTTGACCTTGATGCAAAGCCGCTGGATCGGCAAGAGTGAGCATGCGTAAGGTAGTGCGATGCAGCATCTCGCCATCTACGACATGGACCGGACCATTACGCACGCGCCGACCTGGACCGCGTTTCTCGTTGCCACCGCGCGTGGTCGCGCGCCGTGGCGGCTCGCCTTGCTCCCGCTTGCCGGCGTTGCGACCGGCGCCTATGCCGCAAAGCTGATCGACCGCGGACGGCTCAAGCAATGGACGCAGCGCCTGATCCTCGGCGGCAGGCTGCACGCCGAGGCGGCGCACAAGGCGGCGGCGCGCTTTGCCGATCAGGTCGTCGCCTCGGGTGTCTTCACTGGCGCGCGGGCGCAGATCGCCGCCGACAAGGCTGATGGACGGCGGCTGGTCATGGCGACAGCATCGTACGGCTTTTATGCGGTGGCGATCGCCGAGCGCCTTGGTTTCGACGACGTCATCGCGACCGGCGTGCGCAAGGATGTGCATGGCAGGCTGCTCGCGCATATCGAGGGCGAGAATTGCTACGGCCCCGCCAAGCTTCGGATGATCGAGGCGTGGATGGCGCGCGAGGGGCTGGTGCGCGATCAGGTGCATGTGCGCTTCTATTCGGATCATGTCTCCGACGCGCCGACCTTTGTCTGGGCGGACCAGGCGGTCGCGGTCAATGCGCACGGTCCGCTGCGCACGCTCGCGCGTGCCAAGGGCTGGCGGATCGAGGACTGGGCTCGCTGATCGTTGCGTCCGGCGTTCAAAGCGACACGTCGATCGCGTGGATCGCCAGCCCGACCAGCCCGCCGACGATGGTGCCATTGACGCGGATATATTGCAGGTCGCGCCCGACGGCGTTTTCCAGCCGCCGCGTGATCGTGTCGGCGTCCCAACCGCGCACGGTTTCGGACACCAAGCGAACGATCCCGTCGCCATAATCGGCGGCCATGCCGACCACCGCGCGGCGCACGAAGCGGTTGATCGTTTCGCCGAGCAACGGGTCCTTTTGCAGCGTCTCGCCAAGCTGGTTGAGTGCTTCGCCGAATTGCCCGGCCAGCGCCGCATCGGGGTCGCGCGCCATGCGCAGCATCGCGGCGCGCGCCTGCTCCCATACCCCGTCGAGCCAGCGTTGCATTGCCGGGTTGTCGATGATCTCGGCCTTAACCCGCTCGACCCGCGCCTGCATCACGGGGTCGTACTGCAGGTCGTGCGCCAGCGTGCTCAGCCCTTCCTCGGCCTTTTCGCGCAAGGGATGGTCGGGGTCGTGCGCCATGTCGGCCAGCAGATTGTCGAGTCCGTCGATGATCTTGTTGGCCAGCGTCTCGTCGAGCCCGGTCCAGCGCATCACCGATCCGGCGCGTTCATGCACCATCGCGCGGATCAGATGATCGTTGGCGGCGAGGATCTTCGCCGCCCAGCGGATGATGCCGTCGAGCAGCGGCATGTGCCGGCCTTCGGCCATCGCGGCGCCGAGCGCCTGGCCGATCAACGGTGCGAGATCGAGCGCGCGCAGCCGCTGGCCCATCGCGCCGCGGACCATCCCGCCAAGGCGCTTCTGGTCGAGCGAGGCGAGAATGTCGGCCGCGAGGCGCGACGCGCCGACGCGCAGCCGGCCTTGCCCGCCGCCCGGCCCGGCGAGCCAGCGCCCCGCCGCGCCCGCGACATCGACGCCGCGCATGCGTCGCGCAACGACGGCGGGAATGAGGAAATTGTCGCGCAGGAACGCCGCCAGCGTCGTGCCGATGCGATCCTTGTTGCGCGGGATGATCGCGGTATGCGGGATCGGCAGGCCGAGCGGATGACGGAACAGGGCGGTGACGGCAAACCAGTCGGCCAGCCCGCCGACCATCGCCGCCTCTGCAAAGGCGCGGACGAAACCGAACGCCGGGTGTCGGTCGGCCAGCGCGCGCGTCACCAGATAGGTCGCCGCCATCGCGACGAGCAAACCCGTCGCCACCCAGCGCATGCGCTGCAAGCCGGGCGGCGGAGCCTCGGCGGCGACAATGGGGCGGCGAAACAGATTCATTACGACAACAATCCCTGAAAACGGGGATTGTTCAAGCTTTCGTCGCACCCACTGCCACTTTGTGCTCCAGGCTCAGGCTCACACCGCCGGGTGGGGGCCTTCGCCGCGATAGCCGATCGTCCCCGGGCGCCCGCCGAGTCGGCCGGCGTCGGGCGTGTGGTCGATCACCGGCTTGCCGTCGTCGCCCGGGCGATAGGTCAGCAGGCGCCGGCCCAGCTTCGGTCCGATCCAGCGCTCGATCCCCACCGCCAGACTGAAGCTGGCCGGCACGATGACCAGCGTCAGCACCGTCGAAAGGATGAGGCCGCCGATCACGGTGATGCCCATCGGCGCCCGCCACGATCCGTCACCGCCCAGCGACAGCGCCGTTGGTACCATGCCCGCAACCATCGCCACCGTCGTCATCACGATCGGCTGCGCCCGCTTGTGACCAGCGTCGATGATCGCGGTGATCGGATCGACACCCTTGCTCATCTCCTCGAGCGCGAAATCGATCAGCAGGATCGAGTTCTTGGCGACGATGCCAAGCAGCATCAACAGCCCGATGAACACCGGCATCGACAACGGGTTCCCCGTCGCGAGCAGGGCGAGCAGCCCGCCGAGGGGGGCCAGCAGGAGCGAGCCCATGTTGACCAGCGGCGGCAGCAAACGGCGATACAACAGCACCAGCACCGCGAAGACGAGGAAAATGCCGGAGATCACCGCGACGATGAAGTTGTTGACCATCTCGCTCTGGAACTTCTGCTGGCCGAGCGTCAGCTGCGAGACGCCCGTGGGCAGGTGCTTCATGATCGGAAGGTTGTTGATCGCGGTCATTGCCGTGCCACTCACGACGCCCGGCGCGCGATCCGCACCGACGGTGATCTGGCGCTGCTGGGAGACGCGTTCGATCTTGGTCGGGCCGGCCCCGAAGCTTACGTCGGCAACGAGGCTCAGCGGCACCGATCCGCCCGAGCTGGTCTGCACCGGCAGGTTCTGGATCGTCGACAGCCGCTGGCGCGCATTCTGGTCAAGCGCGACCCGGATCGGGATCTGGCGGTCGCTCAACGAGAATTTCGCGCTGTTCTGGTCGATGTCGCCGAGCGTGGCGATGCGGATTGCCGATGACAGCGCCGCCGTCGTCACGCCGAGATTGGCGGCAAGATCGACATGCGGCTTGATGACGATCTCCGGCCGTTGCAGGTCGCCGGTGATGCGCGGCGCGCCCACTGAGCGCAGGTGCGACATCTGTTCCACCAGCGTGATCGCGGTCTGCGTCAGCACCTTGGGGTCGTCGCCGCCCAGCGTAATCGTCAGGTCGCGGCCGCTGCCGCCCCAGCCGTTGCTCGATCGGAACGACACCCGCGCATCGACGATCTGCGCCAGTTGCGGCGCCAGCGCGCGCTCGAAGGCGTTACTGGTCTGTTTCTTGTTTTCCTTGAAGATCGCGGTCACGCGGCCATTGCCGACAAAGGCACGCGAATAGACCGAAGCGACCTCGGGCTGCTTCTTCAGGAAGCCTGCGACGTGCTCCACAACCGCCTCGGTCTGGGCCAGCGTCGTGCCCGGCACCATCTCGATCGTGGCGGTGCTCGAATCCTGGTCCTGGTCGGGCTGGAAGGTCATCGGCAGGTTCATGATGCAGACGATCGTCAGCGCCAATGCCGCGACGCTGCCGACTATTGCCGACCAGCGATGCTGCAGCGTCCAGCGCAGGACTGCCATATAGGCGTCCATCATCCGCCCCTCGCCATGCGATTGATGGCCATGCGCCTTGAGGAAATAGGCCGCGAACATCGGCGTGATCAGCCGCGCGACGGCGAGGCTCATCAGCACGGAGACAACGACGGTCAGTCCGAAATTCTTGAAAAACTGGCCCGAAATGCCGGGCATTAGCCCGACCGGCAGGAATACCGCAACGATCGCCATGGTCGTGCCCAGCACCGCTAGGCCGATCTCGTCGGCCGCGTCGATCGCGGCCTGATAGGCGGTCTTGCCCATCCGCATGTGCCGCACGATGTTCTCGATCTCGACGATCGCGTCATCGACCAGCACGCCGGCGACGAGGCTCAGTCCGAGCAGGCTGATGCCGTTCAGGGTGAAACCCATCAGGCTCATGAACCAGAAGGTCGGGATCGCCGAGAGGGGAATCGCCAGCGCCGAGATGATGGTCGAGCGCCAGTCGCGCAGGAACAGGAACACCACGATCACCGCGAGAACCGCGCCCTCGACCATCGCCTCCATCGCGGAGTTGTACTGAATCTCGGTGTATTTCTCGTCGTTGAAGATCAGCTGGAAATGTACCCTGGGGTTGCGCTTCTCCAGTGCCGCCAGCTTGGCCGCCGCGCCGCGAAACACCGTGACGTCGGAGCCGCTCTTGGCGCGCTGAAAGTCGAAGCTCAGCACTTGCTGGCCGTTCAGCGCGGAGGAGGAGCGTTGCTCGGCATAGAGATCGCGCACATCGGCGATGTCGCTCAGCTTGACCGTGCGACCGCCCCCGACGGAAATCTGTTGCTGGCCCAGATCATAGGCGGTGCGGGCATTGCCCAGCACCCGCACCGACTGCTCCGACCCGGCGATTTCGGCGCGGCCGCCGGCGGCGTTGAGATTGATCTGGCGCAGCTGTTGATTGACCTGGCTCGCGGTGAGCCCCTGCGATTGCAGCCGCACCGGATCGAGGATGACGCGGATTTCGCGGCTGACCCCACCGTTGCGACCGACCGTCGCCATGCCCGGCACCGCCAGCAGCTCCTTGCTGACCGTATTGTCGATATACCAGCTGAGCTGCTCGATCGTCATGTCGGTGCTGACCGCAGCGTAGCTGGCCAGATCCTGGTTCGATGTGTTCTCGCGTTCGATCTGCGGCTCGAGAATGCCGTCGGGAAGATCGCTGCGTACCTGCTGCACCGCGCTGCGCACATCCTCGACCGCGCGGTCGATCGGCGTGCCGATCGCCAACTGCACGATGGTCAGCGACTGGCCCTCGGTGACCCGCGAATTGATCTCGTCGATGCCCTGCAGGCTGCGCACTGCCGACTCGATTTTCTGCGTGACCTGCGCTTCGAGCTCGCTGGGCGCCGCCCCGGGCTGGCTGACCGATATGACGACAACCGGAAAATCGATGTCCGGGTTGTTGTTGATCTGCATCGAGTTGAAGCTGAAGATGCCCGCTACCGTCAGCATGAAAAACAGGACGAGCGACGGAACCGGGTTGCGGATCGACCATGCCGAGATGTTGCGGAAACCCATGATGTCAGCTCCTGGTCTTGGACAGGATCGGCTTCACCTTCTGGCCCGGATTGAGGAACGCACCGGCCGACAGTACGACCCGCTCGTTCCCGATCAGCCCCGAGGCGATCGAGACGCCGCTGTCGGATACCTCGCCGATCGTGACCGCGCGCCGCACGACCTTGTCGTCGGCCCCGACGACATAGACGAAATTGCCCTTTTCATCGCTCTGGATCGCCGAGTTGGGTAGCTGCGGCGAATCGCTCGTCCCGCTGCGGATCGACACCGCGGCGAAACCGCCCGGCCGCAACGCCTGGTCGTAGGACAGCGCGATCTTGGCGATGCCCTGGCGGCTCTGCGGATCGATGACCGGCGAGACCTGCCAGATATGCCCGGCGAACTTCCTGTCGCTGCCCACGGGCGTGACATCGGCGCTGTCGCCAACCTTGAGCGTCGCGATATCGGCTTCGCTGAGCTGGGCGCGCAGTTCGAGCTGGCCGCCCTTGGCGATGCGGAACAGCATGCCCGCGCCGGCACTGACGATCTGCCCCGGCTCGACCGAACGGAGCAGCACCAGGCCGGCGGCCGGTGCACGAATGTCGAGGCGACCGTTGGCGGCGCGCTGCTGGCCGAGCGTCGCCTGCGCGACGCGCACGCGGGCATTGGCGGCATCGCGCGTCGCGGTCTTGGTCTCGAGATCGGCGCGCGAGATGAACCCCTTGTCGACCAGCGACTGGGCACGATCGAGATTGGACTGGGCGATCTTGGCGTCGGCCTGGGCGACCGCGACCTGCGCGGCGAGGGACGCGGCCGTCTGGCTCTGGACCGACCGGTCGACCGTGGCGAGGACCTGGCCTGCCTCGACCCACTGCCCCGGCTGGACCAGCACCTGCGTGACGCGGCCACCCTCGCCAGCCACGCCGACCGGCATGTCGACCTGGGCGGCAAGTGAACCGGTGGCCGAAATCACCCGCGCGACCGCCTGCCGACCCGGCGACGCAACGCTCACGGTCGGCAATTGCTCGACCGGCTTGGCCTGCTCGGGCTTTTTGTGAAACACGAACCAGGCGACGATCAACGCGAGCGCCACCGCGACCACGATGCCGATGATCAGGCCACGCCGCGACCGCTCGGTGCCGTCCGGCAAGGCGCGTTGATCGTCCTTGCTCCACGCCGGCGTATCATAGTTCATGTGCGTCACTTTCCCCGTCGCGGCCGTCCGCCGCTGCATCTCGTCATAGCTGTATTAGCTGAATATAGCACCGACCTCAAGAGGGTCATCGGCTGACATCTCGCCTTGGCTTCTTTTGTCCGATTTCGCAAGGATGGCGGCGGGTTTCGCACCGCAATGGGTTGCAATTGTTGCGCGACCGCGCGAGGTTCGCGCGCCGGCCACAGGGGGGCGGGCGACACTGGAGTGGCGCGATGCTGACGCACAACACCTTCCTCGGCTGGATCCTGATCGGTTTGGTCGCCGGGATCCTCGGCAAGATCATCATGCCCGGCAAGGACCCGGGCGGGATCATCGTCACGATCCTCATCGGTATCGCGGGCGCGCTGCTCGCCGGTTACGTCTCGCCTTATCTCGGCGTACATGTCGAGGGCGGCTGGCAGAGCTACGGCGCGGCGACCGCCGGGGCGGTGGTGCTTCTGGCGCTCTACCGTCTCGTTACGTCGCGCCGCGTTCGCTAGCGCTCGACGACATTTTTTGCGCGTTCCCCGGGCTCGCGCACGTAATTTATGCAATGCTTGACGGCAGGTCGCACGGGTACCCGCGCGGCCCGCTCGCGCACGCGCAAGTCCGCCGAGGTTATGCGGTCATGGTGCTGCGCCGTTCATCGCCGGTTCGCCTGCGACCTGCCAGAACGACCGGACCAAAGGAAGCCGGGAGAATGACATGCGCAAGATAATGATGCTGATGGCGCTGGCCGCCGTGCCGTTGGCCGGGCCGGCTATGGCGCAGGTGCCGATGATGTCGCCGATTCTACCCGACGGAACATTGCTGGACATTACCGCGGAGGGAAAGACGACGCGCGTGCCCGACGTCGCGACGATCCGTTCGGGTGTCGTTACGCAGGGTGCCACCGCCGCGGCCGCACTGGCCGACAACGCGACGCGCATGATGCGCGTGCTCGCGGCGATCAAGCGTGCCGGGGTTCAGCCGCGCGATGTGCAGACTGCCAACGTCTCGCTCAATCCGCAATATCGCTACGCCGACGGCAAGCCGCCAGAGGTCACGGGATATCAGGCCAGCAACACGGTCTCGATTCGCTTTCGCGACATCGCCCGGGCCGGTGCGATCCTCGATGCGCTGGTCGGCGAGGGTGCCAATCAGATCGAAGGCCCCAATTTGTCGATCGACAAGCCCGAGGCCGCGCTCGACGAGGCGCGCAACGATGCGGTGAAGCAGGCGCGTGCGCGCGCCGAGCTCTATGCCCGTGCCGCCGGCCTCAGCGTGGCGCGAATCGTATCGATCTCGGAAGCGGGCCAGAATGACGGCGGTTCGCCACCCCCGCGCGTCTTTGCGATGGCGGCGCGCGACAAGGTTGCAACAACCGAGGTTGCGGCGGGTGAAGCCGATGTAACCGTTACCCTGTCAGTGCGCTTTCTGCTGAAATAATGAGAAATGGGGCCGCCCGGTCGCACGGACGGCCCCATTTCCGAAGCGTTACTGATGGTTCAGCGAACCGTGCCGCGACGCACCAGATTGACGATCGCGAGCAGAATGATCGCGCCGACCAATGAATAGACGAACGTCATCACAGTGATGGCTTCGTTGATGCCGGCGCCGAAAATGAACGACGCAATAACCGCGCCGACAATGCCGACCACGATATTGAGCACAATGCCCTGCTGACCATCGGTGCGCATAACCATGCTCGCCAGCCAGCCGCAAACGCCGCCGACCACGAGCCATACGATAAGACCGGTGAGACCCATTTTCTTCCCTCCATTGCTTACCCGTCGCAGCGGGTACACAAGGCAAGACTCGTAACGGGCGCAAAAGGTTCCTTTGGGGAGGGCGCCCGGCCAGAGCTTCATCGCTGCGCTGGTGATTGCGTAACCCGCAAACGACATCGGGCCGGCGCACTTTGCGGTGCGTCGGCCCGATCTGAACATGGCTTGACGATGCCGCCGGCGCGGCGCCGCTCTCAGAGCCTGATTCAAAAGTTTCTCAACTGATTGAGACTCTTGCGATTCTGCGGGTGATCATGCGGATGCTGGCGATGGTTGCCCATGCGGTCGAGCTTTCGATGGATCGTTCCCAGTC